>NZ_QNRN01000003.1:374689-463588 GCF_003315125.1 Bacillus sp. DB-2 | reverse complement strand
CTGTAAGCAGCACGCCATCTACTTCCTGATGACATAATTCGTTTCATTCCAATCATATCTATATCAAAACCACATTCTTCAAAAATATTTCGAGGGAGTTTTCCTTTCTCATTTTCCTCAATAAAAATACGCTTAAATTCATCTGTATAAGTGATACCTTTCTGACTTACAGATTTTATGTAGGGGTTATTTGATAGAATTTGAATGTCTCTTTCTGTAAATAGCTTTTTTGTCATTTTGAACTTTCTCCGATCCCAATTTTCTCTCATTATACAAGAAATACCCTATAGAATAGACTTTTTTTTCAGTGTCTATTCTATAGGGTACATTTTAGTAAATATCTTGTACTTTTATTTTTTAAAAATTTATCTAGTCTTCGTATCCCACTTAAAGATTTTATTTAAAAGTTTATATACATTCTTTGACTCTTTCGTTAGAAGGGGACCTAAAATGGATAGTATAAGCACATATAGTGCTGAGAATGGTTTCAATACCGACATTAACCCACCCGCGATACCGATATTAGCCATAATGATTGAGAATTCTCCCCTTGAAACGATTGTTAATCCAATATTTGTTGATGCTTTATGAGATAATCCAGCTTGTCGTCCCGCAATCATCCCTGCTACAAAGTTTCCGATTATCGTCAGAAGTACAGCACCTAACGTTAACCATATTGCTCCGCCCAATGAAAACGGATCGATACTTAATCCGAAACTGAAGAAGAAGATAGCTCCGAAGAAGTCTCTAAATGGAACAACAAGATGTTCAATTCGATCACTATGCTCTGTCTCAGAGAAAACTAACCCTAAAAGAAGTGCCCCGATTGCTTCTGCAACGTGAATTGTTTCTGAAAAACCTGCAATAAAGAACAACGAAGCAAATACCACAATAATAAAAATTTCATCTGAACTAATATTGAGCAATCTATTTAATAACGGCGTTGCTTTTCTAGCCACAATAAAGAATAGAAGCATATATCCTAAAGCAATTCCAATTGAAGTAAGGGCACCTAAGAAGGAAGCGTGATCCCCAAGAACTAAGCCAGAAACTACTGATAAATATACAGCAAGGAATATATCTTCAAACATAATAATTCCTAAAATTAATTCGGTTTCATTATTACCAGTTCTTCTTAAATCAACTAATACCTTTGCAACGATAGCACTAGAAGAAATCGTAATAATACCCGCAATAATTAAGATTTCGAGTAATGGGAATCCCATTATAAATCCGTATAATAATCCTAGCGAAAAGTTAATCAAAATATAGATTGTTCCACCAATCGCGATAGAACGTCCAGATTTAATTAGTTTTTTCATCGAAAACTCTAATCCCAGATAGAAAAGAAGGAACAGAACGCCAATCCTTCCAAGGAAGGATATCACATTTGCACTTTCAATAAATTTGAGATCGATAACACCTATTGTCGGCGCGTGCGGCCCTACTAACATGCCAAGAACGATTAGAAAAGGAATTACTGAGAATTTAAACTTTCCAGCAATTACCGCCGCAATTGCTACTAAAACTAAAGCTGTACCAACTTCAAAAATTAAAGTATCCATCTAGTCAGTCCCCCTATTCGAAAGTAATTCATTAATAATTTTTTTAATTTCTTCTCTCTCACCTGAAACTACAAGCATATCTCCTTCTTCAATCACCGTGTCTGGACCTGGATTAAATAGCTTTTTCATATTCTTTTTCATAACTGCAATTATCGTTACGCTATATGTTTTTCTTATTTCAAGATCACCAATTGTTTTTCCAATTGCTGGTGCTGCATTCTCCACTTTAAACCACTCAATTGCTAAACCTTCAAAGACCATCTCAACATTTTCTAATGCCCTAGGCTTATATACCATCCCGCCTAATATTGCTGCAATTTGTCTTGCCTCTGAGTCACGTAATGAAATACTTGAGATGCTTTCTTCATGGTCTGAATCAAAATGATACATTTCTCTACGCCCATCATCATGAATGACAATCACCATCTTTTCGTTACCTTTCGTAACGATTTGAAATTTGTAACCAATACCCGGAAGTTCACTTTCTCTAATATTCATATTTAGCTCCTCCATAACTTCTTTATTTTAATTTTCTGTTTTTCTGTCTTTTGTTCATCCAATCAATTTTAGAAATTCTAACCATTCAGGATACCTATGACTTGGAAATCTTTTATTGTAATAATAAGTGGCTCCTAAAAAGATACTTAAAGATGTAATGATAAAAAATAAATTACTTCTTATTTTCAAACTCTTAAGACTTACTTTCAATAAAGATTCTTCTTTCAAATTATCCCCTCTTTTTCGCTTTAAATTTAGTTTTTTAAAATGTAAATAATTCTAAAAATATTACGATGTAACATAATCATAACACAAAATGCATTTAAGTAACATGATTTTTTAGAAAAATTGATTCTGGTATATTTTTTGCATATAATTTTCTTATTACGAAAAAAAGGAAGTGTATTATATGGTTGATATCTTTAGCAGATTCCTTGAGGTAACGAATAATATTTTATGGTCATATATTCTTATTGCAATGCTAATCGGCTTCGGTCTTTATTTCTCTTTCAAATTAAAATTTGTCCAAATTACTCATTTCGGTGAGATGGTCAGTTTAATTAGTAAAGGATTTAATCGAAAAGAAAAAAAGAAAGATAGCATCTCTCCATTCCAAGCATTTTGCTTAAGTGCAGCGGCACGTATCGGTATCGGAAACTTAGCTGGTGTAGCATTAGCCATTTCAATGGGTGGACCCGGCGCAATATTTTGGATGTGGTTTATCGCTATCCTTGGAGCAGCTACTAGTTTCGTAGAATGTACGCTCGCGCAAATTTATAAAGTAAAAGATGGAAGCAGGTTCCGTGGTGGACCAGCATATTACATGGAAAAAGGATTAAACAAACGCTGGATGGGTGTTTGGTTTTCACTTCTTATTACAGTTGCGTACGGATTAATTTTCAATTCTGTACAAGCAAATACAGTAACAATAGCGTTTGAAAATGCTTTTGGACTAGAACGAACTATCGTAGGAGCTGTTTTAGCTTTATTAGTTGCGGTAATTATTTTTGGCGGTATTAAAAGCATTTCACGTATTACAGAAATGATTGTTCCTCCAATGGCAATCATTTATATCGGAGTAGCTGTTTTTGTCGTTATTAACAACTTCAATATGTTACCAAGCATTTTCATGGAAATATTTAATGGTGCATTCGGTTTAGACCAAGCCATCGCTGGTGGCATTGGCGCAGCAATCAAATTCGGAATTCAGCGCGGTTTATTCGCGACAGAAGCAGGTATGGGTAGCTCCCCTAACGCAGCAGCAACATCAGATGTATCTCACCCTGTAAAACAAGGACTTGTTCAAGCATTAGGCGTTTTCGTAGATACATTCTTAGTATGTACATCAACAGCGTTTATCGTATTATGTTCTGGACTTTACAAAGGATCGAATTTAGAAGGTATTGAATTAACACAACAAGCATTAAGTTCACAAATTGGACCGTGGGCAAGCACTTTCTTAGCGATTATTATTTTCCTATTCGCTTTCAGTTCTTTAC
This sequence comes from Bacillus sp. DB-2, assembly GCF_003315125.1. Taxonomy (NCBI): domain Bacteria; kingdom Bacillati; phylum Bacillota; class Bacilli; order Caryophanales; family Bacillaceae; genus Bacillus; species Bacillus sp. DB-2. The sequence continues at coordinate 460,026 of NZ_QNRN01000003.1, read as the reverse complement.
TAGGAAACTACTATTATGGTGAAACAAATATCGCATTCATTAAAGAAAGCAAAACATGGTTACTGATTTATCGTGTTGCAGTTGTCGGAATGGTGTTCTTCGGATCTATCGCTGCCCTTCAAACAGTTTGGAGTTTAGCTGATTTCTTTATGGGACTAATGGTATTCACAAACTTAATTGCCATCTCATTCCTTAGCAAGTTCGCCTACGCAGCATTAGTAGACTATATAAAACAAAAGAAACAAGGAAAAGATCCTGTCTTCGTTGCAAGTTCTATCCCTGGCTTAAAAAATACAGAGTGTTGGGATGGGCAAGATTTAGAAGAGAAGAAACAAGTTGGATAACAACTAAAAGCGGAAGAGGCTCGCAGGAAAAAGCGAAGCCACCGAATATTCTAGCCGCTGGAGCTATATAATAAAAAATCCCTATTACTTCATAGTAATAGGGATTTTTTATTTACAACAGTTCATAATTTGTTCAAATTAATTCCAGCAAAAGGGTTGATTTATACAAATTACTAGATTATAATAATTATAAATTAGTAATTCGTATAAAATAATAACTCAAGAGGAGATTGATCATAATGAATACACAAGTAATCGAAGCATTAAACAAACAAGTAGCAAACTGGAGCGTTTTATTTACAAAACTACACAACTTCCATTGGTACGTAAAAGGACCTCAATTCTTCACACTACATGAAAAATTTGAAGAGCTTTACACAGAATCAGCTACTCACATCGATGAAATCGCAGAACGCATTTTAGCAATTGACGGCAAACCAGTAGCAACAATGAAAGAATACTTAGAACTATCTTCTATTCAAGAAGCAGCTTACGGAGAAACTGCAGAAGGGATGGTCGAAGCAATCATGAAAGACTACGAAATGATGCTAACTGAACTGAAAAAAGGCATGGTAATCGCTCAAGAATCTGACGACGAAATGACATCTGACCTACTACTAGGCATCTACACGGAACTAGAAAAACACGCTTGGATGCTACGTGCATTCTTGAATCAATAATAGATTAAAAGCGGAAGCGGCTCGTTCAGAACAGGAGGGTGTTGGAACTCCTGATTCCGAGGCGCTTTTTGCCTCGAATGAAGGAGTGAAACAACCGACTGTTCTAGCCGCTGGAGCTGGATACCACTAAAAGCGGAAGCGGCTCGCTCAGAATGTGAGGGGGATGGAGCTTTTGACGTAGAGGCGCTCTTTGCCTCGCAGGAAAAAGCGAAGCCACCGAACATTCTAGCCGCTGGAGCTAGATACCACTTAAAGCGGAAGCGGCTCGTTCAGAGTCGCTTTTTTCTATTGATTGGTCGCACTTGATAATACATAAAATTATATCGATCGTAATTCACGATATATCAACGTTTCGACAAAGAATATCGCTTTACCAACAAATCACGACAATATTAGCACTCACCTTTTCTACTTTTATCAATATATTACAATCTCTTTTATGTTAAAATATAGGAAACACCCTTTAGTAATTAGATCCAAAAAGCTTGTCCAAGTTCATCATTTACTACTTAAATGGCGGGAGTGGTTCAGTTGAAAGACTACTTAATTAGAGCATTTTTTGCGTTAATAACAGTTGGGATTCTCTTACTCATAGCTAATATTTTCAACATACGTGTCGAGGTTAAAGACTATGCTTTCCTCGTTGTTGTAGCTATTGGTGGCGGTTGGGGTGGCTGGTACCTGTATAAAAAACAAAGTAATCAAAATGATAAAGGCATTCCGAAGTAATATGGAATGCCTTTTTTTATTTCCGTTTATAATAAATAATAAAATTCAAGCCGCTAATACAGCCAATCGCAATAAACATGCAAAACGATTGTGGATCTCCACTTAGACTATACTCATCAACGATAAACCCTGACATAAAAAGTGTTATCGCCGAAACACCGATACACAATACCGAAATAAACCAAAGCGAAAACTCATTAATCAGCTCTTTCTTCTGTGTTGAAACAATTAGCATAACCAAAATAGACGCCGCTAAAATACTTTTAAAAACAGGCCGTAAATACACAAACTCCTCCATCTATTTCTCCTTTCCAAAAAAACATTATATCTCAACGTTAACATATTTAACCAAATTAAAAACACATGTCTTTTTGCGATAAAAAGACATGTGTTTCCAAAATCCACTATAAAAATGTACTATGATAACTGCTTCCACTTAGTTCCCAAAACAGGACGCTCGTAATTTTGTATTTCATGAATTAGTTTATCAGCCGTCTCAGCTGAAACGATTAACTCTTTATTCGACGGGTTCATAAAGCCTTCTTCCGCTGCGCGATCAACCATTTGCAGAATTGGCCCGTAAAAGTCTTTAATGTTTAATAAACCAACTGGCTTATCATGTATACCAATTTGTGACCAACATACAACTTCAAATAGCTCTTCAAATGTTCCGTATCCGCCTGGTAATGCAATGAAAGCATCCGCAAGCTCTGCCATTTTCGCTTTACGTTCGTGCATCGTTTCTACTTCAATTAATTCTGTTAATCCTGTATGAACGATTTCACCACGGAATAAACCACGCGGCATAACACCTGTTACACGTCCACCTAAACGAAGAACTTCGTTTGCTACTTCTCCCATTAATCCAACGCATGAACCGCCGTATACAAGCTCATAATCGTTCTCAACAAACATTTTCCCTAACTCTATTGCCTGCTCCTTAAATTCTGGTCTTCCCCCTAAATTTGAACCTGCAAACACACAAATCTTTCTCATTCCTACACCCCGAAACTATATATTGTTATGATACAATGAGTATTGTACAACATATTGAAGGGATGAGGAAGAAATGGATATCGTCGCATTTCAAAGATGGGTGGAGGAATTTTACGAAAAACGAAGCTGGTCACAGTACAACTCCTTTATTCGCTTAAATTTCTTAACTGAGGAAGTTGGGGAAGTTTCACGCGTTGTTCGCGCAATTGAAATCGGTCGTGATCGCCCTGATGAACAAATAAAAACACAAGAAGAGCTAAAACAAGAACTAAAAGAAGAACTTGGTGATGTACTATCTAATCTTATTGTTCTTTCACAAAAATATGATTTGGATTTACAAGACATTATGGAAACACACGTCACAAAGCTTTCAAAAAGATTCGAAACATCTAAATGAGAACATTATCAATTGTGATATAATGTTCTTGTCAAAATAATAAGGGGGATTTTATGTTATCTAAAAAATTGCACGACGCATTAAATGAACAAATGAACTTTGAATTTTACTCTGCACACGCTTATATGGCAATGGCTGCTTACTGTACAGCGGAAAGCTACGATGGATTCGCTAACTTTTTCCTTGTACAAGCTGAAGAAGAGCGTTTCCACGCAATGAAGCTTTACAACTACATTAATGACCGCGGCGAGCGCGCTATTATTACTGGATTTGATCATCCTAATAACGAATATGAGTCTGTATTGAATGCTTTTGAAGTAGCACTTGAGCATGAACGTGAAGTAACGAAGCGCATTTATCACTTATCTGATATCGCTTGGGATGAGCGTGAACACGCAACAATTACCTTCTTAAAATGGTTCGTTGACGAGCAAGTAGAAGAAGAAGCTTCATTTGATAGCATCATCCAAAAATTAAAACGTATTACAAACGATTCAAACGCATTATTTATGCTAGATGCTGAATTAGAGAAACGTACATTTACGCCTCCAGCTGAGTAGTATTCCAATCACCTTAATGAATGTATTAAGGTGATTTTTTTATTTTTTCTCTAGCTTAAAATCACCTTAAATTTCCTTGTATTTGACATAGTACCAGTAAAAAAATGGTATTATTTTCAATGTTAAATAATATACGAGGAGAGAAAAAATGAATCAGCGTGTAGAAGCTGTTGATGCAATCCGTGGTTTCGCTTTGTTGGGTATTTTACTTGTCAATATGACCTTAATTCAATTTGGATTCTTTGCCAGTGAAAAACCAACTTACATATTTGGAAAACTTGATGAAGGCGCTAATTGGTTTATTCAATTTTTCGGCACCCACAATTTCATGTCCCTATTCTCTTTTTTATTTGGTCTTAGCATTATTTTGTTGCAAAAAAGTATTATTGCGAAAGGAAAAAAATTCTTCCCCACATACATAAGACGTATTATCATTCTTTTACTACTAGGCTACATTCACGGCACCTTTGTTTGGGAGGGAGATATTTTATTTGCCTACGGGGTTATCGGGATTTTCTTAATGATGTTCATCAATCGAAGACCGAAAACGTTGCTCATTTGGGCATCTATTTTACTAGCACTCATTATGCTCGCATCTTACCAATCGGAATCAACATCGAACCCCTATGATGATTTCGCACCTTATACTGAAAAGGAACATAAGGTCCATAAGACTGGAAGCTATATGGATCATGTCAACTTTAGATTGACTGAAAATCCTTTTGATTATATGGGGATTAACGGTGTATTCGGATTAGTTTTCATATCAATTTTCGCAATAATTTTTATGTCTCCACTTTTCTTACTCGGAATGTATGTGGGGAAAAAGGGCTGGCTATTTGAGGTCGATCAACATATACCTGCTGTCAAAAAAATATGGCTTATCACTGGGATTTTCTCTTTTACAATTAAAATCTTAGCCATATTCGTGAAACATCCGATTTTAATTATGTTACAAGATAGTCTTACACCAGTAACCATGACCTTCTTTTACGGAAGCACGATTATTTTATTATTCCATTACAAAAAGGTAGCGCGTTTACTAACATACATGGCGAACATGGGAAAAATGTCGGTTAGTAATTACTTAGCGCAATCTATTATCGCAACAACTATTTTTTACGCATATGGGTTTGGCTTATACGGTAAAATCGGATACTTCTTCGGTATTCTTTTAACCATTGGAATTTATACGATTCAATTATTCGTTAGTACCTATTGGCTACAGAAATACCGAATGGGGCCTGTGGAGTATGTGTGGAGACTGGGAACTTATTTAGAGAGACCACGGTTTAAGAAAGACTTGGATAAAGCAAGTTAAACAAAAAGTCGTTTATCCCCCGAAGTGAGAGATAAACGACTTCTTTGTTATTTATTAAAGCATAACCCCAACGATAATCGCTGATAATATACTTACTAACGTTGCACCGTATACAAGTTTTAGTCCGAATGATGATACAACATTTGCTTGTTTGCCATCGATACTCTTCGTTGCACCTGCGATAATTCCGATTGATGAGAAGTTCGCAAATGATACAAGGAAGATAGATAAAATGCCTACTGTACGAGCTGATAAGTCTCCAGCTACTTTACCAAGGTCAAGCATTGCAACGAATTCGTTCGTTACTAATTTCGTTGCCATAATTTGTCCTGCCGTTAGCATCTCAGATGTTGGAATACCCATTACGAATGCTAATGGTGAGAAGACATATCCTAAAATACTTTGGAATGTGATTCCGAAAATTGAATCGAATACACCGTTAATTGCTGTAATTAATGCTACGAAACCGATTAACATCGCCGCTACTGTTACAGCGATAGAGAAACCAAGCATAATATATTCGCCTAACATTTCAAAGAATGTTTGTTTTTTATCTTCTTGTAATTCTAAAATATCGTCTTCTTCTTTTACTTCATATGGATTAATGATATGAACGATAATGAATCCACTGAATAAGTTTAATACAAGTGCTGTTACTACATATTTTGGATCAATCATTTTCATGTAAGAACCTACGATTGACATCGATACTGTTGACATAGAAGATGCACAAAGTGTGTATAAACGATTTTTCGGTAATTTGCTTAGTTGATCTTTTACTGTAATGAATACTTCACCTTGACCAACAATTGCAGCTGCTACCGCATTATATGATTCTAGTTTTCCTAAACCGTTAATTTTACTTAATACGAAACCGACTGCACGAATGATAATCGGTAAAACTTTAATATGTTGTAAGATCCCGATTAATACTGCTAAGAAAATAATTGGTAATAATACTGTTAAGAAGAATGGTGCTTGTCCATCGTTTGCTAGACCACCAAATACGAAATTAACCCCAGCTTCCGCAAATTTTAAAATAGCGCCAAATCCATCTGCAATCCCTTTTACTAATACAAATCCGATCTTTGTATTTAGTAAGAAATACGCAAGTACCAATTGAATTACGAGCATAAGTGCAATTGGTTTATATTTAATTTTCTTACGATCTGAACTTATAAGGAAACCTAGTACAAATACTACAAGTAAACCGACTAGAAACATTACTATCTTCATGTGTGAATCCTCCACTTCTCCCACGAGTTATTGGTCGTATAACGTATAACGAATGACGTCTGACCATTGATGTTAAAAAAATTTTAAACCCCTAAATATTATTCAACTGTTTTCTAAAATCAGTAAGCGTTTACATAAATTGCAATTTATAAAAGGTAGCCTCTTCTCTCCTACCATACTTGAAAGTCTGAAATTGATACCACCTACAAATCAAATTGTAAGCGTTAACTAATCGAAATGCAATATAAATTTTAAAATGTTTTTATATGTTAATATATTCCTAAATAATTGGTTTTTTCATGTAAATTTACCATAAAAAAATAGCCCTAGCTATGAGCTAGGACCATCTTTTTTTACAACATAACACCAACGATAATCGCCGATAAAAGACTTACTAATGTCGCACCGTATACAAGTCGTAATCCGAATGATGAAACAACGTTTGATTGGTTTTCATCGATTCCTTTCGTTGCACCTGCGATAATTCCGATAGATGAGAAGTTCGCGAATGATACAAGGAATACAGAAAGAATACCGACTGTACGAGCTGATAAATCACCAGCTACTTTTCCTAGATCAAGCATCGCAACAAACTCGTTTGATACTAATTTTGTTGCCATAATTTGTCCCGCTGTTACCATTTCTGCTTGCGGGATACCCATTACGAATGCTAATGGAGAGAAAATATATCCTAAAATAGCTTGGAATGTAATACCGAACACTGAATCAAACAAGCTATTGATTGCTGTAATTAATGCTACGAAACCAAGTAACATTGCTGCTACCGTAATCGCAATCGTGAAACCAAGCATAATATATTCGCTCAGCATTTCAAAGAATGACTGTTTTTTCTTATTTTCTAACTTCAGTGTATCTTCTTCTTCCGTAATATCGTACGGATTAATAATATGAATAATAATGAAACCACTAAATAAATTTAATACAAGTGCTGTTACTACATATTTTGGTTCAATCATTTTCATATAAGAACCAACGATCGACATCGATACTGTCGACATGGAAGATGCACATAGTGTATATAAACGATGTTTTGGGATTTTACTTAATTGATCTTTTACTGTAATAAATACTTCTGCTTGCCCAACAATTGCGGCCGCTACTGCATTATATGATTCTAATTTTCCTAAACCATTTACTTTACTTAGCATAGTACCAATAGCACGAATAAATATCGGTAAAATTTTAAAGTGTTGCAGAATTCCGATTAACACTGCAAAGAATACGATTGGTAATAAAGCTGTTAAGAAGAATGAAACCTCTCCTTTATTAACAAGACCACCAAATACGAAAACGATTCCAGATTCCGCATATCCAAGAAGTGCTCCAAATCCATCTGAAATTCCTTTTACTAAAATATAACCAATTGGCGTATTTAATAAGAAATACGTTAACGCTAGCTGAATAACAAGCATAATTGCGATTGGTTTATACTTAATCTTCTTACGATCAGAACTTATAAGAAAGCCGAGTACGAATACAACTAGTAGTCCTACAAGAAACATAACAAACTTCATTAATAAAATCCTCCATTTAACTCTTCATTAACGTTGAACGTCTGACTACTCAAAACAAGGAATAATCCGAACTTTCCATTTCTCCTCCAAAACCTTCAATCGGATATGAAAAACCATAAAATCTCTTGTCTCAAAGCCATTTTCCATTCTAACACAAATTATAACTCACATCCGCACTTTTCTTAAAAAAATACATTTTATTATAAAACACTCATTAATGTTCGTATTTTCCCTCTTCCTTTAGTTTATCAACATAAAAAAAACGAGCATCAAATTTCTCTGATGCTCGTTCCTTTTTATTATACAGCTTTTTCTTTATCTGCTACTGCTGGCTTGTCCCAGCACTCTGTATTGTTTAAACCAGGAATAGACTCCGCATAAAAGACTGGATCTTTTCCTTGTTTCTTTTGTTTTACGTAATCTGATAATGCCGCGAAAGCATACTTAGAAAGGAATACAATCGCCACTAAGTTAATAATAGCCATGATACCCATGAATAAATCTGCTAAGTCCCAAACAATTTGAATTGTTGCTACAGAACCTAACATAACCATACCAAGTACCGCGATTCGATAAACATTTAGCAAAACTTTACTTCCATTTAAAAACTCAATATTTGTTTCACCATAGTAGTAGTTACCTACTAATGAACTAAATGCAAACAAGAAGATTGCAACTGCTACAAATACAGAAGCCCACGGTCCGATATGTTGACTTAACGCTTGTTGCGTTAATTGAATTCCGTTTAAATCAGCCGCTCCAGGCACATCTGATAATAAAATAATAAATGCTGTACAACTACAAATTAATAATGTATCTGTAAATACCCCTAAAGTTTGAATGAAACCTTGTTTCACTGGATGCGTTACGTTAGCTGTCGCTGCAGCATTTGGCGCACTACCCATACCAGCCTCATTTGAGAATAATCCACGTTTTACCCCTAGTAAAATCGCAGCTCCTAATCCCCCGCCCACTACTTCTTTAATTCCGAAAGCATGTAAGAAAATTTCTTTAAATACATATGGAATTGCCGTAATGTTTGTTACAACAACGAATAATGCAACTGCTACATATATAATTGCCATTACTGGAACAATCATTTCAACCGCACGTGCAATACGTTTTACTCCGCCGAAGATAATGATTGCAAGTAAACCAGCCATAAACAGACCTACAAACTTACCATCTGTGTTAAATGCTCCATCAAAAGCCGCCGCTACTGTGTTTGACTGCACGGCGTTGAAAATCAATCCGAAACTAACTGTTATTAAAACAGAGAAGACAATCCCTAGCCAGCGTTTCTTTAAACCCTTTTCCATATAATACGCTGGACCACCACGGAATGCGTTCCCATCTTTTACTTTATAAATTTGCGCTAATGTGCTCTCTACAAATGCAGAAGCACCCCCAATTACCGCGATTAACCACATCCAGAATACCGCTCCTGGTCCACCTGCTGAGATTGCGATAGCTACACCAGCTAAGTTACCAGTACCTACACGAGAAGCTGTACTCATACAAAATGCTTGAAATGACGATACACCACTTTTTTCTTTTTGTGCTTTTCTTGTTTTTGAACTCGCTCCATCCCCAAGTAAACGAATCATTTCTCCAAAGTAACGTATTTGAACAAACTTTACTCGGAAAGAAAAATAAAGCCCAAGTCCAATTAGCATTGCAATAATAATATATGACCATAGAACATTATTTATATCCCCAATAACACTAGTTAAAAAATCCATCATTGCGTTCCCCCTCTTCATAACACTAAGAAGATTATATTCTAAAAACTTTTAACAATCAAGAATTTTCGACAAGAAATGTAAGGTTTTATGACATGAAAATGTTAACAATTATAACATCCTTATTTTTCATAAAAATTATATTAATCATCTTTTAGCCTTAATATCATTAATTACAACAAAAAAACGAGCATCGAATTCATCTCGATGCTCGCCTTTTTATTATACTGCTTTTTCTTTATCTGTTACCGCCGGCTTATCCCAACACTCTGTGTTCGTTAAACCTGGAATAGAATCTGCACTGAATACCGGATCTTTTCCTTGTTTCTTTTGTTTCACATAGTCCGCCAACGCAGCATACGCAAATCGGCCAAGAAGTGTAATCGCAATTAAGTTTGTAATTACCATTAGACCCATAAATAAGTCTGCCATATTCCATACAACTTGAAGCGTCGCAATAGAACCGAATAATACCATTCCCACTACCGCAATACGGTAAATCGTTAACCAAGTTTTACTTTGCTTAATAAACTCAATATTCGTTTCACCATAATAGTAGTTTCCTAGAAGTGAACTGAAAGCAAATAAGAAAATGATAATCGCTAAGAAGCTACTTGCCCATGGGCCAATTTGTGAACTTAATGCATTTTGCGTTAATTCAATACCTTCTAAATTTGTTGCTTTATATGCACCAGAACATAGTACGATAAACGCTGTTGATGTACATACTAAGAACGTATCTACTAAAACACCGATTGTTTGAATAAAACCTTGTTTCGCTGGATGCGTTACATCCGCTGTTGCAGCCGCATTTGGCGCACTCCCCATACCTGCTTCGTTCGCAAATAATCCGCGCTGAATACCATATTTCATTGCAGCACCGATACCGCCACCTACAGCTGAATCTAAACCAAATGCCCCTTTAAAGATTTCTGTAAACATATCCGGTATTAAATAATAATTTTTAATAACGACGAAAATTGCTACTGCAATATAAATAAGCGCCATTGGCGGAACGATCATTTCAGACATACGCGCAATACTTTTTACACCACCAAAAATAATAACCGCGACTAGTACCGCTAACACAATCCCAACAACGTAACGCTCAATACCAAAAGCATTTTTAAATGCTAATGTCACTGTATTTGCTTGTACTGAGTTAAAAATTAAACCGTAAGTAATTGTAATTAGAATAGAGAACCAAATTCCCATCCAACGTTTATTTAAACCTTTTTCCATATAATAAGCAGGACCACCACGGAAGCCACTGCCATCTTTTACTTTATAAATTTGTGCAAGCGTACTTTCTACGAAACTTGAAGACGCCCCAATAATCGCAATAACCCACATCCAAAATACCGCTCCAGGTCCTCCCATTGAAATAGCTAACGCTACCCCAGCTAAGTTCCCAATACCAATACGAGCTGCTGAACTCATACAAAACGCTTGGAAAGAAGATACACTACCTTTTTTACGTGTCTTTCCAGTTAATCCATCACTCATTAATCGAACCATTTCCCCTAAATGAGTAATTTGTACGAATTTCAATTTAATAGAAAAATAAAGACCTAAACCAATTAACATTGCAATAAGAATATATGACCAAAGAATTGTATTCGTTGACGAAACAAATTGCTCTAAAATATCCATACAATTAACCCCTCCTTTTCTCCATAAAACGAATTATATTTAAAAAACATTTAAAAATCAACATTTTTCGACAATTTACTCTTTTCCAAATGTTAGTGATTTATAACGTAACAATCTTTTTATGACTCTCCTCCCTTTAAATGTACATACTAAAACAAAAAATAAATCTACAAACAACACCATTGACAAAAACACCGACCTGTAACTATAATAGTTACATCAGGTTGTAACAAACCTAATTACAATACATTCATTTACTTTCAGATATACATTTTAACAAAACACTTTGGAGGGATTTATTATGAAAATCGGAATCATCGGAGCAACTGGTAAAGCAGGAAGTCGTATTTTAAAAGAAGCATTAGATCGCGGACATGAAGTAACTGCAATCGTAAGAAACGCTGCAAAAATTACAGAAGAAAATATAAAAGTTTTAGAGAAAGATGTATTCGCTCTTACATCTAATGACCTACAAGCATTTGATGTAGTTGTAAATGCATTCGGCGCTCCAGCCGGACAAGAACACCTTCACGTAGATGCAGGAAACGTACTTATCGAAGCTATGAAAGATGCACCTAACACAAAATTACTTGTAGTTGGCGGCGCTGGAAGCTTATTTGTAGACGAAGAGAAAACAACGCGTGTATTTGATACGCCAGGTTTCCCAAATGAATATCTTGCAACAGCTCAAAACCAAGGTAAAAACTTAGAAATCCTAAATCAAACAAATGATATTACTTGGACATTCATTAGCCCTTCTGCACTATTCGCATTAGGAAAACGCACTGGCTCTTATACAGCTGGCAAAGACAACCTTCTTGTTAATGCGAAAGGTGATAGCTACGTAAGTTACGAAGACTTTGCGGTAGCAGCACTTGATGAAATCGAAAATCCAAAACATGTAAACGAACGCTTCACAGTTGTTTCTGAAGCTGAGTAATAGAAAAAAATGCGCGTAGATCCAATATCTACGCGCATTTTTTATTATAATGTTCCCTTTACTAGTTCTAATCCACTTTGAGTGATTTTAAATACAACTTCTGCTGAAGCTACTTGTTCTGCTAACTCATTCTTTTTATACCATTTCAGACGACTTGGTTCTGCATGATACACTTTTACAACATCCCCATACTCAAATGGAGTACCATTTACTTGTTCTGCAAAATTCTTTGAGGTTTCTTGACCGTCTGCTGCTATATGCTTTTTCTCATTTCCATTTTGATCATAAATTGTAAAACCTAAATACTGTTCGTTCACAAAACGATAATGAATCACATCATTCGTAAATGTTGCATGTAATTTCTTTTCATCATGATTTAACGTAACAATAGAACGTGTGACATTGGACACACCTTGATACACCAGGCTATCTCCATACGTCACTTCAATCGGTACTTCTGTTATTGTCTTATTCCCAAAACGATCTTTCGTCTCTACTTTTACTTTTTGCTCACCGAGTTTCATTGTGTCTGGTTTCTCTACAAATCCAATTACTTCTCCGTCTTTTACTTCAACAAAGTTTTTCACTTCTAACTTTTCAGCATCTGTTCCGATTACTACTTTTTGCTGTACTGCCTTTACTTCTTGTAGAGCTTCTATTCTTTCAAAACCTTTTTCTGTTACTTTAAAGAATAATTCTTTTTCTACTTTCGCCTTACCTTGACCAGTAAAGTTATTATTTTGATACCAATTAAATCGATCCGATTCTGCATGATACACTTTTACAACGTCACCGTATTCAAATTCTAAGCCGTTAATCGCTTTTGCAAACTCTTTCGTGTTTTCAACACCTTTTACAGTCGCTTTCTTCTTCTCTATTCCTTTTTGATCTAATAATGTAAATTCAAAGTACGTTTCTTCTTTAAAATAATGGTGCACCGGATTCGAATCAGCTGTCGTACTGAATTTTTTCTGATCATGTTGCAATGTTACAATCGATTTAATATCAGTACTATAATTTAGCCCTTTAAATACCAAGCTATCCCCATACGTTACTTCTAGTGATACTTCCGTTACTTTCTTATTCCCGAAACGATCTTTCGTTTCTACCTTTACTTTTTGTTCTCCGATTTTCGTTGTATTTGGTTTCTCTACAAAACCAATCACTTCTCCATCTTTCACTTGAACAAAATCTTTTGCATTTAATTTTGCATCATCTGTTCCGATTACTATTTTTTGTGGTACTGCCTTTATTTTTTGCTGAGCTTCCATTCTTTCGAAACCTTGCTCCGTAACTTTAAAGAACACTTCATGAACGCCATACTGTGCATCCACGAATTCATTCTTTTTATACACTTTAAATCTATCAAACTCTCTTTGATACACTTTTACTATATCGCCATATTCGAACGACATTCCCTTAAATTGCTCTGCGAATGCTTTCGTATTTTCAGACGCTTTTACAGATACTGCTTTCTTCTCTTTCCCATCTTTATCATATACAGTCATTCCCATATATTTCTCATCCGCAAATGAAGTATGCATTTTACCTTCTGAATCTGTTGTACCGAATTTCTTCTCTTCATGGTTCAAAGTTACAACCGATTTAATGTTTGTTCCGCCATAACTTGTACCAAAGAACATAATGCTATCTCCGTAAATTACTTCTAACGGCACTTCTGTCACTTTCTTATTTCCAAAACGATCTTTCGTCTCTACCTTTACTTTTTGCTCACCGATTTTTGATGTATTTGGTTTCTCTACAAATCCAACTACTTCTCCATCTTTTACTTCAACAAAGTTTTTCGCTTCTAACTTTTCTACATCCGTTCCGACTACTACTTTTTGTGGATTTTCTTTTACTGTTTGCTCACCGTCTAACCTTTCAAATCCATTTCCAGTAATTTTGAAGACTAATTCCTTTATCTCTTTACTATTTCCTTCTCCCACATATAAATCTTTTTGGTACCAATGTAAACGAGAAGATTCTGCATGGTATACTTTCACAACATCTCCATACTCAAATGCAAGTCCATTTACTTCCTTGGCAAAAGCTTTCGTATTCTCCAAACCTTTTACCGCTATATTTCCCTTCTCTTTTCCCTCTTTATCGTACAGTGTGAATTCAAAATACTTCTCATCTTTAAAGTAATCATGAATCAGATTCTTTGTATCTGTTGCACCCAGTTTTTTCGTATCATGATGTAACGTTATAATTGACTTCATATCGTCAGTACCATAGCTTAATCCATATACAAGTAAGCTATCTCCATATGTTACTGTTAGAGGAACTTCCGTCACTTGCTTATTTCCAAAACGATCTTTCGTCTCTACTTTTACTTTTTGTTCACCAATTTTTGATGTATTTGGTTTTTCTGCAAAACCACTCACTTCTCCATCTTTTACTTGTACGAAGTTTTTCGCTTCTAACTTTTCAGCATCTGTTCCAATTACTACTTTTTGCGGTACTGCTGTTACTTCTTGTAAACCATCTTTAAATTCGAACCCTTGCGGAGTGATTTGGAATAATTTTTCTTTTTTATTTTTAGCATTTCCTTGATCTACAAGTGCGTTATTTTGATACCACTTCAAACGGTCTGGTTCTGCATGGAATACTTTTACTACATCACCATATTCAAAATCCAATCCATTTAGTTCAAGCGCAAATCGTTTTCCATTTTCTTGCCCTTCTGCCGATACACTTTTCTTTTCAATCCCATTTCGATCATATACCGTTAAGCCCATATATTCTTCTTTTTCAAAACGGTAATGTATTTTATTATTAGTAAAGTTTACATTTATTTTTTTTTCATTGTGACGAAGCATCACTGTCGACATTACTTCATTTGAAAGTCCTTGAAAAATTATACTGTCACCATAAACTCCATTAACTTGGACAGGAATTGAATTTTTATTTCCTTTCTCATCTTCAATTTCTACTAACACTTCCTGTTTTCCATTCTCTAATTTAGGCCATATGATCTTACCTGTTACTTTTACATTCTCACCTAAATTTTGAACGAGTTTACTCGCCTCGTTTTCATCAGAATCCGTACCAACTAAAAGGTTTTGCACCTCATTAGCAGGTTCACCATACGGAACCTTATACGGTTCAACTTGCCTCTCGCGAATATCATTACTATCAGTAGCTTTCCATATTTCTTTTTCTAATTTAGGTAAATTTAATTTTTCTATCTTCTCTCTAGTATCATCATTTGGCGTTAATCCCCATTCCTCAAAGAAAGGAATTAAATTTTGCCCCGCCACTTTTGATGTCATATAAATAAATAGTTGCTTTTTCTCTTCATCAGAATTAGGCATTTCACTCTGAGGCAACAAACGATAAGCTTGATGTAACCTAGGATAAAAATGTTCTCCATACACTACATTTAATTGCCAAAACATTGTAAGAGGATTGATTTCATCAATGACCCTTTCTGCTTTAGGTCTCTCTAAATACTCAAATGACTCTTTATAGTGCTCATCCATTTCTAATTGATTCCCTAATGCCTTTTGAACAGCTAATGAGTAAATATTTACTGTGACTTCCCTTACTTTAGACCACTTCCAAGGTTCTTGCTGATGTAAATGTCCAACTTCATGCCATGGTCCCCAGCCATCCTTTTCAAGTACTTCTAAATCTAAAACTCTATTCATTGCCGTCGGGATATATCCTGTATGATAATTTGTCGCAAACATAAAGTTCCCTTCAGCAGGCTTCCGTTTTTCAACAAACTGAACATAATGAGTTGGAGATTTTGCAACCCCAACACCGTCCTCAGATAATCCTGCCACCGCGTTTTCCAAACGAATAATCTTATCGTGTAATTTCATTAGCTCTGTTGGATCCGTATTCTTCATATATTTCTGCACAGAATCGTAAGTAGTAGTAATTAAGCTTCGCTCACCTTTTAATTCAACTGCATAAGGATCCTTATATTTTTTTAACATTTCATCCCAATCTTTTTTCGTATGTTTACCTAAAATAAACAAAGGGAAATGGCTACCACCATTCGTAACTGAAGCTGTTACCTCTCCTTCGTTATTCATATTATAAAAATATAAAATACCGCCTCTTGGAGATGAAATAACGTTTTTCCCTGGTTTTAAATCAAACTCTTCTGGATCCTTTTCATCATAAGATCTCGTTCCTATGAAAGCTTGAATAGACTGCGTTTCTTTTATGTCAATTGTAATCTCTTCATTTGGCGCTGCATAAATTCCAGTTGGCTCATTAGCAGAAAGTTTCCAAGTAACTCTTAAACGTTTATTTTCTTCATCTACGCTACCTTTACCCGGCAACTGAAACGTCCTCTGCTCAAATTTATTCTCTTCTAAATTCCCACCCTTATTTTCTTCCAAAGGTGCTGCATATACTTTTGATGCTTCGAAAGCTACTGGCGATAATAATGTAGATATACATATTCCAGCTACTAATACCCTACTCGTCTTTTTCTTCGACATAATCTGTGTCCCCTATTCTTTTTGTAATGCAAACCATCATAGATATATTCATTTACTGCAAAATCAATTTATCCTTATACACTCATTTAAAATACACAACAAAACTTCGCGCCCCAATACCGCTTAACTTTATTCCCTATATGTATTCGCTTTTTTATATAACAAAAACTTTTAAGTCTAAAATTCCGCCTCATCTTTCTCTATGTTTTATGATGAGTTCTCCTTTTTTCATCACGGGTAATGATAAGAAATACACCTAACAAGTATTGTTGTCTATACATGAAAAATGTGTATAGAAATATTGTTTTTTACAATTCATTCATAGGCATCCATCTATGGACAGTTTTTCCAAAATGAATTGTACATGATTTCTTTCTCGTTAGATAGCCTTTTCGATTAGATTAATATTACAATTTTATGAATTTAATCCAAAAATCGTAATGTTTAGATTTCTAATTTTTAATGTTATTTTAAAATAAAAACCTGTCCGAAAGATACTATTCTTTCGGACAGGTTTTTATTAATCCAGCATTCGTTTCATTATAAATCCTTTTCCATGTAACCACTCATCCTCTATTTCACCGGTTAAATGGAATCCAATTGATTCATATAATTTTTGCGCGAGTTTGTTTTCTGGATGTATGCTTAAATACATCACTTTGTAATTATATTCTGTTTTAAAATGCTCCATTAACAAATGCAATAATGGTTTTGCATACCCTTTTCCTTGGCATGCACTATCGATGACAAATTGATTTAAATATACAGCCTTTTCTTCTTCCTCAAACCAGCCATACATTGCATATCCAATAGGCACATCGTCATCATATAGACCTACTGAAATTGCATCTTCTTTATATTTTGTTTCAGCATCAACTAAACAATTTTCAACTGTACTTTCAATAAATTTATGCTGTTCTTCTGTTACTTTTAAGTTAGCAATTTTATGCCGATTTTCTTTCGTTATTTCACGAATACGAAGTTTCATTTTTTATCTCTCTTTCTAATTTCTTGTTTCCATTATACCGTGCGGATCAAAACATTAATGCTGGCGATATAAGAAATCCAAAGCATGCAAAAAAGCACTGGCAAACGCCAATGCTTTTTCCACTATCTTTTAATTTGATTCGGTTTATGTGGTTCATTTGGTGTATAGGGTTTATTTGGTTTATTATCATGACCATTTGCTTTCTTCCAACTTACCGCCAACTCTGGACTTGTTTTCTCTTCACTACGCTCAAGTAATACAACCGCATTTTGAATAGTCGGTGTACCTTTATGTGCAATTCCTTGTAGTTTCGTTAAATTCCCTGATACTTTAAAGCTAAATCCACCCGATGGTGTTTGTTTCGGAATTAAAATGCGGAACTTTTCTCCTACATTAAATTCTGTTTTTCCCTCGCCTTTTTCATTTACGAACTTCGCGCCTTCTGGTGCACCTGTTGCTTGCACTTTATACGTTCCACTTTTTGCATTTGTTTGCACTGTGTATAAACCTGTTTCAAAAAACTCATTTTTTAATACTGCCTCTTGTTCTTCTGATGGTACTACACTCATCGTAATTTCTTGTAGTTCTTCACTAGCGTTTGCTTTCGCAACGATATCTTTCGTTACTTTTTCTACATTTTTATTACGGAAATCTAAATCGTTAATATCAATTTGTTTTAACGCATTCCACACCGCGAGCTGCGTTGCGTAATGTGCCTCTCTCCAATCGGAAACGCCTAATTCTTGTGGACTCTTCTGCGGATACCCGTTTAATAGTACACGGTATACGTTAATATCTACTTTACCCATTTCAGGTAAGTCTTGACCGCTCGGAGATTTCAAATCTACATTTAAGCAAAATGCAATTTTTCCATCTGCCGTTTTAATAAGCTCTGTTCGAATTGGTTTCTTCTTTGACCTACTATAACTCCAATCCATTTCATACTTCGTATGATCCATAACTTCCGCGAATGCTTTTTGAAGCGGGAATAATAAGTTCGCAAATACAAATAAAACACTCAAAAAAGCGGCCATTATCTTGAACGATCGTTTTATATTCATGTCTACAACCCCTTATAAAATAACAAATTTACTACTGTTTATTATTTAGTTAGAAATGTTTTTTATGCATAAGTAAAATAAAAAAGAGTGCAAACTATTT
Source organism: Bacillus sp. DB-2 (assembly GCF_003315125.1). Lineage (NCBI taxonomy): Bacteria > Bacillati > Bacillota > Bacilli > Caryophanales > Bacillaceae > Bacillus > Bacillus sp. DB-2. The sequence continues at coordinate 441,281 of NZ_QNRN01000003.1, read as the reverse complement.
GCACTCTTTCTTCCACTATAAGTTTAGAAATCAAAGTTATCAGGATCTGGACCAACGCGGTGGTTCTGATTTAAAGCATCAATCTTTTCCATATCTTCTTTTGTTAATTCAAAGTCGAATATATTAGCATTCGCAATAATACGCTGTTCTTTCGTTGATTTCGGAATCGTTACAACTTCATTTTGAAGATCCCAACGTAAAATGATTTGCGCTGTTGTTTTACCGTACTTATCAGCAACTTCTTGTAAAGTTTCATTATCTAATAATTGCCCTTGCATAAGTGGTGACCATGCTTCCATTTGGATTCCTTGTTCTTTACAGAAAGCTTGTAGTTCTTTCTGCGTTAAACGCGGGTGATACTCTACTTGGTTAATCATCGGCTTAATTTCCGCACCTTCCAGTACGTCTTTCAGATGATGGATTTGGAAGTTACTTACGCCAATTGTACGCACGCGTTCTTCTTTATAAAGTGTTTCTAACGCTCTCCACGAATCTTTATATTTCCCTTCAACAGGCCAATGGACAAGATATAAATCTAAATAATCTAGTTCTAATTTTTTTAAGCTCTCTTCGTATGCAGCAAGTGTCGTTTCATATCCTTGATCTGCGTTCCACACTTTTGAAGTAATGAATAAATCTTCTCGAGAAATTCCTGCTTCTTTTATACCAGCGCGAATGCCTTCTCCAACTGCTTTTTCATTTCCATAAATCGCAGCTGTATCAATGCTACGGTATCCTTCTTTAATGGCTACTTTCACAGCCTCTACAAGTTCCGGTCCATCTTCTACTTTAAATACACCTAAACCGAACCAAGGCATTTCCACACCGTTATGCAATGTTGTTTTACTTTGTAAATTTTTCATTATATTTTTCTCTCCTTTATTTTGCTTGATCTCTTTTTTCTAAGTTCATACTCCAAGCTGTTAAAATAACAGCGCCTACTACCATAATGCCGCCTACCCAAGCTGTATGAATTAATCCTAACGAGTTCGTTACAATACCGCCCAAATAAGCCCCAAGAGCAATTCCTGCGTTAAATGCTGCAATATTCATTGCTGATGCGATATCAACGGCACTCGGCACGAAACGCTCAGCCAATATAACGACATACACTTGTAGTCCTGGAACATTCATAAACGCGAATAGCCCCATAAAAATAATTGTGATAAGCCCCGCTACTTGAAACGGCGCTGTAAATGTTAGTACGAATAATACAATTGCTTGAATAAAGAACATGTAAAATAGTGCACGAATTGGATTATGATTCGATAATTTTCCGCCGACCATATTCCCAATCGCAATTGCAATCCCGTACACTAACAAAATGATTGTAACGGTACTCGATTTAAATCCTGTTACTTCTTGTAATAGCGGAGATAAATACGTAAATGTTACGAATGTTCCTCCGTATCCTAATGCAGTAATGACGAAAACAAGTAAGAGTCTTCCGTTCGTGATAAGTTTGAATTGATCACGAAATGATACTCGTGTACCCTTTTTTAAGTTAGACGGAATTAACATGCTGTTTGCGACTAAGGCAACAATTCCAATGACCACAATCACCATAAAAGATGCTCTCCAGCCAAATTGTTGACCAATAAACGTTCCAATTGGTACACCTGTAATCGTCGCAACGGTTAAACCAGTAAACATAAATGCTATTGCACTAGCACGTTTATTCTCTGGTACAAGCGCAGCCGCAATTGTGGATCCGATCGACATAAAAACGCCGTGTGCAAACGCAGATACGACCCTCGCCATAAGCAACACAGTAAAACTTGTTGCCACTGCCGCAATTCCATTACCAATAATGAAAATAATCATAATCCACATTAATAACGTCTTTCGCGACATACTAGCTGTTAATGACGTTAATACTGGGGCACCAAACGCTACCCCTAATGCATATAAAGAAACGGTTAAACCCGCTGTTGTAACAGAAACATGTAAATCTTCTGAAATAGATGGTAATAAACCGACACTAATAAATTCGGTTGTACCAATTCCAAACGCACTAATTGCTAGTGCTAATAAAGCAAACATACTTCTTCGATTCGTCTGTACCGCTGAAGAAGATACTGTATATGAATTCAATTGAACTCCTCCTTAATGCGAGAAATCCAATCATAATAGTGTGATAAAAAGGCCTTTTTATCTTCTACAAAAATAATGTTACTGCTGATATATGCTATTATGAATGGCTTCACTCTTTTTTTGAAGAACGCACTTTAAAGTACGATAGGTACCAAAAAGTAACATAGGCACTTTTTAGTACCGTACTACTCATTTCCCTCTTACGTATGCTATTATGGAACATATTCAACATGATAAAAAGTACGTACTTTAAAGTGCTATAGGTACTTTTTAGTAACATTTAAATTATTTGGCTTCTTTTGTTGGAGAACTGAAATCTACATTCATCAAAGGAGATTTTTATATGAAGAAATATAATATTCCCGTTGAAGCGACTTTAGAGGTTATCGGCGGAAAATGGAAAGTCGTTATTCTTTGCCACTTAACGAAAGGTACAAAGAGAACGAGTGAATTAAAACGTCTCATGCCTGGTATTACACAAAAGATGTTAACACAGCAATTACGCGAATTAGAAGAAGACGGAGTTATTCAAAGAAAGGTATACAATCAAGTACCACCGAAAGTAGAATATTCTCTTACAGACTACGGTTGGTCTTTAGAATCCATTCTTGATTCTCTTTGTACTTGGGGCGAATGCCACCTTGAAAAAAGCGGTAACACATCAATGCTAATTACAGAAGGTGAACAATAAAAAAAGGAAAAAATGAACATAAATTTGTCCATTTCCTCCTTTTTTTCTTTATATATATGTACATTTTTAAGATAGATAAAATAATTTATGCGCTTTCATGCCTTGTCAGTACTAGGTTACAGAATCAATATCAAATAATTAGGAATCATTTTTATGTTAACATACGTGTATATAGTATATAATATAGGATATATATTATATACACTTTCCGATAAGGGAACTTTCCATTATGCGGACAAGCCATGTATCGGACAGTTCATAAATAATAGGTAGGACATTATGGTTTTGGATTTATGATTTCAGCTTACTTGCTGTCATAAATTTAAAGGCATTTTATTGTGCTTTGTGAAACTTTGTATAAAGTTTCGCAAGTGTTTACTATCTTATCTATCAAAAATAAGAGTATTGCTATCGTAAAGGAGAATTGGAGATGCCAGAAACTATGACTCAAACAAAGCCAGAACAAGAAACTGTACAAATTTCTGCTAGCCAAGGACAACTTGATGTACTTGATCAGTTGTTAAAACCTGAGGTACAAGAATCATTAACAACACTAGTGGAACAGCTTCCAAAATTAACTGAGCTTGTTAACATTTTAACTAAGTCTTATGACTTCGCTCAAACTGTTGCTACTGATGAAGTATTAAAAAGCGACACTGTTAGTGCAATCACAGAGCTTGTAGAACCTGTAAAAGATACAGTGAAAAGCATGGCTGCAACTGCTATCGAAGCGAAAGATCGTGCTGATGAAAGCAACGAAGTTATCGGCCTGTTCGGTCTATTAAAATTATTAAAAGACCCACAAGCACAAAAAATGTTCCGCTTTGTGAACGCATACCTTCAAATTAGTGCAGAACGTAACAATAAATAATTTAACTTATAACAACAATTAGTAAAGACGGGGGATATCATACTATGTCAAAACAAATTGTCATCTTAGGCGCTGGTTATGGCGGTCTTCTTGCCGCTTTAAACGTACGTAAATATTACAGCAAATCAGAAGCACAAGTTACAGTGATTAACCAATACCCAACGCACCAAATCATCACTGAACTACACCGCCTTGCAGCTGGTAACGTTGCTGAGCAAGCAATTGCAATGCCACTTACAAAGCTTTTCAAAGGTAAAGACATCGATCTTAAAATTGCAACAGTTGAGTCATTCTCAGTTGATAGCAAAGAAATCAAACTAGCTGGTGGCACTACGCTATCTTACGATGCACTTGTAGTTGCTTTAGGAAGTAAAACTGCTTACTTCGGTATTCCAGGACTAGAAGAAAACAGCATGGTATTAAAATCTGCTGCTGATGCAAACAAAATCTACAAACACGTTGAAGACCGTATTCGTGAATACGCTAAAACGAAAAACGAAGCTGATGCTACAATCGTAATCGGTGGTGGCGGATTAACTGGCGTTGAGCTAGTTGGTGAGCTTGCTGACATTATGCCTAAACTTGCAAAAAACCACGGCGTAAATCCAAAAGAAGTTAAACTTCTTCTTGTTGAAGCAGGTCCAAAAATCCTTCCAGTATTACCAGACCACTTAATCGAACGTGCAACTGCTAGCTTAGAAGCACGCGGTGTTACATTCTTAACAGGTCTTCCTGTAACAAACGTTGCTGGTAATGAAATTGACTTAAAAGACGGTCAAAAAATCGTTGCTAACACATTCGTTTGGACAGGCGGCGTACAAGGTAATCCATTAATTGGTGAATCAGGTCTTGAAGTAAACCGCGGTCGTGCAACTGTTGATGCACATCTACAATCTACTTCTCACAAAGACGTATTCGTTGCTGGAGACAGCGCTGTTGTCTTCTCTCCAGACGGTCGTCCATACCCACCAACTGCACAAATCGCTTGGCAAATGGGTGAGTTAATTGGATACAACTTATACGCAGCACTAGAAGGCAAAGCATTCGAAGAGTTTGCACCTATCAACTCTGGAACACTTGCTAGTCTAGGACGTAAAGATGCTGTTGCTACAATCGGAGCAAGCAATACTCCGCTTAAAGGCCTACCAGCATCATTAATGAAAGAAGCAAGTAACGTTCGTTACTTATCACACATTAAAGGTCTATTCAGCTTAGCTTACTAATCTGAATATAAGCCCGAATCATGCCCTGCATGATTCGGGCTATTTTTATCCCGCTATTTGCGGGCTGATAATCAGTGGGGATGAACAACCCCCCCCACTGATTAAAGTTTCACTTTATCCGTAATTTTCTCTAACTTATTCATTCGGCAAAAGAATAATATAACCTCTTTAATTATCGAAACATACTGACTTTTTTGTGTCGAAATTGTGTATATGAAAAGAGCGGAAGTAGATATCTTCCCTACTTCCGCTCTTTCACAAGAACTATTCTCCTAATTCCACTAAGCTGTAGTTCTTCTTCCCTTTACGAATAATGATGAATCGTCCATCAAATGAATTTTCTACAGTAACATCCCTACTGACATCCGTTACTTTTTCACCATTCATAGATATAGCCCCATTATTAATATCTTCACGCGCTTGACGTCTAGAAGGTTCAATTCCTAAATCAACTAGCCACTCTACGATATTTTTCGTCTCTTTTGAAGATTGGAATGTCGGCATCTCTTTAAAGCCTTGTTCAATTTCATCAGCTGTTAACGACTTAATATCTCCGCTAAATAACGCTACTGTAATTTTCACTGCCTGTAAAAATGCTTCTTCTCCATGAACGAATTTCGTCATTTCTTCTGCTAATACTTTTTGCGCTTCACGTTTATGAGGCTCTGTTTCTACTTTCACAGCTAATTCATCAATTCGCTCTTTCGTTAAGAACGTAAAGTATTTCAAGTATTTAATTACATCACGGTCATTTGTATTCACCCAAAACTGGTAAAATTCAAACGGTGTTGTCTTTTCAGGATCAAGCCAAACCGCACCACCTGCTGATTTACCAAACTTCGTACCATCTGATTTTAATAATAATGGAATCGTTAATCCGAATACTTTCGCTTCATGACCTTCTAACTTACGAATTAAATCTAGACCACTCGTAATATTTCCCCATTGATCACTACCACCAATTTGCAATTGAACATCTTCTTTTGTGTATAAATGATGAAAATCCATCGCTTGCAAGATTTGGTACGTGAATTCTGTGAAAGAAATCCCTGTATCTAAACGACTTGCGACAATATCTTTCGCTAACATGCTATTTATGCTAAAGTTTTTTCCGTAATCACGTAAAAACTCGATAATGTTTATTTTATGTGTCCAGTCATAGTTATTTACCATCTTCACTTCGCTATTCCCGCCAAAGTCAAATAGCTTTTTCATTTGCGCTGTTAACGCATCTACATTATGCTGCACCACTTCTAAAGTTTGCAGTTGACGCTCTGATTGACGTCCACTTGGATCACCAATTGTTCCTGTTGCCCCGCCAATTAAAATAACCGGATGATGACCAGCTAATTGGAATCTCTTCATCATCATAAACGGAATCAAATGTCCGATATGCATACTATCACCAGTCGGATCAACTCCGCAGTATAGTGAAATCTTTTTCTCTTCTACTAACTTACGTAAACCTTCTTCATCTGTCTGCTGATTCACAGCACCGCGCCATTCTAATTCATCAATAATATTCATCTTTTGTCATCCCCTTTATTTTTTTGAAAACAAAAAAGCCCCTATGTCTACGACATAGGGACGATTATTCACCGTGTTACCACCCAGTTTGCATAAATAGCATAGCTATTCATACCACTCTTAGCAATAATATCGATTGCTAGTCCGCTTAGCGTTACCTAAGATACTCCAGAGTGTAATTCACAAGTTTGTTTGTGCTAGGTTCCAGCAATCCCTAGCTCTCTTTGATAACAGTGACAAACTGCTACTGGGCTCTTTCAACGTATAATTTATTTGTTAAATTATTAGCCATTATATTGAATCAAAATCAAATTGTCAACAATACCCAAATGTTATTTCGAAATAATTCATACTTTTATACGTTTTTTATTCAAAGATTACTGTAGATTTTCTCCAATAATCCTTACTTCTCTCTCTAATTTCACACCGAATTTTTCTTCAACTGTCTTTTGTACAAAATGAATTAAATCAATATAATCTTGTGCAGTTCCGTTATCAACATTCACCATAAATCCAGCGTGTTTTAAAGAAACTTCCACTCCGCCAATTCGCTTACCTTGTAGTCCTGATTCTTGAATCAATTTACCAGCAAAGTTATTTGGTGGGCGCTTAAATACACTACCACATGAAGGATATTCTAGAGGCTGTTTTGACTCACGTTTAAACGTTAAATCATCCATTTTTTCTTTAATTTCTTCACGCACACCTTCTTCAAGCTCAAATCTCGCTTCAAGAATAATATAATGGTTGTTTGCAAATACACTCTTACGATATCCAAATTCAAATGCTTCTTTCGTTAAAGTACGTAGCTCTCCATCACCTGTCATTACGACAGCTTCTGTTAATACAAACGATACTTCACCGCCGTAAGCACCAGCATTCATATATAATGCTCCGCCAACTGAACCTGGAATACCACAAGCAAACTCAAGACCCGTTAAATTATGATCTAATGCAATACGTGATACATCAATAATTGCTGCACCACACTGTGCTACAATCGTCGTTCCTGTTACAGTAACACCTGTAATATGAATTAAACTTACTGTGATCCCACGAAGACCACCGTCTTTAATAATAACATTCGATCCGTTTCCTAAAAACGTAACTGGAATATTGTATTGATTCGCATACTTTATAACTTCTTGAATTTCATCATAATTCGTAGGAGAAACGAACACATCCGCTTTCCCGCCCACTTTAATATGCGTATGATTCTTTAACATTTCATCTTGCTTCACATGACCTTCAGGCAATACTGTACTTAAATATTTATAAACCTCGTGCATATTCATTTTACAATTCCTCTATTTCTATAATCTTTTTATCCCGCTATATACGGGTCCATAATATCCCCACATAAAAATGCATTACAAAACAACAGCTAATGTGGTGAATACAGTGTACATAAAGCACACCTATAAACCTCTTAAATTATAAGAGGTTCCACTCATATTAAAATATATATCGCATAATAAAGCAACCCAAATGGACTACTAAACTTGACATGTAACCATATAGACAACAATTTGTAAAATATATAGGTTTTTCAAAGTAATACCCTTCAATATCTTACTATACCATACGAAAGAAAAGTGGTATTTTTTTGTAATCTTTACTTTATTTTCATCAATAAAAAAAGAGCACATCCCACAGAATGTGCCCTTTCTATACTTTTTAACTTATTTTTCGTTCTCTTCTTTTTCCTTATCAAACCATAATAGCTCATCGTCATCAACTTCACCATTATAATTGATTAGAATCTCTTCTCCCGCTTTTATATCTTTATAAGCAAAGAAGTTAAACGTATGATTCTCAAAGACAATATCATACGTTGCATTCGGATTATATGCATGATTAAATAACATGCCGTATCCTAACAGGAATGCCGTATGATTTACCCCATACTCAAATGCGTAGTCAGCAAGTAACGTTTTCTCAATGTGTTCATGCTGTTCATTCGGATAAGAGATAACTGGTGCTGAGTGTATCAACTCACCCTTTTTAATATCACGAGTTGCAAATACACCTCTATTAAATTCTCCATCACTAAGTTCAGAAGTCTTAACTTCAATCATATGCGTCACCTATATATTTCTTTCTTCGAAGTATTTTTCTCCTTAAGCTTGGCAGAAAATGCGGAGAAAAGCAATTAAATTCCTATCAAGTGCTCTTTTTCATCGATATTATTTTTCTAGAATATCTTCTAGCAATTTCACTTGCTCGCTAACAGTATGTAACGTCTTCACCGATGTATCATTTCGATGCTTTTCTTCTTCAACACTCGCTAACACTTCTTCCGTAGCTGCAGAAGTTTGTTGAATTACGTTAGAAGCATGTGTAACGTCCTTTACGATATTCGTCGTTTTAGCTTGGAAACTTTCTTGATGACCAACAATCTCCCTCATTACATCATTAATCGCATCAATAAACTTCCCTAAATCCGTTACATTCGTCAAAACACTTGCTAACATTTCGTTACATTCTTCTTGTACTCTTTCTGACTTCTCTACCTGCACTTCTACTTTACTTGCTTGATTACTAAACTCCTTCAAAATCCCTTGAATTCTCCCCGCAGAACGATTCGATTCTTCAGCAAGCTTTAATACTTCATTCGCTACAATAGCAAAACCTTTTCCATGCTCGCCTGCCCTTGCAGCCTCAATATTTGCATTTAAAGCTAGCAAACTCGTCTGACTTGAAATATTCGTGATTACATCTACAATTTCATTAATTTGTTTCGATTGTGTCATTAATTCTCTAAATATCGTTCCTGATTGTGAAACAACATCATTTAAACTTCTCATGTTAGCTTCAAAATTTCTTAAAGTATTTACACTACCCTTTGAGATTTCCAAACTTTTATCAACACGCATCGACGCATTTCTTACTTGAGAGATGATTTGGTCAATATTTCCCTCCATATCATTCAATACTTCTACTGAACGTGACATCATCTCTGATTGCGATTGAGTTCCCACTGCTACTTCTTCAAAAGCAAAGTTAATTTCACTCATTGACTCCATCGATGTATTCATATTTTGTCTTAAATGATTGAAATTACTATCTAACTTCACAACAGTCTCCTCAATAAGCCTTTGCGTTTCTTCTAACTCCTGAGCTTTCTTCATCACCGCTTGCTTCTCATCCCTTAAACGAGCCAAAAGATTAGAACCAATCTTTGTGACACCCCACATAGCGATCGTTACAATCGCTAACAAGCTTGCGAAATTTGCAGCTTCAGATGACGCTGTATACGCAAAAAATTGATTTGGCCAATAACTACAAAGTATAAATGTAACAACAACTGCTACCCCGCCAAGGATTAAAATAAGACGTTCACTCAAATAAATAAGTGAAACCGCTAATGTAAAATAGATCATTTGAAATACAGCTGGGCTTTCATTAAAAGCTTGTACCATAATGAAAGACATAATAAGTAGCATACATGTCATGATGTATTTATACATTGCTTCCATACTTTCTATAAAAGTAAGCAGCGTTCCAAATACTACGATAGAAATACCACACATCCAAAATGCTATTGCTCTCTCTGTAAAAATATATCCGTAATACCCAATCGCGATTATCCCAAGGAAGAAACTACAAATCGTGATAAACAACAATAAATGATTTTTCTGCGATTCTTTCTCAAGGTTAGAAAAACAAGTTCTCTTTAACCACTCCATATATGAAGCCCCACCTTCTACTCATACGTATCGATTACTTCAGCTTGAATACCGCACTCACTGGGTTATGATCGCTATTTTCAAACTTCAAATCTTTCCCTTGTACATTTACAATTTCAACATTCGGTGAAACGATAAAGCCATCAATAATCGTGACAAAGTTTTCACCTTCCACGTATTTCTTTACATCATCTCTCACAGTCATAACAGACGGATCTACAGCCCACTTAAAGCCACCATCAGTAAAGTCCTTCGGTAATTCTACTAACCACTCAGGACGCTCTTTCACAAACTTAGGATCGCTTAACTGAACGTTAGAAAGTAATTGATTCCAGTCTCCGCCCATTATGACATAATCACCATTTTCATAATGCTTGTTCATATATTTTTTTAAATATTCTACTTGCTGTTTTCTAATTTTCCCGCCTTCATCATAAGCAGATAAATGTAGATTTACGAGTCTAACAAATTTCCCATTATTAACAGGTATTTTATGTTCAACAATCGCTCGGTCTAAATCAAATAAACGCTTTGGCCACGGCTCCATTCCAGGAAGCTGAAATCTCTTCGCTGTTTGAACCGTATATTTAGAAAATGTACTTAATCCAGCTTCAGCATATCCCATTGGATTTGTTATTGGCACCGGAACCCATTTCGTATCGTAGTTCTTTCCGAATGACGAAGCATAATCAGGTAATCCTTTTTTCAAAAATTCATGCCCATTTACATCAAATGATCGCATTGATTTTATATCTGTTTCTTGTAATAGTGCAAAATCACTATTCTCATTTTGTAAAAACGAAAGCATATTCTTTAAGTTAGTTTCCGTTTGTTCTTTACTACTTGAACCAGACCCTTTTCCCCCATCCATAAAGAAGTCTTGATCCTTATCTAGTCCAGCATATCCAATATTAAATGTTGTAACTTTAAATTCATTTCCAGGCGCAATTACGCGCTCCTTATTGTTTTCCACCTTCAAGCTTATAACATCAGCCGGCTGTTCTTTTGTAAGTGTCATATACGCTAAAAACCCACCTACAACTCCCACCCCTACTAAAATACATATAAGTACTATTTTTAATAATTTTTTCAAACAAACGACTCCTTTTCTAAAACATACGATTTTACTTTTCTTTATTTTCAGTTAAATAAAAAAATGACAGACATACGAAACATTTTATCACACCGAAAACCTTATATCACTATATTTAGTTTATAAGTAATGATTCCTTATCTTAAACTATTATATAAATACAAAATGCACTAACTTCTCCACTGGAAATTAAACGCAATGTTTAGTACACTATATGTAATAATCATAGGCGATGGAGTTCGCCATAACCGCTGCTTAGCTAATGACTCCTACCAGTATAACTACTGGTAGGAGTCTATTTTTTTGAGCAAGCTATTTAAAGAGGTGAGAAAATTGATTTATATTATCGTTGGCATCGCCGGCATATTAGGAGCCCTTTCCCGCTATTATTTAGGTCTTACTATTCATACATTTTGGCATCATTCTTTTCCATTAGCTACATTACTCATTAACTTAGCCGGCTGCTTCTTATTAGCATGGCTAACTACGTATATCGCCCGGCTAAACATCTTACCTTCAGAGGTTATCACAGGCATCGGGACTGGATTCATCGGTTCCTTTACGACGTTTTCAACATTTAGTGTAGAAACTGTGCAATTAATCAATCATTCTGAATGGAGCACGGCTTTCTTATATGTATCATGTAGCATACTTGGCGGTCTCATTATGTCTGGACTTGGCTATACACTAGGTGATTTCTTAATTAAGAAGTCACTTACGGAAGGTGATCACTTATGATGGAAGCTTTATTAGTAGCAACTGGAGGATTTTTCGGTGCGATTACACGATTTGCAATTAGCAATTGGTTTAAAAAAAGAAATAAAACATCCTTTCCAATTGCTACATTCCTTATTAATATAACAGGAGCGTTTTTACTCGGGTATATAATTGGCCGCGGAGTCTCTACAGGATGGCAATTATTATTAGGTACTGGATTTATGGGCGCATTCACTACATTTTCAACATTTAAACTAGAATCCGTTCAGCTCTTCAACCGTAAAAACTTTGGCGTACTATTTATATATATAAGTACCACTTATATAATCGGTATCGCCTTTGCATTCCTTGGAATAAAGATAGGCGGAATATAAAAAAGAAAGCGACTGATAAGAGTCGCTTTCTTTCATAAAAAGTATGTCCCGCCATACGGAATGGAAAATAAAGTGAAACTTTAATCAGTGGGGGTTTTGTTCTTACCCACTGATTATTAGCCTTCACCAATCGGGCGTTTACGGGCAGCCCAACTCCCACCTAACTTCTTTTTTCCTGCCGAATTTTGAGGTGGGAGTTTTACTGCCCGTTAATGCGGGATAAACCAGCTGGATCCACATCGTAATGTACAATTTGCATCGGAAGCTGTGAATACAGCATATACTGACTTTGCATCATTTGTGCAAGCTGTGCTTGTTGCTGCATTTGAATAACTTGATTCGCAGCATGAATGGTCCCCTGTGCCCCGGCTAGCGTTATAGCTGCCCCTACTTGTCTACCATTATAAAAATAATGATTCATCATTATTCAGCTCACTTATTATTTTTCTTCCATATGGTATGTTTCTATTTCATAGTGCGTATTTTGTCCCGATTGATGAACCCCTCACTAATTAAACTTCACTTTATCTATTACTTTTTCTCAGCTTTGAAGTAATAAATCCAAATAGTAATACACCAATACCACTAAAGAACAATACATAACTTATCGGTACTAGGAAAAAGAAAGGTTCTTCAAGAAATCCATCCGCTCCTACTTTACTGTTTGAAGCATGTATAGTTAAAGAAATAATCGCTAAGATCATGAAAGAAATAGCTACTACGTATTTATTTTTCATTTTACATTCTCCTCTATTCATATAATTCTTCTTAATTAACATCATATTATCCAAAATAAAATCATTAGTCAATAACAATTTATCGTTTTACAATAAATTGTTATTGACTAGAATAAAAACAAAAGGTTTATGAAGCATCTTAAATTGCCTCACAAACCTTTTATAGACAATAATTATTTACACTTCAAACTTCCTGCTTAATACAACATACATTGAACACAATAATACGAATATCCCAGCATAAATTAACAAAACCTCTACACTAAACACATCAGCCAAAGGACCAAATATTATCATCCCTAAAGGAAGCGCGCATGAGTTAGCAATTTGCACAAGGCTAAACATCCGCCCGTGCATAGAAGGTTCTACTTTCTCCTGCAATAACACAGTAACTGGCGTATTAAAGCATGGCATTGTTATACCAATTAAAAAATTAAAGATTAAATACATAATAAATATCGGTGCAATTCCTAGTCCTATCATAAGCAGACCATATAAAGCACAGGCTAGCGCTGTTGTATGCATACGATTACGGAAGCCACCCCACGCTGCAATTAATACTCCACCAGCTGCTGCACCAGCACTAAATGTCATCTCACTAGCAGTAAGTCTCCACATCTCCGCCCCGTAAGAACGAGTTACCATTAACGGTGTTAAAAAGGCAGCTGGACTTATTAAAATCATGACAATGATTAATAAAACGAGTAGCCTTTTAATAAATACATTTTCTTTTAAATAAGCAAATCCCTCTTTTATCCCTTGTAGATTAGATTTTTGCTTACTCTCTGCATTCACATGTCCTTCCACTTGAATAATAAACATCATACTAATTCCGATCATAGCCGTAATAACATCAATAAAAAATGTTGTTTCAATGCTAGCAATAGAAAGAATTGCGGCACTTGCCGCTGGTGAAAGAAACATAATTAAAGATGTAATACTGCTATTTATCCCATTTACTTTCATAAGGTTTTCTTTCGGAACGATTTGTGGAATTAACGCATTCACAGCTGGCGTTTGCACCCCTGTACCAGCTGAGCGAATGAGTAGTACTATAAAAAGTAACCAAATACTTTTATATCCTGTTAAAAATAAAATTGCCAAAACTAACGTAGCAATTGCTATAATCCCATCCGATAACATAATCATCTTTTTACGGTCATAACGATCAATCCACACACCTGCAAACAAAGATATCGCAATTTGTGGTAGGAAACCGCAAACAGTTGAAATGGTCAACATCACTCCTGATGATGTTGTAAGGGTGATATACCATATGATCGCGTACTGTACGAGAGATGAACCGAACAACGAAATCGTTTGAGCGGTCAAAAACATTATTATTTTCACTTTCCAATCATTATCATTTATCATCTTTTTTACTCTCCTCAATTAAACCGCTCTCTATGTTGAAAATACTATCTGTCCAATCAAGATAAAAACTCGCTTCGTGAGATACGAGTATAATGCTGCCCTTAAACTGCATTAATGCCTTTTGCAAAGATTCCTTCGCTTCTGCATCTAAATGATTCGTCGGCTCATCTAAGATTAAAAAATTACACGGTGATAATAACAATCCACACAGTTTCACCTTCGATTGTTCACCACCACTTAACGTACGAATTTCTTGCGAAACATGAGTATCTTTCACACCACACGCAGCTAAATGATGACGTATTTCCTTCATATTCAGTTTAGGAAACTGTTCTGAAATAATTTGAAGTGGCGTTAAAGAATCATTGCTCCAATTTAAATCTTGCTCATAATATCCAATCTTTATTTGCTCTGAAAATTGAAATTCTCCAGAAATACTAGAAATAGTGCCAACGATTGTTTTTAATAAAGTAGATTTCCCTACTCCATTAAATCCTGTAATAACAAATTTTTGTCCTCCTACTACCGAGAAATTCAACTTTGGTAATAAAGCAAACTCATATCCAACCTCAAGGTCATTTACTGTCAAAACCGTCTGTGCTGAAATTGAAAGCTCACGAAAATGAATAGATGGTTTATGAGTAAAATTCGGAGGTGCAATTCTTTCCATACGCTGTAGCTGTTTTCTGCGTCCTTGCGCTATTTTTGAATTCACTCCAGCAATATTTCTACGAATATACTCTTCCGTTTTTTCAATTTTCTTTTGCTGTGCATCATATTGGCGAATATAATCTTTTCGCAAATGCTCCTTTTGTCTTACAAAATCTGAGTATTTTCCGTAATACTTCTTCACCGTTCCAAACTCTACATCACATATGCAAGAAGTCACTTTTTCTAGAAAATCAAAATCATGTGACACTACAATAAACGCTCCTTCAAAACTCATTAAATAATTAGCAAGCCACTCAACATGCTCTTTATCAAGGAAGTTCGTCGGTTCATCTAGTAATAAAATATTAGGCTCTTCTAATAAAAGCTTCGCTAAAATTACTTTTGCACGTTGTCCCCCGCTTAGTTCAGCGATTATACGATTCATGCCAATAGCATCAATACCTAAGCCAGCTGCAATTTTATTAATTGTGCTATCTAACGAATAAAAATCACGAGCCTCAAGTTGTTCTTGATATGCGGCCGCTTTTAACAATTTGTCAGGATCACCTGTCATAGCACTTTCTTCATACAATTTGTTCATTCTATCTTCCATTTCAAACAAATCATGAAAAGCTCTCTTTAAATATTGTGAAATGGTATAATTTCCATCAATTTCTGCATATTGATCAAGATGCCCAATTTGAATATTAGGCTGCCACTTTATGTCTCCCTTATCAGGAATTATTTCTTCAATTAATATTTTCATTAACGTACTTTTCCCTGCACCATTCTGTCCAACAATCCCCATATGTTCTCCTTTATGCAAATCAAAAGAAGCATTTTCATATAAGGCTTTATCTATAAAGCTATGTGATAAACTTTCAACTTTAAGTAAACTCATCCGTATTCCTCTTTTCCTGAAATTAAAAAAAGCAGAGAGATAGCGTCATTCGACACTAGCCCTCTGCTTCGTGGTTTTTTCCTATACTACTCCAATTTTTGTAAATCTCATTGGAATAGCATACACAAAGGGCCATAGACAAAGCATTGTCTATGGCCCCTTAATCTATTTTATACATCAGCTAAAAACCATAACCAAATAAGCATAGATACACTATACTTTTCAGAAAAGTTATTCAGCCGATGAATATAGGGACTTTATGCCCCATGATTAAGCTCCGTACAACGCTTCACCGTATACATTTGTGCGGAGCAAAGTTTTCTAATGAGTTTTACAAATTTTATATAAAGCATATTCTGCACCTTCCTTAATACTTAAAAGGGATTTTAGCATACGTTTTTATGAAGCGTCAACATCAATTACAAATCATTCAACTACTTCTTTTCAAAATATTGCTTCTGAAACATACACATTCTTATCGCATTATGGTAGTTACCATCAACGAAAAATTCGTCTTGTAACTCACCTTCCACGATAAATCCCACCTTTTTATAAACATGTACAGCCTTTTCATTCTCTTTATCAACAACTAAATAGAGTTTATGCATATTTAATACAGAAAAAGCGTAATCCATCGCTAAACGCGTCGCTTCCGCTGCATAACCATGTCCTTGATAATTCGGATCAATAATAATCTGGAATTCAGTTCTTCGATGAATATAATCAATTTCCACTAACTCAACTAATCCAACCATCTCATTATCTTTCTCCAGGATAAAACGGCGTTCACTTTGATCGTGGATATGTTTATCATATAAATCCTGTAGTTCTACAAAAGCCTCATACGGCTCTTCAAACCAATAAGACATAATATGTGCGTTATTATTAAGTTCGTGCACGAACTTTAAATCTTCCCGTTCTAAAGGACGTAACTTTAATTCCTGACTCATTTCTATAACCTCCAAGTAAAATAACCTCTTCACTTAATTTCTCAATTTTTTTCGATTTCAAACGCCCTAATTACATTGTAAACCTTCAAGTAACTTGAAGGTCAAGGTACAAAGAGTAGTGCAAACTTATGTCTGCATTACTCTTTTCTCAAATCTCTCATATTCGATATGTATAAATCAATGACTAAGACAAGAATGGACCTCGCATATAATAACGTCTCCATCGGTTCCTCATAAGATACAATAATTAATCGAATTAATGCCGTAATTCCAATATAAATAAAATAACGTAACGGAAAATGATAATTCGATTTAAAATACTTAATAATTAACGCGATGAATCAATACAAACGAGAAATTTAATTGAGCTGTTAGAAAACCCATATAGATTAGACCACTTTTAAATTACATTTCTACGGACCTTCTCACTAAAAGGTAATGCTTTCTTATAAAAATAGAGATCCCCCGAATTATAGGACTTTTTAAAGCACCCACAATCCAGGGTATTCTTTCTCTATTTTGTTTCTTTTTATTATTCTATCGAGTTAGCAATTTCAATCAATTCTTCAGTAGTAAACTTACCTACATCTTTTTCACCTATTAAAGCATAATATAAATTATCTTTTGGATTATTGAATGCCAGGACTTGAGCTGCATCACCTTCTGCATAGGTTGCTTCTATACCATTACTCAATCTTACAATTTTTGTATCATAATCTGTTGTATCAATGTTTGTTTCAGTCCCTATTACATTAAAAGTTACTCTTTGAGAAGCATCATCATTTTCATATCTATGAGTATAAAATTTTGTGCCCTCTGAAGACTCAGATAAAGATGTTGCTACATAGTCTCCAGCTTTATTATCCATAAAATTAGTATTTTTAATACCATAAGTTGTTTCGCCTAAAATACCTGTACTTTTTTGGTCGTCTCTAAAGATTACTTTCTTAGGAAGTTTTACATCTTTAGATACCGACTTATATAATTCTCTATCTGTATTTAAAACATATGCTTCTACCTTTTCTTCGCTAGCCTGTACTTTTTCTTCCATTCCACTGGCTAAACACATACTAGTAGCTAATCCGCCAAATAAAATCACAGCTAGTAACTTTTTATTAAATTTCATTTAGGTCCCCACCTTTTCATAATATAAATTTAATATTTAAAGATCTGTACATATCTGTATTGAACTCCATTACCAGCTCCAGAACTACGAGCATCTGTATTTATATGCAAGTTAACTGATGTTATATTTGGTGAATTAGGTCCCCAAAATGGGTCTGGATTATTTCGTAACATTTTATTATAGACGCTTAAAGGATAGTGCACATTAGAACTAGTTTTACTTTGCGCCCAAAAACTTTGTATATAAGGGTCACCAGAATCAATACTGGTGCGTAACTTTACCCCTATTAAACGTTTGTCTTTACTAATAGTACTTGTCATTGATAAATTCCCACTACCACCACCGCCAGAAAAACCGGCACTATTTGTATAAGAACCACCACTAGATCCAACATTATACTGCTTATACTTATCTACATAACTACCTGCACTAACTGACCCTAAAGACGAAAAACCTATAAAAGTTGCTAATGCTCCAATTCCACAAATCTTTTTTGCCTTTGGATTCCCAAAAAACTTGTTAAACATGAATCACATCACTCCTTTTTAGATTTTTGTGTTACAAAAACATCATAAACTACTATAAAAATTTAATGTCGAAATTTACAACTTATTAACGAAAAAATGAAAAAAATGCAGATATTTACGGTAAGTTAATAAAAAAATAAATTATGCTTAATCTAGGCTAACTCTATGTAAGATAAAATATTATTACAAATATAATTTATTGCTAAAAATTAAGAAAAGGGGCTGAATTTATGAAAATACAATATAGAAAGTATGCGTCACCTTTAATCTCGCTAGCCTTATTTACTCTCATTGGTTGTGCTAATAATGAGAAAAACAACAATAAAAACGAGACATATACTTTTGAAGCTTCCAAAAAACGTGGTGATATTATTGAAAAAGACGATAAAGTTTATAGCATAGAGAAATTAGATACTTTCGTAGAAAACTATAATTTAAATAAAGACGATTCAGTTAGAATCACTAAATTTAATAACAAGAACGAGCCTACTATCATTGATTTAACTGTAAAAAAAGAAAAGGGATCTACCTCCATTTATTATGATGTCGACTACACAAAAACAAGTGAGAAACATAACGAAAATAAAGATATTCAGTATTCAAATAATATATGTCAAAAAATAAAGAAAGATATTGAAGACAACAAAGTAACTTATAAATTAGAATGTCCTGACATTATCAATTTGATTACAGCCTCAAAATAATATCCAATCTCCTTAAGGGATGGCTTTGCCATCTCTTTTCTGTTCCAGCTTTCCTACATCAAACTGCAAATAAAAAAGTAGTGCAAACTTATGTCTGCACTACTCTTTTCTCAAATCTCTCATATTCGATATGTATAAAGCAATAACTAAAACAAGAATGGATCCTGCATATAATAATGTCTCCATCGGTTCCTCATGAGATACAATAATTAATCTAATTAAAGCCGTAATTCCGATATAAATAAAATAACGTAACGGAAAATGATAATTCGATTTGAAATACTTAATAATTAATGCGATAAACTCGAAGTATAAGAAATAGACGATAATACTTTCAACTAATTTATATGATGTGTACTTCTTCGTCGAAAATATGTATTGAACAAAAGTAATCGTTTCATTAATTAAAAAGATAGATAAGACAATGGATAATATGATTAGAGCTATATTTAATATCCACTGCAAGATACTAGCAATAAAATGATCGATGTTAAATGATTTCATTTTCTCTTTAAACTCCCCTTCGTATAAGTACTTGTTCATTATAACAAACTTACAATTATAGGAGTGTTAAATCAAATATGATCGTCCTCTTTCACTAGCACTTCACCATTAGGATATTTATGCTTAATATAGTCGCTTCCCCAATCGCAAAGTACTTTTAAAACTTCTTTTAATGATTGTCCCTGTTTCGTAAAAGAATACTCAACTTTCGGTGGTACTTGATTGTATACTTTTCTAGACACAAGCCCATCTTTTTCAAGCTCTTTCAATTGCTCAGTAAGCATTTTTTGAGTAATACCAGTGACCAATCGTTTTAACTCGCCCGTTAATGCGGGATAAAAATCAAACGACTTTATTATCTCTATACAAATAGAAATTAGCAAATAATGTTACTATAACCTCAAAAAAAGAAATCTTATTTTAACTTTCCTATCGATAGGTTAACACGATAATTCCCATACTTTAATAGTCGCCCCAGAAAGTTATCCAATTCTTCATTAGAAGCAAAATGTGTTTTTAATAAATAACATCCCTCACCACTTATACGGTCTACTTCAGAAATCCCTTCTTCTTTTTGAAAGAAATTCATAAACTCTTGATGATTAGCTGTTGTTACGAACAAAGTTACAAATGCAGTCACTACTTGTCCTAATTTGATTCGGTTTATTGCGATTGTGTATTGCTCAATAATCCCTAAATCCTCTAACCTTCGAATTCGATTTCCTACAGCCTGCCCCGTCATATGTATTTTCTGACCAAGTTCTTTCCATTGTATTCTTGAGTTTTCTCCTAATAATTTCAGTATCTCAAAATCTGTTTGATCAATGATATAAACCAATCCTTTCACCGTGAAAGTAGAAAGCCCGAAAGTGTTTCGCCAACTTATTCTGCTTATCGATACAATTCACTATACTTAGTTTATCCTCTTACATCACATTATTTATCAGTTATATTTACTTATAACATAGAGGACGTAACAAAAAAATACATCTAGATTTAAAGGAGGTTACAAATATGTTATTACAAGATATTCTATCGTTCAATGAACAATTTGTAGAAAATAAAGAATACGCTCCTCGTGAAGCGACAAAAATGCCTAAAAAACGTATGGTTGTTGTTTCTTGCATGGATGCTCGTTTAATTGAGCTACTTCCAAAAGCTTTAGATATACACGATGGTGATGCAAAAGTTATCAGAAATGCAGGTGGTAAAATTGCTTCTCCTTTCGATAGTGTTATGCAAAGTGTTGTAGCATCAGTATATGATTTAAATGCAGATGAAATCTTCCTTATCGGACACCATAGATGTGGTGCGAGTCAAACTAATCCAAAAGGAACACTTCAAAAAATATTAGATCGTGGAGTAGCTTCACCCGAAATTTTATCAGCGATTGAATATGCTGGTGTTGACCTTAAAAAATGGTTATTTGGATTCGATGATGTCAACGGTTCAACTCAAGCTAATGTTGATTTAGTAAGAAATCATCCACTTATTCCAAAAGATGTTCCTGTACATGGTTTAGTTATTGATCCTCACACAGGTAAATTAGATTTAGTAGTTGATGGATATAAAGCATTAAATGGTATGAAAAATTAATTATTATTACTTAAATGGAAGGAAGTTATTAGATATGAATAGACAAGAAGCTACGCAAAAAATTATGGAAGCAAAAATTGCAAAAGGTTTAACATGGGAAGAAATTTCAAAGGTAAGTGAAAACTCTGAGACTTGGGTTGTAACAGCGTTATT
This sequence comes from Bacillus sp. DB-2, assembly GCF_003315125.1. Classification (NCBI taxonomy): domain Bacteria; kingdom Bacillati; phylum Bacillota; class Bacilli; order Caryophanales; family Bacillaceae; genus Bacillus; species Bacillus sp. DB-2. The sequence goes on along the minus strand of NZ_QNRN01000003.1, from coordinate 419,779 downwards.
AGGACAAGCTACAATGACACGTCCAGAAGCAGAAAAAATCGGTAAACTATTAGAATTAGATGCAGAAGTAGTTCAAGCATTAACAGTAGTTCCACTTAGAGGTCAAGTAATGCAAATGCCTCCTACTGACCCAATCTTATATCGATTATATGAAATGATGTTACAATACGCACCAACTCTTAGAGAATTAATTCTAGAAAAAGCTGGCGAAGGTGTAATGAGTGCAATTAACTTCAATCTAGGTGTGGACACACAAGAAGATCCAAAAGGTGGCGACCCTCGTATCGTGATTACACTTAACGGGAAATTCTTACCGTTCCGTACATGGTAATTAATTAAAAATCCATCTATATAATTAAAGTAATTTTATAGATTTACAAAATCCATCCTTTTTAATCTAGCTGTGTAGAAAGGATGGATTTTTACTATGAAATTCTTTTTCGGCAAAGGAGACTAATATGAATAAAAAATACTTTGATACGAGCTTTAGTATTCTACAGTGGTTTGTGTTTTTATTAGCAAATGCAATTGCATTGCCTATAATTATTGGTGGCATATTCCATTTATCAATAGAAGATATCTCAACATTAATGCAACGAACTTTTTTAGTTGTAGGAGTAAGTTCATTTATACAAGCATGGTTTGGGCATCGCTATCCCATAGCGGATGGGCCAGCCGGTTCATGGGTAAGTATATTTGTCATATTGGGACAAGTCGCTATGCATCAGGGACAAAGTGCAAAGGATGTATTACAACTTTTAGAAGGCGGATTAATTATTGCAGGTATATTACTCTTCGTCCTTGGTATAACAGGGCTTGTTCATCGAATTCTACGTTTATTTACACCCTTGGTTACAGGCACTTTTCTTTTAATATTATCTCTTCAGCTTAGTGGTGTGTTACTAAAAGGAATGATGGGATTACAAGGAGCTGTAACTCATCCTGATTATACAACGGCTACTATTGCGCTCTTTGTTTTTGCCCTTATTACTTTCTTATCAATTAAAGGGAACGGATGGATGAAAAGTTACGCTGTGTTACTTGGAATTTCATGTGGTTGGCTTTTGTATGCTGTATTAGGAAAATCATCTCATATGCCTTCACACACACCGTTAGTTAAGTTACCAGAGCTATTTTCTTGGGGCACACCTAGATTAGATATTGGAATGGCTCTAACTGCAACTTTATTTACATTTCTTTTAGTTGCAAATACAATCGCTGCTATTTCGGCTGTAAAACAAGTGGCTCCGTCATCTAAAGAAAATGAAAAGCAAATACTGAACCGCAGCGTGTGGGCCGGAGGTATATCGCATATTATCTCGTCGTTGTTTTCTACAATTGGAATTGTACCATTACCTGCATCAGCAGGATTTATTCAACTAACAGGACAAAGAAAAGTGAAGTCGTTCCTTATAGCAAGTCTTATATTAGCAGGAATTTCTTTTATTCCTTCAATTGTAAACTTTATATCCTTGCTACCAGGTCCTATTGCTAATGCCGCACTTTTAGCAACATTTGTCCAAGTAATAGGCATTTCATTTCAATCCATTTTACGTGAAGAATTAAATCAACGCCGATTAACTATATTAGGAATTTCATTATTAATCAGTTTGGGAATAATGTTTCTTCCAGAAAGTGCATTTAGCGGAATTCCTTCTTCCTTACAATATGTTTTAAGTAATGGATTACTTGTGGGTACCATGCTTGTCATTCTATTGGAACAGTTTTGGAAAGAGTAAAATTTGTGACTAAGTAAAAAAGCGCCCTGTTTACAGGGCACCTTTTTATACCTAATGACTAATACTAGCAGTTGGGTATAATGTTGTTCCTCCAATTGAAACTTTTATTTCATTTGTTAATGGAACATTTTGTTCATTTTTTATTGCTACGAAAATGTGATGTATCTTTATGCCCTCATTATAGTGACCCCTTACACTTTTATCAATACACTCTTATATGCAATATTACATACAAAAAACAAGCTGAATTCTTATAAAAAGTTATACAGAGATAAATCTTTTTGTTTGGTAAATACTTGAAAAGGTGAAGCATTCCTTTGCATTTTATGAGTAATTTACAAGTTTATTGTTGGAAGCGTCGCAGGACTAGAAGTAATGAAATACATGCAGGACTGTTACGAGCATCCAGAAATATTAAGAGTCCTCATGGGCAATCACATAAAAAAAAGCTGCTGCCTATAAAATACAGACAGCAACTTCAACTAGAGTAGCTGGCATGATTTACGCAAGCTACAGTATTTTTTTGACATACTCATTTTTTACACTTTGTAACTAATAAACAGCGATTGGCCCATAAGGACCATTGATAATTTCTATTTTTGTTTCAAAAATATCTGTCAAAATTTCCGGGTCCATAACCTCTTCTACTGTTCCAAAAGCAGCAATTTGTCCATCTTTCATAGCACAAATTTTATCAGAATATTTGGCTGCAAAATTTATGTCATGCATAACAGTCAAAATTGTTCTTCCAAATTCATTAGCCGCACGTCTCAAATGCTCCATCATTTGAACAGAACGAGCAACATCAAGATTGTTCAGAGGCTCGTCCAAAAGTACATATTCAGTCTCTTGGCACAACACCATCGCTACATATGCCCTTTGTCTTTGACCACCAGAAAGCTCATCTAAATATCTATTCTCTAAATTAGTTAAATCTAGAAAATCGATATATTTAGAAATAATAGCTTCATCCTCTTTAGTTAATCTTCCCTTTGAATAAGGAAAGCGCCCAAATCCAACTAATTGTCTAACAGTAAGCCTAGTTACAAAATGATTTTCTTGTCGCAATATAGTCAAAACTTTTGCTAAGTCTTTTGATTTGGATTCAGAAACATCCATATTTGCTACCTGAATTTGGCCTTCATCCATATCTAAAAGTCTTCCAATCATCAATAGTGTCGTTGACTTTCCAGCGCCATTTGGTCCAATTAAAGAAGTAAAGCCCGCTTTTGGTATTTCAATATCCAAAGGTCCTATTTTCACCTTATCAGTATAGAACTTTTTAACATTATCAATTTTTATCATAAAGCCCTCTTCCTTAAAACTATAGTTAAGAATATTATTCCACCAAATAATTCAATAATAACTGAAACTACACCTTGAGCATGGAATACATGATACATTAAAAAGTATGCACTCGTCATTATCAAAAATCCTATTGCAAAAGCCATTGGAAAAATATATCTATGATCATAAGTTGACGCGGCCTGATAACTCAAAGTTGCTACTAAAAAGCCGTAGAAAGTAAGTGGCCCAATTAGAGCTGTTGAAATGGACATCAAAATAGCAACTAATACAAGCGTATAAATTACACTAGGTTGATATTTAACTCCAAAAGAAGTAGCAACATCCTTTCCTAGTGACAAAACATTCAAATTCTTAGAATGAGCAAAAATTAATACTGCTACAATTATGATCATAGGAATTACAATAGGAAAATATGCAGGATCTGCGTGATTAACAGAACCAAATAATTTCGCTTGTAAAATATCAAACTCTGAAGGCGCAAGTAGCTTTCTCATAAAAGTTGACACGGAATTTAGTCCGGTACCAATAATAATTCCAACTAAAAGCATAAGTTGTAAATTCCCGTATTTACCGGAAAGTAACCATCCATAAAGTATCAAACTCATGAAGACCATAACAACAACTTGGAATACAAACGATCCAATTCCATTAAAGTTTATTAATGCACTAGCACCAAAGAAGAATATTGTACTCGTATGAATTGCTGAATAAAGTGATTCGAAACCTAAAAGCGAAGGAGTAATAATCTTATTGTTCGTAATAGATTGGAAAGCAACTGTCGACAAGCTATGGCAAACTGCAGCAATAATCATCGCAACAATGGCTATTATCCTTCTCTTAACAACTGGGATAAAAGAAGGTGAATCTATCGGAACTGGATTGTTATAAACTAAAAGTCCATATGAAGAAAGGAGACCTAAAGCGATCAATGTTATTAGTACAATCCAATAACGTCTTGCTTCCTTCTTAGAACGAAAAGCGCTAGCTGATCTACTTTCATTATGAAGGCTAGAATCGATTTCGACATTTTCTTTATTTCTATAGTCTAATGTGATCATCGCAGCCTCCTTGGTTTTCTTTTTCTCAATAAAATAGTAATAAATACGACTGCTCCCACTGTTGCAAGTATTAAAGAAACAGGTACTTCAAAAGGCTTTATAATTGTTCGAGAAATGATGTCACAGGCAGTTATTGTCCCCATTCCGATCACACATACCCAAGGTAAATTACTCCTAAGATCATCTCCCCTAAACATTGAAACAATGTTTGGAACAATTAATCCCAAGAAAGGTAAGTTTCCAATAACAGCTGCAACAATTCCAACTGCAACAGAGATAAGGCCAGTCCCAAAAAGAACAATTCTATTGTAATTCACTCCAAGGCTTGTTGCGACATCTTCTCCTAGTCCAGCTAGAGTCAATCTATTAGCATACATAAAAATAAGCACAGTAACGATAACAATCAGCCATAAATATTCATATCTTCCCACCTGAACGGTAGCAAATGAACCTACGAACCAAGTTTCAATACTTTGCGTCATTTGAAAAAGGAGTCCCAAAAAAGTAGACACTGCAGAAATAACTGCTCCAAGCATCAATCCAATAATCGGAACAATTAAAGACGAACGAAGTTTAACTCTTCTTAAAAATAGAAAGAAAATCATAGTTCCTATAAAAGAAAAAATGATTGCACCAGTCATTCTTTGAACTAACGTCGGGGCAGGAAATAATAAATATACAAAAAGCAGGCCTAAGCCTGACCATTCAATAGTCCCCGTTGTAGTAGGTTCAACAAAACGATTCTGTGTAATTAATTGCATTACGAGCCCTGCCATCGCCATTGCAGCTCCAGTAAGCATTAATGCAACTGTTCTCGGAACACGAGTGATGAAAAACATCTCCATTCCGTCCTCTTGTCCACGTATATCATAAACTCCAGTAAACAGTGATATAATCCCTAAAATTATAACAACTATAATCGCTATTATAAAAGGTTTTGTCCATATTTTATTGTGATTATAAAACTGGGGTTGAGAAATATTCTCAACCCTAGAAATCATATTTTTTGACACTGTTTCGTACTCCTTTACACTACTTAGCTAAAGTTTTTGCGATATTTCCAAATAACTCTATATAAGTCTCAATTGATTCATTTGTGTAAGTATCTGCTGGTGCATAAACAATTTGTTTTTTAGAAACAGCAGTTGTGTTTTGAAGAGCAGGTGATTTAGAAATAACATCCTGAGCAGGAGCTGAAGTAGCAGCATCAGATGTTGCAGCATCACGATCTAATACGAAAAGCCAATCAGGATTTGTTTGTGCAATAGCTTCAACAGAAACGTCATCACCTTTATGACCTGCAGTAGAATTAGACACTTCTAGTGCTGGAGCCCAACCGAAAATCTCATACATTGGTCCCCAAACGCGACCAGAGTGAGGAGCAGCAAAACCAATATTCCCACCAGTAACGATAACACTCATAACTTTATCTTTTCCATTATAAGCAGATTTTACATTTTCAATAGATTTATCAAAATCAGCTACTAATTTTTTAGCTTCTTTATCTTTATCAAAGATTTTCCCTAAAGAAATTGTAGAATCTTTAAGTCCTTTTACTAAGTTTTCTCCAGGCTTAGTAGCTTTCTCAGAAACATCAACATTAAGATCAATAACAGCTGCATTCGGCACTAATTTTTTGATCTCTTCGTAATGGCCAGCAAATCTTTGACCAACGATTACAAGGTCAGGGTTTGCCGCTGCAATAATTTCAAGATTTGGTTCGCGGTGATTTCCAATATTTTGAACTTTACTATCCTTTACATATGCTGAATCTGCAGGCATTACATCCTTTGGAGCAGCCGCTAATTTAATTCCCCAATCAGCTAAAGTTTCAAAAGTTCTATTATCCAAAGCAACTACATTTTTTGGATTTACAGGGACTTTAACAGTTCCATGTGCATCAGTGATTTCAACTGTTTTTGGCTTATCACTACTATCACCTTTATTAGCTTTCGAAGTTTCCTTACTTGAATCCGAGCAAGCTGCTAACATTAAAGTGAAAATTGCTAAAATACTTACTAATTTTAAAAGCATAGTTTTTTTCATACGTATACTCCTTATAATGTAATTTAGTTCGAAAATGATAACGTCCATAGATTAAATTAGATAGTAACCTTTATGTATCTAAATTGCTATTGATAATCATTTTCATTTGAATATCCTGTTAATAAGTATAGTCATTAATTATGTGAAAATCTTGTGAATGGTGGGAGTTAATAAAATTAAACATAAATTAGATACAGTCTCATCTAATGCGCACCAGAGTCCTCCCCCACACGTACTAATCAATAGATTGGGCACCTTATAAACCATGATTTCTACTGCAAAAAAAATGCCCATTAATAGCTGATTTTTTCATAATCCATTGCCTGGTATCAATCTTCTTTTTATAGTTTCCGTCTTTTAATATTTCACAGAAACTATTTGATTATTAGGTTTAATAGAAAAAAATGAGTAAAACTGTATGAAATAGTTTTACTCGTTTTTGCTATTATGACAAACTGTACTTTACCTATTATCTTATTTTTATCATTCAACCATTGAATAGCCTCTGCCATGTATCGTTTGAATATATCTACCTTTCTTCTCGCACTTTAACTTTTTTCTTACATACCCAATATATAAATCCACTACATTGGGATTGACTACTACGTTATATCCCCAAACCTGGTTCAAAAGCATTTCACGGCTCAATATTGTATTTTTATTCTTAATTAAAAATACAAGTAAATCGTACTCGCGCTTAGTAAGCGTGAGATTTTTACCACCTTTTTTCACAATATGGCTAGATGCATCAACAAAGAGATCTTTAAACTGAAAAAAGTTTGTCTCATTTTGCTGGATACAGTCACTTCTCCTTAAAATAGCTTGAACCCTTGCTACTAATTCTTCTTTCACAAATGGTTTTCTAATATAATCATCTGCTCCTGCTTGTAGCCCTGCTATGCAATCCTTGCTAGAAATATTGTCGGTCACAATAATTATCGGTGTCGTTTTAACAAGTCGTATTTGTCTACAAATTTCTGGCCCCGATATACTTAATGAATCCCAATCCAATATGATAATATCCCAATCTTGTTCATATACTATATTTAAACCTTGGTTTTCATTGTGAAGTTTTAAAATGAAATAGCCCTCTTGCGTTAGACCGCTTATGATTTTCTTTGCAAAAGACCGTTCATTCTTAATTACTAACACCTGCTTCACCGATGGTTCACCTCTACTTCAATATAACTTAGTTAGATAAAAAATTATCCCAAAAAAATAATTTAAGATTTATAAATATTAAATCCCTAAAAAAAGCCATTATAACAGCTTATTAGGAGAACTCTATATAATCTTACAATAGATATGGATAAAAACACAAAATATATGAAGATTTAAATACATATTATTTAATCATTAAGAGCAACTATATTATCTAGCTGCTTATTATCAATAACGATTCCCTCAGTTTCTGTTTCAAGGGTACCGTCCTCAACTTAAGCATTTTATCAAACCACAAAACAAAAAGAACCATAACCCCGCCAACCTGGCAAAGTTATGGTTCATATCATACAAAATAAAAAACCACCAAACAGTTATGTATTGGTGGAGACGGTGGGAGTCGAACCCACGTCCAAAAATATCGGCACTTAAGCTTCTACGAGTGTAGTCGATATATTAGCATTTCGCGAACTCTTCGGCCTATCGACAGGCTTCCAAGTTGCTAGTCTGATTGTTCTCTTCCTTCGCCCTCAGACGGCGAACTCCGGCGTAGTCCACTTAGTTTGAGTCCCTTACCCTACCACATGGACGATGGAGGGAGGAACCTTTAGTGCAATTAAGCAGCTAAAGAAAGATTGTTTTGTTTGCCAATTATAGGCTTTGACGTTTTAACGAGGCCGATCCCCTCGACTCGCAACCTAAGCTCGAACTATCCCTGTCGAATCCGTAACGTCCCCATGATAAAAATGGAGCATACGAAGAAATATCGTGATAGCTACTAAGAGCTGTTTTTCAATGTGCAACAATCTTACATAAGTTATTATATCATACGCGCGCCGTTTTACAAATGTAAATATCTGTATTACATCTTTTGACGATCACGGAACACGCGTGCAATTTCACGTTTAGCTTCTTTCTCTTTTAAATCGTGACGCTTATCATATTGCTTCTTACCTTTTGCTAAACCAAGTGCCATTTTCGCAAATCCATTTTTCAAATAGATTCTAACTGGAACTAATGCATAACCTGTTTCTTTTGCATAACCTGCTAGCTTATCAATTTCTTTCTTGTGAAGAAGTAACTTTCTTGTACGAAGCGGATCGTGATTAAAACGATTCCCTTGTTCATATGTATTAATATGCATATTATGAACCCATACTTCACCGTTATGTATACGTGCAAACGCGTCTTTCAAGTTCACGCGTCCAGCGCGAATCGACTTAATTTCCGTTCCTTGAAGGACAAGCCCTACTTCGTATGTTTCTTCGATGAAATAATCATGAAATGCCTTTTTATTTTGCGCAATAACCTTACCTGTACCCTTTGGCATATAACGTCCCTCCTCTATTTTTACCATTGTAACAAATGTAAACCAAAAGCGAAAGTGGCTCGCTCAGAATGTAAGGTGGATGGAGCTTCTGGCCTTGAGGCGCTCTTTGCCTCCTGGGAAGAAGCGAAGCCACCAAACATTCTAGCCACTGTAGCTGGATTCAATAAAAAGCGAAAGTGGCTCGCTCAGAATGTGAGGCGAAGCCACTCTTCTCTTACTTGCGCTTTTTCTTTTTCTTCTTGAATCCTGGTACATTTTCAAAGAATCCTTTTTTCTTCTTACCATTACCATTACTATTACTATTTCCATCTTTTTTCCCTGGCTGACTAGCGGATGTGGATGCTGATGCTTTTCCTTTTCCACCACGATCAAACTTTCTTCCTGTGCCGCGTTCACCACCGCGCTCATTACTACGTTCGCTACGTCCACCGCGTTTCTTTCTGCCTGTTCTTGGCTGTTCAATCACAACTGGACGATCTTTGAACTTACGACGAGGTGTGCCTTTCATGCCAACGATTTCAAAGTCGATTGCGCGCTCGTCTTTATTTACGTTAATAACACGAATTGTAATTTCGTCACCGATGCGGAATACGTTACCTGTACGTTCTCCAATCATCGCAAAATGTTTTTCGTCATAACGGTAGTAATCATCTGTTAAATAGCTAACGTGTACAAGACCTTCAATTGTATTTGGAAGCTCTACGAATAAACCGAAGTTTGTTACAGAGCTAATCATACCGTCATACTCTTCACCGATCTTATCAACCATATACTCTGCTTTTTTCATTTCGTCTGTTTCACGCTCTGCTTCAACAGCGCGGCGTTCCATATTAGAAGAGTGCTCTGCAATCTCAGGTAAGTTTTCACGCCATTTCGCTTGCGTTTCGTTGTCTACTTTACCATTAATGATGTATTCACGAATCAATCTATGAACAATCGTATCTGGGTAACGACGAATTGGCGATGTGAAATGCGTGTAGAACTCAGTTGATAAACCAAAATGTCCTAAGCTGTTCGAATCGTAACGTGCTTGCTTCATAGAACGAAGCATAACTGTTGAAATGACTATTTCTTCCGGCTGACCTTGAACCATTTCAAGAATTTGCTGCAATGCACGAGGGTGTATTTCATTCGCACGTCCTTTTACTGCATATCCGAAGTTTGTTACAAACTCGAAGAAACGCTCAAGCTTATCTTCTTTCGGATCTTCATGGACACGGTACATAAACGGTACGTTCATCCAGTGGAAATGCTCCGCTACTGTTTCGTTCGCAACAAGCATAAACTCTTCAATTAACTTCTCTGATACAGAACGATCACGCATTACAACATCAGTCGGTTTTCCTTCTTCATCTACTAGTACTTTCGCTTCTTTAAAGTCAAAGTCAATCGCACCACGGCGCATACGTTTTTCACGTAAAATTTGTGCTAACTGCCCCATTTCTTTAAACATTGGTACTAGCGGCTCGTAGCGTTCAATTAGCGCTTCGTCTTCATCTTCTAAAATGCTTCTTACGTCAGCATACGTCATACGCTCTGTCGTTTTAATTACACTTTGGAAAATCTCGTGTTTTACAACATCACCTAGATTGTTGATTTCCATTTCACAAGATAGTGTCAGACGGTCTACTTTCGGATTTAATGAACAAATACCGTTTGATAAACGATGCGGAATCATCGGAATTACACGGTCTACAAGATATACACTCGTTGCTCTCTCTGCTGCTTCAACATCAATTGGAGAACCTTCTTGAACATAATGACTTACATCCGCAATATGAACGCCAAGCTTATAGTTACCGTTCTCAAGCTTCGTTACTGTAACAGCGTCATCTAAGTCTTTCGCATCCGCACCATCAATTGTAACAATCATTTGATCACGTAAATCACGACGATCTTTTATATCTTCTTCTGAAATCGTTTCTGGTACACTGTTTGCATGCTCCATCACTTCTTCAGGGAATGCTAAAGGTAAATGATGTTTATGAATGACAGATAAAATATCTACTCCTGGGTCATTTTTATGACCTAGAATTTGAATAACTTCACCTTCTGCGCTTAAACGGTTCTCTGGGTAGCCCGTAATTTTCACAACTACTTTATGGCCTTCTACAGCGCCCATAGATGCACTTTTCAAGATAAAAATGTCACTTGTCCAGCGTTTATTATCAGGTATAACAAATCCAAAGTTCTTTGACTCTGTATATGTACCAACTAGTTCCTTCGTTCCACGCTCTAAAATACGAACAATCGCGCCTTCTTGGCGTGATCCACTTGATTGTGCGCTAACACGTGCTAATACTGTATCACCATGAAGTGCACCATTTAATTCTGTCGGCGGGATGAAAAGATCATCATCTCCTGTTTTCTTCTCTTCTGGAACGACGAACGCAAAACCACGTGCGTGCCCAATTAATTTACCGCGTACTAAATTCATTTTTTCTGGAAGACCGTAGCGGTTACTACGTGTGCGGATAACAAGCCCCTTCTCTTCCATCATTACAAGTGCCTTTACGAAATCTTTAAAGCCCTCAGAGCCTTCGATTCCAAATGCCGATTCTAATTCTTGTATCGTTAACGGTTTATACGCTTCTTCCCTCATAAATAATAACAACTTATCAATATGTTCTTGCATGATTTCTTCCAAGCAGAAATACCTCCTTTAAACCCTTATATTATTTAGTGTATCCGAAAGATGGGGGATGTATAAAGTGAAACTTTAATCATCTCCCAATGATTTTTTACAGCTTTCATAAAGTGTAACTTTAACCAGTAGTTTTTTGTCCGTCCCCACTGATTATTAGCCCACAAATAGCGGGATAAAAATTCCCTTATGAAAAAAAGAGGCAACTAGACCTTACCAATCTAGTTGCTCCAAGAAGTTATATACATCCTCATGTAGCACATCACGTTCTTTATCAAGTGTAATGACATGCGTAGAGTCTTCATACCATTTAATGTCTTTTAACGTAGATTCTACACCGTTATAAATAATGTTAGCACTATCTGTATTAATCATCTCATCATGACGTGCTTGTACAACGAATGTTGGAGCATAAATCATATCAACATTATTGCGTACGTCACGAATCAACTCCTGTAATGCTTTTAATGTATTCATTGGTGTCTGTTTAAATTCAAACATTTCCTGCTCAATTCGTTCTGGTGATTTTTGCTCACGCTTTTTATATTCGCGGGCATATGCCAATATACCTTGGTACATAATTTCTTCACTTTTAATGTACATCGGTGCACACATTGGTACAACACCTAAAATCGGTAATGTATAAGCAAGTTTTAATGAGAATACTCCGCCTAATGATAATCCAACCGCAGCTATTTTCTCGTAACCTTGATCTTTTAAATGCTGGTAGGCATTCATTACATCTTTCCACCAGTCTTCAGGGCCTGTATGAACAAGCTCTTCTGGTGGTACGCCGTGTCCTTTATAAATTGGCGCATGACAAGTATAGCCTTTCTTCTCTAAGAAACGCCCTAGCATGCGTACGTCAGCTGAGTTTCCTGTGAATCCATGTAATAATAAAACAGCGCGGTCTCCACCTTCAAATGTAAATGGTTTCGGAGATGCTAATTTCATCATGTACTTCTCCTCTTTCTCTTCTGTAATCTAGTCGTATTCTTTCTATTCTTAGTGTACCATATTTATAATTCTATAATCTAATTAGAAACTTTTTTTGAATAACAAATCAAAAAAAGAAGAACCATTAGCATAATCCGCTAACGCTTCTTCTTTTAATTTTATAAATTTAAGTACGTAACACCAATTGTTAGTACGAAGAATAGTACAGCTAAGACAACTGTAACACGGTTTAATACCGCTTCAATTCCACGTGCTTTTTGCTTACCAAACAATTGCTCTGCACCACCTGAAATAGCGCCTGAAAGGCCTGAGCTATTACTAGACTGCATAAGTACCATAACAATCATTAAAATCGATACAATAATAAGTAAAACTGATAATAACGTATGCACTTGGCGTACCTCCTACAAAGATTCAGTTATTTTAAATGTAGCATAAATCCTATAGAAAAGCGAGAGCTATAAGGTTGCTCTCGCTTTTCTTCCATTACGGAATTTATAATGCGGGAAAGCCCACGCAGGACTTTAGTCCGTCTTTAAAAGTGGGATGAACGCATCGTTTTTGCATAGCCAAAAATGGTATACTTTATTTATAGTCATGCAAAAGACTCTAAAACGACTGTTCTCTGAAAACAGAATACATATGAGGTTGGAGTAGCAAATTCTTCTACTCCGTAAAATGTATTAAGTCGTCAAGAAAAAGACGTAAAAACATTTGAGAACAAACAATCTGTACGGTATGATCACAGTACCGTAGCCCACGAACCTATATGGTCTGTTGTGGGAGTGGTGATGGCACACCGCAATCTTGCACGTCAGCGATACCAGAAATGGACTTCGCCTTTGGTAGCGAGAATCTCACTGACATTAGTCAGCTTGCCCCTTTAGGGGTGGGAGTGTCAAATGAACATCATTGCGAATAACGGTCCAAGCAAACATGTCAAAATTGCTGTTAATGTCATTGTTACCGATCCAATAACACCTTCATGCTCATTATTTTTCATCGCTCTCATAACACCCATAATATGAGACGCACATCCAAAGCCAATCCCTTTACCAACTGAGTTTGTAACACGGCTCCATTTTAATAAAATTGGTCCTGAAATCGTTCCAGTAATCCCTGCGATAACGACGAATGCTGCTGTTAAGGACGGGACACCACCAACTTGTTCAGATACACTCATCGCAACTGGCATTGTCACTGATTTTGGTAAAGAAGATAAAATTAAGCTTTTATCTGTTCCCATAAGTGTGGCGATAGCAAAATCACTTGCAATAGCAACTGTTGTACCTACTAATACACCACCAGCAATTGGTACAACATATTTTTGCAGAACATGACGTTGTTTATAAAGCGGGATTGCAAATGCTACAACACCTGGTCCTAGTAGCTTCGCAATCCAGCCACCACCACTTTCCATATAATTTTGATATGGTATATCAAGCATTATAAATAAGAAAGCCATTAATCCTGTTGCAACAAGCATTGGAATGGTAAATGGTGTTGGAAATAATTTGTAGATTTTTTTAGATAATTGATATAATAGCACCGTAAAAAGAACCCAACCGATTCCGATTAATATTTGGCTCATTGTGTCTCTTTTTCCTTTCTATTCGCAAGATATTGTCCTGTATGTCCTGCGACGATAATAATTAAAAACGTACTCGCTACAACTGTAATGAAAAGGGAAATTCCTTTACTCATAAAAAAAGCACCGTAATTCATTAAGCCAAGCGTTGGCGGAATTAATAAAAACGGCATAATAGCAACGAGTGTTTCTGCTCCTAAATCAAACCATTTCACTGGAAGTACTTTTAGGCTAAGCAAAACAAGTAGGAGGAACATCCCAATCAAACTTCCTGGAATCGGAAGATTCAACATTTCTTGCACCCAATTTCCAACCATATAAAATACATAAAGAGCAGCAATTTGGACAAGAATCTTTGTAAGTTTCATGTTCATCATCCCTCATGTTTATACGATCTTCTGTTAATATCCTTATCATAGTATAAATTGTAAAAACCTGCAATTTATCAAATCAACAACGAAAATCCACTATATTATACGCTTACACCCTTGATATGACTGCGTTTCCTAATGTGATTTACGTCAAAAACCTTGACCTAATATATAAAGTTTATATTTTCTGAATTTTGATGGTTATTATTTTAATAAAACAAAATCCTTCACTCCATTTTTATTCTGTCTTCTCTCTAGCACACATATATATAAAGATAGGTGGTGAACGCATGTCTAAAAAAATTCTCATTTTTTGTGATCCTGGAATCGAAGATGCGATAGCCCTCCTCCTCGCATTCTTTATCGATGAAATTGAAATTGTTGGGATTGTCGCTGATTACGGCAATGTTCCAAAAGAAATGGCCGTACAAAATGCTCATTTTCTTAAACAAAAATCAAGAAATAGAGATATGAAAATATTTGGTGGTTCAGACCGTCCTCTCAATGGAGGTCCACCCGCTTTTTTTACCAATATTCACGGTAAAGAAGGGTTAGGGCCAATCATCCCAAATGAAAAGTTACAAAACGGAGAAATGGAGAATTTTTTTGAAGTTATCCCTCTTATCGAGCAGTATAAAGACGAACTAATCATCGTAAGTTTAGGGCGACTCACTTCCCTAGCTGTTTTATTTATTTTATGTAAAAACTTAATGCAGCAAATTAAATCTTATTATGTAATGGGTGGTTCCTTTCTGCACCCAGGTAATGTAACTCCCGTATCAGAAGCGAATTTTTATGGCGATCCAATCGCGGCTAACATTGTATTACAATCTGCATCCAACATGTACATATACCCGTTAAATGTAACTCAGTATTCCATCGTTACACCTGATATGGCTGAATATATTGAGGCGAAAGGAAAGGCTTCTCTCGTCAAACCTCTATTCGATCATTACTACTATGGATATTACGAAAAAATTTTACCACAATTAAAAGGCTGCCCTTTTCATGACACGATACCGATATTAGCTTTACTTGATAATTCTATGTTTACCTACTACAAATCACCAATTACCGTCATGACCAAATCTTACGCTCAAGGAGCAAGCATCGGTGATTTCCGCTCTTTAGTAGGATCAAGTCCATTCACCAATCGGCCCTCGCAGCAAATTGCTATCGATTTTGATTATAATCTCTTCTTTAAATACTTCATGTCACTTATGACAGACGAACAATTTTAACATAAAAAAACAGACCGTGATTTCTCACGGTCTGTCGTTATTTTCTACAATTATCGTTTGATGTTGTAGAAAGATTTGATACCATCGTAAACAGCGATTTCGCCTAGTTCGTCTTCGATGCGTAATAATTGGTTGTACTTAGCAATACGGTCAGTACGGCTCATAGAACCAGTTTTGATTTGGCCAGCGTTAGTTGCAACTGCGATGTCAGCGATTGTAGCATCTTCAGTTTCACCAGAACGGTGAGATACAACTGCTGTGTAACCAGCACGTTTAGCCATTTCGATTGCTTCGAAAGTCTCAGTTAAAGTACCGATTTGGTTAACTTTAATTAGGATTGAGTTAGAGATACCTTTTTCGATACCTTCAGCAAGTTTTTGAGTGTTAGTTACGAATAAATCGTCACCAACTAATTGTACTTTATCACCGATACGCTCAGTTAATAATTTGTGACCATCCCAGTCATTTTCGTCTAAACCATCTTCAATAGAGATGATTGGGAAGTCTTTGCAAAGCTCTTCGTAGAAATCAACCATTTCTGCAGAAGTTAAGCCAGTACGGCCTTCGCCTGCAAGGTCATATTTACCAGTTTCTTTATTGTAGAACTCAGAAGAAGCAACGTCCATTCCTAAGAATACGTTCTCGCCAGCTTTGTAACCAGCTTTTTCGATAGCTTCGATGATTACTTCTAATGCTTCACGGTTAGAACCAAGGTTTGGAGCGAATCCACCTTCGTCACCTACTGCAGTGTTAAGACCTTTGTCATGTAATACAGCTTTAAGTGCATGGAATACTTCAGCACCCATACGGATTGATTCTTTGAATGTTGGAGCACCAACTGGTAAGATCATGAACTCTTGGAAGTCTACGTTGTTATCAGCGTGAGAACCACCGTTGATGATGTTCATCATTGGAGTTGGTAATTGTTTTGCATTGAATCCACCAAGGTAACGGTATAATGGAAGACCTACGAAGTCAGCTGCTGCGTGAGCTACTGCCATAGATACACCAAGGATAGCGTTAGCGCCTAGTTTACCTTTGTTTGGAGTGCCATCTAATTCGATCATAGCACGGTCGATACCAGCTTGGTCAGTTACGTCGAAACCAACGATTTCTGGAGCGATTGCTTCGTTAACGTTGTTTACTGCGTTAAGAACACCTTTACCAAGGTAACGAGATTTGTCACCGTCACGTAATTCTACTGCTTCGTGCTCACCAGTAGATGCACCACTTGGTACGATAGCGCGTCCGAATGCGCCGCTTTCTGTGTAAACTTCTACTTCTACAGTTGGGTTACCACGAGAGTCAAGGACTTCGCGAGCATAAACATCAATAATTGTTGACATAATAAATTCTCTCCTTTTTATATAAGCAAATTATTTAATAATTGTTTTACCTGTCATTTCTTTCGGTTGTTCCACATTTAAAAGTGTAAGCATTGTTGGGGCGATATCTCCTAAAATACCACCTTCACGAAGCTCTACATCATTTTTTGTAACGATGAAAGGAACCGGGTTAGTTGTATGAGCTGTCATTGGTCCACCTTCAGCAGTTAACTCCTGATCGGCATTACCATGGTCAGCAGTAATAAGTGCTACACCATCTTTTGCAAGAATCGCTTCTACAACTTTTCCTAAACATTCGTCAGTTGCTTCTACTGCTTTAATTGTTGGTTCCATCATCCCAGAATGGCCAACCATATCACAGTTTGCAAAGTTAAGAATGATAACATCATGTTTATCATTTTCGATGTCATTTACTAAAGCGTCCGTTACTTCATAAATGCTCATTTCAGGTTTCAAGTCATACGTTGCAACCTTCGGTGAGTTAATTAAAATACGCTCTTCTCCTGGGAATTCAGCCTCACGACCACCGCTAAAGAAGAATGTAACGTGCGGATACTTTTCAGTTTCCGCGATGCGAAGTTGCTTTAATCCCGCTTGCGCAACAACTTCACCTAATGTGTTATCAAGGTTCATTGGCTTGAATGCCACGTAACCATCTACAGTTTCACTGAAATGTGTCATACAAACGAACTCAGGAATGTGAGGTACTTTTTCACCACGATCGAACTCACGGAAGTCTTCGTTTGTAAATACACGAGCAATTTGAATTGCACGGTCTGGACGGAAGTTATAGAAGATAACTGCATCATCATTATTGATTGTTGCAACTGGCGTGTCATCTTCGTTAACAATTACAGACGGCAATACGAATTCATCATGAATACCATTTGCATAAGAGTCTTCTACACACTCTTCTGCTGATTTATAAGTAGGGCCTTCACCATTCACCATAGCACGGTAACATTTTTCTACGCGATCCCAGCGCTTGTCACGGTCCATGGAGTAATAACGACCAGAGATAGTCGCGAATTGTCCTACTCCTGTTTCTTTAATTACTTCATTTGTTGCATCGATATAACCTTTTGCTGTTTGTGGTCCAACATCGCGGCCATCTAAGAATGCATGGATATATACTTTCTCCACGCCTTCTTTTGCTGCTAAACGAAGAAGAGCAAACATATGGTTCATGTGACTGTGCACACCACCATCAGAAAGTAAACCGAATAAATGAAGAGCAGTACCTTTTTCTTTCACGCTTTTAATTGCATTTTGGAAAGTTTCGTTCTGATCGAACTCACCTTCACGAATTGCAACGTTTACGCGTGTTAAGCTTTGGTATACGATGCGGCCAGCACCGATATTTAAGTGACCAACCTCTGAGTTACCCATTTGACCTGCTGGAAGACCTACTTCCTCACCAGAAGCTGTAAGCGTTGTGTGAGGGAATTTGTTCCAGTAACCATCAAAATTAGGTTTCTTAGCTTGTGCTACAGCATTCCCGTAAGTTTCTTCACGTAGTCCGAAACCATCAAGAATGATTAAAGCTGTTGGCTTTCTCATTTTACCGCCCCCAGAAGACCTAAGAACGAAGCAGGCTCTAAGCTAGCACCGCCAACTAAAGCGCCGTCGATGTCAGATTGTGCCATATACTCTTTAATGTTTTCTGGTTTTACGCTACCGCCGTATTGAATACGAACAGCTTCTGCAGCTTCTGGAGAAACAGCTTCTGCAACAACTTTACGGATGTGCGCACATACTTCATTTGCATCTGCAGAAGAAGAAGATTTACCTGTACCGATAGCCCAGATTGGCTCATAAGCGATAACAGTTACTTTAACTTGCTCTTCTGTTAAACCTGCAAGTGCTTTTGTTACTTGACCTGCTACTAGATCAAATGTTTTTCCGCTTTCGCGCTCTTCTAAAGTCTCACCACAACAAACGATTGGTGTTAAACCATGTTCAAATGCTGCAAGAGTCTTTTTGTTTACTGATTCGTCTGTTTCAGCAAACATTTCACGACGCTCAGAGTGGCCAAGTACTACGTAGCCTACTTTTAAGTCGCTAAGTGCTACTGGGCTAATTTCGCCAGTGAATGCACCATTTTTTTCGAAGTGCATGTTTTGTGCACCTACTTGTAAGTCAGTTCCTTCAGCCTTAGCTACTAAGCGCTCTAAGAATAGAGCTGGCGAACAAACTACTGCATCAACAGCTGAAGCTGCTGGGATTTGACCTTTAACTTCCTCTACGAAGCTAACTGCTTCAGCTAGAGTTTTATTCATTTTCCAGTTACCTGCGATAATTGGTTTACGCATGCTTTGCACCGTCCTTTTTCTTTGGCTGCTACTTATTTGTCGTTAAGACAAACTACACCTGGAAGCTCTTTACCTTCCATGAATTCTAATGACGCACCGCCGCCAGTAGAAATGTGGCTCATTTTATCAGCCATACCGAATTTTTCAACAGCTGCTGCAGAGTCACCACCGCCGATAACAGAGTATGTATCTTCTGCATCTGCTAATGCTTGCCCTACTGCTTTTGTACCTTCTGCGAATGGAGTCATTTCGAATACACCCATTGGTCCATTCCATACAACAAGCTTAGAGTTTTTAATTACATCTGCATAAATTTCACGTGTTTTAGGACCGATGTCCACGCCTTCCCATGTAGAAGGGATAGAATCGATACCAACGATTTGAGTTGTTGCAGTTTCAGAGAATTCCTCTGTGATTACAACATCAACTGGCATATAGAAGTTTACGCCTTTTTCTTTTGCAAGTTGCATAAATTCTTTAGCTAGTTCAACTTTGTCGTTTTCACATAGTGATTGACCAATTTCATGACCTAAAGCTTTAACGAATGTATAAGCAAGTCCGCCACCGATGATTAAGTTATCTACTTTATCTAATAGATGACGAATTACACCGATTTTATCTTTTACTTTCGCACCACCGATAATAGCTGTGAATGGACGTTCTGGGTTAGAAAGTGCTTTACCTAATACATCTAACTCTTTTTCCATTAATAAACCAGATACTGCTGGTAGGTAGTCTGCGATTCCTGCTGTAGAAGCATGAGCACGGTGAGCTGCACCGAATGCATCGTTTACGAAGATATCAGCAAGAGCTGCAAATTCTTTCGCAAGTTCTGCATCGTTCTTTTCTTCGCCCGCATAGAAACGTACGTTTTCAAGAACTAATACGTCGCCTTCGTTCATTGCTGCAACCATTTCTTGTGCAACTGGTCCGAATGCTTCGTCCGCTTTTTTAACATCTTTACCAAGAAGCTCGCCTAAACGTGCTGCTACTGGAGTAAGACGTAATTCTTCTACTGCTTGACCTTTTGGACGGCCTAAATGACTTGCTAAAATTACTTTCGCACCTTGCTCTACTAAATATTGAATTGTAGGAAGAGCTGCACGGATACGAGTTTCATCTGTAATTTTGCCTTCTTTCATAGGTACGTTGAAATCAACGCGGCAAAATACACGCTTACCTTTTAAATCTACGTCACGAATTGATTTTTTGTTCATTGGATTTCCCTCCGACTACTAGTTAGGATTGACAAAACCCATTCAAAAGCTTAACACATTTGCTTCTAAAACGAAAGAAGAGAGAGAGGGAACAAACCCTCTCCCTCGTTTTGTCATTGATTGCTTATATACTTAAGAATTAAAGACCTTTAGAAGTCATGTATGCAGCTAGGTCTACTACGCGGTTAGAGTAACCAGTTTCGTTATCGTACCAAGAAAGTACTTTAACCATGTTACCTTCCATTACCATTGTAGATAATGCATCGATTGTAGAAGAAGCTGTACATCCGTTATAGTCGATAGATACTAATGGCTCTTCGCTGTATCCAAGGATACCTTTTAATTCGCCTTCAGAAGCTGCTTTGAATGCTGCGTTTACATCTTCAACTGTTACTTCTTTGTCAAGTTCAACAACTAAGTCAACAAGAGAAACGTTAGCAGTTGGAACACGTACAGCGCCGCCGTTTAATTTACCTTTAAGTTCTGGTAATACTAATGCTACAGCTTTAGCAGCACCAGTAGATGTTGGGATCATGTTTTCAGCTGCTGCACGAGCACGACGTAAATCTTTGTGTGGTAAGTCTAAGATTTGTTGGTCGTTAGTGTAAGAGTGAATTGTTGTCATCATTCCGCGTTTTACGCCGAATTTTTCGTTTAATACTTTAGCGAATGGAGCTAGACAGTTTGTAGTACAAGAAGCATTAGATACTACGTTGTGGTTAGCTGCATCGTATTGTTCGTGGTTAACACCCATAACTACAGTGATATCTTCGTCAGAAGCTGGAGCTGAGATGATAACTTTCTTAACTGATCCACCTAAATGTTTCTCAGCGTCTGATTTTTTAGTGAAACGGCCAGTAGATTCTACTACTACTTCTACTCCGTAGTCGCTCCATGGTAATTGAGCTGGGTCACGCTCAGCGATAACTTTAATTTCTTTACCGTTAACAACGATGCTGTTTTCGTTAGCAGATACTTCTGCATTTAAAGTTCCGTGAACTGTATCATATTTTAAAAGGTGAGCTAATGTTTTAGCATCTGTTAAGTCGTTGATTGCTACTACTTCTACCTCAGAGTTGTTAAGAGCTGCGCGGAATACGTTACGTCCGATACGTCCAAATCCATTAATACCAATTTTAGTCATTTAAATTTCCTCCTTGGGGGATTATATTAAAGGGTAATACCCTTTGTTAATTGTTTTGCTGCACCTTCATCTGTAATTAGAATTGAAGTGTGCCCTTGCTTTATTACAGCCTGTATTGCTTTTGCTTTTGAAGAACCTCCAGCGACTGCAACAACGTGAGATACATTTTGTAAATCTTCAAGTTGCATACCAACCGTTCTTACTTTATGAACAACATTTCCTTGTTCACTAAAGTAGTAACCGAAAGCTTCGCCAACTGCTTCGCTTGCCTGAATCTTTAACCAATCTGCTTCTGAAGTATTTCTGCGACGTGCCATTGTTAACGCATCACCAATTCCATGAATGACGATATTGGAAGATCGAATCAACTCAAGAACTTCTTTCACGGAGGGCTCTGTTACAATAGACGCATATGCTTCGCTACTAACGTGATCTGGAACATACAATAAGCGATAATTACTCATCGTATTTTGTGCCATTTTGGCGCATATGGTATTGGCTTCTAACTCGACGCCTTCTCCAATTCCACCACGTGCTGGGACAAATAGCATATGTAAATCTTTGCAATCAAGTTGCATCATGTCCGCAGCAGCAGCTAGCGTAGTTCCTCCAGCCACAGCAACGATATTATTCACTGTCAGACGGTCTTTTATACAAGTCACACAAGCACGGCCCATCTCCAGTTTGACCCAAGGTGATTCATCACTATCACCAGGGACAACGAAAACTTCATCCAAGTCTAATGTTTCCTTAAGTTGTTTTTCTAAAACCTTTAACCCGGAAATTTCTTTCATAAAGTCTTCCAAAGCAAGAACTAAAGCTGTTCCTTCTTCTGTCAAAGTCATTCCAGAAGAAGCGACGTGAACTAAGTTTTGTTCTTTCAAAACTTGAACTTCACTTCGCAATACTCGTTCTGTCATACCGAGACTTGCAGATAAGTTTCTTCTTCCAATCGGCTGCATAAGCCTAATGTACTGAAGCACTTGCATTCTCGTTTGCATAACAGGTAGCAGATCAGGTAATAATTTTTTTGTGTTCTGAATCCATGAGCGCATATCTTTTCTCCTCACTGCATCGGTTCATTTCCCTTCGTGGTCACTTTATGTCCCGTAGTGACATTTTGCGTCCCACTTAGGTTAAAAAAATAATCCCTGCTACGTGTATTATTGTAACAGGAGACAGAAACTTATTCAACTCTTAACTGCATTGTTTATATAGTTTATTATGACACCTTTGTGAATGTTACCATATTCTACTTGTCTTCCGCCTATTTCTACAACAGGAATCATTAGATGGTATTTCTCTAAAAGGTCATTATCTTCATATATATCTATTTCCTCAATTTGAAAAGAATATTCATATTGTACTTCTTTTAAAACTTGTTTCGCCTTCACGCAAAGGCCACAATCTTTTTTTGTATATAGTACAACCTTCATCTTCTTCACCTATCCAATTGTTTTTCTTAGAGACGAAGCAGGAATATGCATTTGTTCCCTATACTTCGCAACCGTTCTTCGAGAAATAACTATTTCATGCTCTTCTTCTAATAATTTTGAAATCTTTTGATCCGAAAGTGGCTTTTTCTTATTTTCTGCTCCAACAAGCATTTGAATGAATTGTTTCACACGCTTTGTAGAAACCGCCTCATCTTCCGTCGTAGAAATAGAATTACTAAAGAACGATTTCATCTCAAATAAACCGTGCGGCGTTTGCACATATTTATTACGCGTTGCGCGACTAATTGTAGACTCATGCACACCTAACTCTTCCGCCACCTCTTTTAAAGCAAGTGGTTTTAAATACTCTGGACCTCCCCAGAAGAAATCATGCTGTTTTTCCATAATAATATTCATCACTTGTAAGAGTGTTTGTTTTCTCTGTTTCAAACTGCGCATAATCCATTGCACATGCTGATACTTCTCCGATACGTAAGAAGCCACTTCACTTTCACTATTATTTAGTAACGCACTATACTCAGAGTGAATTTCAATTCTTGGCATATTTCTCTCATTCATCTGTAAAACGAGATGATCGCCATCTTTTTTTACCGCCATATCAGGCACAATATAAAGTGGTTTATCAGAAGAAAATGCAAGACCTGGTTTCGGCTGCAATGATGTAATACAGTTCACCGCATCCTGTAATTCCTCGTTAGTACACTTCAACACTTGAACGAGCTTTCGCCAATCTTTCTTAACGAAATAATTAAAATGATCATCTATAATTTCTTCCGCTAACCCATTCCTTCTTTGTAAGCGCTTCAATTGGATTGATAGACATTCCTGAATATTACGCGCACCTACCCCTGCTGGCTCTAACGATTGAACAAGCTCCACGGAACAGTCCACTACATCAATTGGCGCAGAAAGAAGCTCTGATAACTCTTCATTTGTTTCTTGTAAATAGCCATTTCCATCCATGTTCATAATAATGAAAGAAGCTGCTTTTCGCTCTTCTTCATCTATTTTATAATACTGTAGTTGATTTAATAAATGTTGCTGAATCGTTGTAGAATCCACACTGTAGATTTCCATTTGATTCTCGACTTGTTTTCGGGTACTTTTACTTGTGTTAGAGCTCTTTTTCTTCTCCCTCTCAAAACCACCTAACTCAATAAGGGGATTCTCTAACGATTGCTCATACAAAAACTCCGATAATTCTTGTACATTATACTGGAGCATTGTAATCGCTTGCCTTAACTCTTGTGTCATTGCCAAACGTAAGCTTTGTTCTTGTAAAAGACTTGCCTTCAAACTAATCTCCCCCTTGTTTCTATTGTACAATAAGTTTGGTAAAAGGAGAATCCTATCGCAGACACCCATTCCAAAATATTATTAATTTATATGTATTAATGAGATTTAGATCTTACAACCGAAATTTGAATAATATTGAAAGAAAGTAATAACGCATAAAAATTATTACCACATACTAATAGTAAATCTTATAACCAGATATAACAAGAAAGAAATAAAAAAAGGTCCTAACTTACAAATGTAAGTTAGGACCTTTTGACGCGCCCAGAGGGATTCGAACCCCCGGCAGACGTGGTACCGGAAACCACCGCTCTATCCGACTGAGCTATGGGCGCATGAGATTATGATAATATCAACGGTTTGCCTCCGTCTTCTTCCGATTTGTTCTTACCGAAAGTTAAACGTAGGATACGAACACCAACACGTAGACGTTCGCTTCTTTACATATATAATATTATATCTCGACGTTAGCCTAATACGCAAGTACAAAAACGCCTTCTACACTAGCGCTATCGCATATTTTTCCTTCTTTCGTTTCCCTCTTAATCTAATTAAATCGAAATAGAACGCATATAGGCGCAAAACTGTTCATCACATTAAATCTAATCGTCTAGAATTGCGTCTCTCGGCATCGTAATTTCCGCATATAGTCTATAAAAAGAAAGACAGACGAAGTGATGCCCGCCCATCTCCGCACTATTTTATATATTTTGATCGCAGGCTAAATATATCTTCGCCTTCACGAATGCCCGCTGATCCCTTCCTCACATTTTTTACGACAGTCCAATTCGGGTTAGTTTCATCACCGATGTTCTGTACTGTAAAGTTGCCATCACCATATTCTCGGTGACCTTCTGCCAATTTCTCCGTTAAATCATTCTCTTTTGATCTCACCATCTTTGCGCCATCTCCCTTTTTATACAACCCTCTTAAACTGTCCAACCGATCACACGTCCAGTCAATTGGAGATCCTCGCTTTCCGCTTCGATTAATTGTAACACACTGTCGGGGATAAGTTCCGATAACGGCTGCGTTTAGTACGGTAATCCAGTCGTTATCCGTCGCCTGCCGTTACCTCTTCGCTTACTATGTTTTTAACTTCTTCGTTTATCTTCGTCATTTTTCATCGCTCCAATTCGCTTTAGTACGGCAATATATGCCTCCAATTGAAACCGCTGGGCTTCCCTCCTTTCTGCGTTCCCACATTTATTTATTAGATTCCTCTGGCTCGTTGTTTGGATCGCTCTAAGTACGCTAACTCTTGTGCTATCTTCTCGATGTCCTGATCGTCGCGTACGTTCATTTCCGCAACATTAATAACAACATTCTTGGTAACGTTCTCGCCCTTTTTTTCGTCCTTGTTGCCGAACAATGTACCTGTGGTACTCGGGCGATTTGCCGTACGAAGTTCATTGAATAGATTCGCTTGCTGCGCCTGTGTTAAGACCATTTCATTTTTTAGTAACCTTGCGTCCACTTCGTCGAATTTCGGTCGGTGCGCTGCGAGTCCTAAAGGCGATCCACCATTGTGATATTTTGGTTTCTTCGTTGTTTGACTCAACGTACCGCCATTGTGTCGCTTTTCCGCCCCTGAGAATATTTCCGATACTGTACGTTGTATCGACTCGAATACGCGAATGTATACGGGCTTCTCTTCGGGCTTCGTCGCTTCTTTCTTAATTTCCGCGAGGCGTGCTTTCGCCTCTTTGTCGTTCATGTTTAGATTTTTCGTAACTTCCTCTTTCATTTGCCTTTCAGCGTCGGCATTCTTCGCCTCTACGTCTGCGATATCGCCTTTCGTCTTCTTCGTGTTTTCTTTCTTCGCTTTTTCATCGGCTGCGGAGTTTTTTGAATCGAAGTCCGCCGTATCACCCTTCGTTTTCTTGACGTTCTCTTTCTGCGCCTTTTTATCTGCTTCCGCATTCTTCGCATTAACGTCGCTAGTATCGCCTTTTGTTTTCTTGACGTTCTCTTTCTGCGCTTTCTTATCAGCTTCTTCGTTTTTTGCATTAACGTCGGACGTATCGCCTTTCGTCTTCTTATTTGCATCGCGTTCTAAGTTTTCTTGAAGTTCGTCGCCTTTCTTCTTCTCGTCGTCGATATTCGTAGTTACCTTTTTATCGGTCGGCTTTTCTAAATCATCGTTAAGGCTTCTCGCTATATCCTGCGTCTGATCTAACGAATTGTTAAACGCTTCGTTTTCACCTTTAGCCGTTTGTATAGCTCCTTTAGCTTTTTCTAATTCGGTTACGGTCTTTTGAGCGCCGTCTAATTGGTTTTGTTGCTCTTCGTTAAGTCCGCCCTGTTCCGTCTTTGCTTGTCCTAACGCATTTATTATTTGATTTTGTGCGTCTAGTTTTTCTTTAATCGCCGCTAGACCGTCGCCTTCCACTTCTGATAAACCTACCGCCGCTTTCTGCTGCTCGATCTTCGCTTCTGTGATTTCCTTTTGCTTCCCTCGGTTTATTTCTAGCTGACTCGCATCTTTCTGATATTGTTGCGTAATTTTAACGCCTTCTGCGTATTCTTTACGCTTTTCCTCTAGATTTTCCTTTGCCTTCGCTAGATGCTTGTTAGCCATATCTAGTTTGCCTTTATCGCCTTCCTTCGCTATTTGGTTAACAGATTCGGAAAGACGTACAACTTCGATTTGTGCTGCGGTATGATCGCGCTCTAGCTGCGGCATTTTACTCTTCCATTCCGCTGCCTTCTCCGCAGATTTAACGAGATTATCCATATGCTTTACGTTGTTTTCCATTAACTTCGCTTCTTGCATTGAGAGTTCCGCCGCTTGCATACGCTTATACTCTTCGGACAACTTCTTCGCTTGTTCCGCAGTTTTAGCGATCGCATTTCCTTTACTGTCGAAGGCTTGTTCGGTTGCGGGTGCTTTGGCTATAATATCGTCGTTTATATTCATATACTCTTTCATTTCATCTTTTGTAAGTCCCGACGCCTTACCTAGCTTTTCCCATTCTGCGATTAACCTTTTCTTCTCGTCGCCCTCTTCCGCTTTAGCGATTTGGTTTTGTAGATCTTTATATTTAAGTTGTTCCGCAGTAGTTAATTTCATTTTTCCTTGCAGCTCTTCGAACCTGCTCGCCGTCTTCGATAGTTCTGCCGACTTCTCGCCCATTTCTCGATACGCATCTAAGGAAACGTCGTGGAATTCTTTTGTTTCTTTCTTACTAGTCATGATAACGCCTGTTAGAATTCCGATACCTGCCGCCGCTAATGCGATACCTGCCGTAATTGGATTACCTAGAATCGCTGCACCTAATAGCTTTAATGCCGTAATAACCTTCGTAACACCTACAGCTACGCCCGCAACTGCTGCCGTCGTCGCTATCGATGTCATAGTAAATGCTACGAATTGCGGATCTACTGACGCCATTGCTCCGACTACTAATGTCGCTGCGTTAGCGATTCCAGTAAACGCAGGTAGTAGCGCTTCGCCGATTTGTATCGCCAGTCCTTCGGCTGCTGATTTAACTTGTGTCCACGCTCCGATTAGCGTTTCTTGCATCGTCTTCGCCACTCGTTGCGCAGTTCCGCCCGACTCTTCTAACGACGTTTTATACGCTTGTAATGCGGGCTGTCCCTGTGCTAATAGCGCTAAGAATCCCGCTGACGCTTCCGTTCCTACTAATTGCGCCGCAGTTACGGTTTTTTGTGCGTCCGTCATGCCTTCCATTTTCGAGCTAATATGTCCGATCAATTCGGGTAGTGGCTTGAATTCCCCGTTCGCATCTATTACGGAAATTCCTAATTTATCGAACGCTTTCGCAGTTTGTCCCGTTGGATTCGCTAACGATAATAGCGCAGCCCTAAGACTCGTGCCCGCTTGGCTGCCCTGAATTCCTGCGTCAGACATTTTCGCGATTGCCGTCGCTGCATCTTCGATATCCCAACCTAACGCGTTTGCTACGGGCGCCACATACTTCATCGCCATACCTAATTGATTCATATCGGTATTTGCAGTCGTGAAGGTCTTCGCTAGTACGTCCGTCGCGTGTCCCGTATCTTGTGCAGTTAGTCCAAACCCAGTCATTATGTTTGAAGCTATATCCGCGGCACTACCTAGATCGATAGCCCCCGCAGCAGCTAAGTTTAATACCGACGGTATTGCGTCGATACTGTCTTGTGCTTTGAAACCTGCTAACGATAGGAAGGCGAGTCCGTCCGCTGCTTGCGAGGCGCTAAACTGTGTCGTCGCTCCTAAATCCTTCGCAGTTGCCGTTAATTGCGTAAATTCAGAATCTGTCGCACCCGATATCGCCTTAACCTTCGCCATTGATTGTTCAAAATTCGCTGCACTTTTAACAGTCGCGCCAATTGCTGCAACCATCGCTACGCCACTAACGGCGGACGCTTTACCGAGTGCCGTCATACTTTCCGACGTATTTTTAGAACCTTTTGAGGTTTTTTGCATTTCTTGTTGTGCTTCCTGCATCCCTCGTTTGAATTGAGCATTATCGAGGACGAGTTTCGCTTTTATTTCACCCGCATTTGCAATCATTTAATCACGCCCTTTTTTCGTTTTTATGTAAGACAAAAAAGACACCACTCATAATGAGCAGCGCCTTCGCCGTTTCGTTATATTTATTTATAAACTTAGTTGGTACACTAGGAGGCAAGTCCTACTATTTTAGCGTGTGCCGCTTCTTGTAACATTTCTAGCGTGTACTCGCCGACTAACATTCCTTTCATGTAATCGCCTTTCTTACCTAAGAACTCGTGAGCGAATTCGCGAGTACGTAGCGGACGTATTGATAAACGATTCGCATCGATCACTAAGATTTCACCCGCAGGCATGTTGTTGTTTAGTAAAATCTCAGCGTTACCGAAGTCAGAAACGTAATGATCTACTACTTGACCACGCCCGTTATCTTCGCGAGATAATCGAATTAGAGCGTTGTCAAACGCGGAGATTGCGATCTTTTGCGTAGCTCCTACGATAATCTTGTAGTTACCTCCTACAGTGGATCCACCCTTTTCGAAAATTTGACGGAATGCTTCAATAAGGTGCTCGTCCGCAATACCTGCGCCACCTGCATTAATTACGTTAGTTTCGATGAATGAGCGAATACCACGCATCATACGAACATTGCCTTTCTCGTAACGTACGCCGTTAACTAGCGCCTTCTCTAGTTGTAGCGCTAATTCTAATTGTTTCTTTTGCTTCTCTTTCTCGTACTCGTTATCTACGCCGTACTGAGCAATAGCCATTGACGTACCCGTGATTTCTACGGTTTCGTCGAAGATTTGCGTGATATTCGATACGCGCTTACGCGGCTTGTAACGAGAATCGCGAGCGTCTGAACCTTCATGACCTTCTACGAACATTACTTCGATAGTTGAACCTGCTTCGTGTGCTTCCACTTCTGTTTCCGCATATCCACGAACTACTGTTAACTTTTCACCTTCTACTTTCATGATTAGAATTAGCTCTTCGCCAATTCGGATCACTTGTTTAGGTCGGAATGCGTCTGTTTCTTCCACATCGATAAATGCCGCGTCAACCGTTAAAGCCTTCGCTAACGCACCTTCTTGTGCGAACATTTCATCTTCGAACCAAACGTGCTCGACGTTCGTAACTGGATCTCCGAAACCTAACAGATTTAACATAGGCGTTTGAAGTGGATTTAATAATAAAAACTCGTCTGTTACGGATTCTTTTACACCGATAAGATTATTAGAATATATATTTGTCATTTTATTTCCTCCTTATAATTAGAAAAAGCCACCTGATTAAATAGGTGACTTGACATTTTAAACTATTTATTTTTAAATCTTGCGGGTACTTGCCCGTATTTTACAATGTTGTACCAGTCTTGATCCGATGGATGTTCGGGAATATCCCCAATACCTGTGACGCCTAGTAGGATGTGTGTTGCGCCCTTACGTTTTCTAAGTTTTTCATTGAGTTGCTCACGCACCCACGTATGATCGTCTTCTATACGAAGTATTTCGTGGACTGCAGCATAGTAATCCTCTAATCCTTGTTGCGCTTTTTGTCTAAGGGGATCCACTTTCTCCCTACGCACCGTTGGTACAACATTGTTACGCCAGTCATTCACGAGATCGTCGAGGGTAATTGTTCCCGATAGATTCGCGATGGCGTATTCATGTGCCTTACTGTGTTCCCCTTCGGCGACTTTTACCGTAGCTTGTACCTTTTCGATATTATCTAGTGCTTTCTGCTTCTCTGCTGGCACGTCCTCGCCCGAAAACTCCCGTTGTAGAATTGTCTCGTATGCCTTTGCAGCAACCGTTACTTTTTCTTTTGCAGCTTGTACCTTTTCTTGATATGTTGCGATAAATTCGTTCGCTTCCTTGTCTTGAACCCTGAATTTATTGTATAGTTCCCATTTCATATTTTGTGCCCCCCTAGTTTCGTTTGTAATCTCATCGATAAGTTATTTAGTCCGCACGCAATCTTGAGTAGAACTGCTATTAATATCTTTTCCACTCTGTTCGGCTCTTTAATCTCTTTTGGTAGTGTCGCAGGATCTATCAAGTTATATAGGTCGATTAACGTATCACGTACCATCTTTGTCTCGAATAAGCGCTTAGTTTCGCATGTTTCTTCGGCAGATGTGATATGACCTGATAACCTACTATCGCCCAATGTCGATATATATACGTATTCCGTAGATGTCATAACTTCAATAACTTTATCGCATTCATAGCCGCTTTCTGTAACATACTCACGATATCTTTCGTTAAGGTTCGTGATATCCTCTTCGGCTTGTAGGTATTCATTAACGCGTTGACCATCGACGTATAAGACTGTTAGGAAGAACTTCTTTCCATGTAGTTCGTGGCAGTTAGACACTAGAAGTTTTTCTTGATTGCTCATTATAACCGCTCCTTTAATCGTTTTTTGAGATCCGCTGCAATCACTTCATTCGATCCCGCTTGTGCTTCGAGTAGGAAAACGTTATGCTCGCCTATGAGATCAACGAGTGATTCGTAATGCGTATACTTCATTTCATGTATTCCCTTTGTCCAATTGAATACGGTCGCTTGCGATACGTTTAACATCTTCGCTAGTTGATGTTGTGTGATTCTCGATAATTGCAGGAATAATAGTAATACTTTAGGATTCATTCTTTTAGCTCCCTGTCATTGATTAGTTTTACTTTTTAAAAAAAATGATCCGCCGTTACGCTATCGTGCAGGAAGGCGAATACGTAACGGTAGATCTTCGAAGAGTTACTATCATAAGGTGGCGTCTGGCAAACGCCCAAAAGAGGGGTAACAGGGGGAAAGTTCCTGTCACCTAATAACTTCACATGTCTTTATCATTTCTAATTCGGGAATCAGAAGAATTAGTACGTTTAGAGCGATCATTGTCTTTCTTCCTTCATACTATCTGTACCCCTAATCGACCTAATATTGTACTAGCAATCTAATTTTTTATTATTTAATTTCCTTTTAGCGCCTTTAAAATAGCCTTACCTTTACGAATTCTCGCGTTATAGCACATTCTGCATCGTGGTTCAAAGCCGCCGCGTCCGTTTCTGTAAAAACTGGTTAGCGGTAGTATATCGCCGCAATCTTTGCATTCTCTGTGATCTATAATTTCTCCGTTAACTTCGACCTGAATAATTGGCGTCCGTTTATTCGTTGTTTTTGAAGCGATATTACACGGTTTACAGCGTGATTGCAGTCCGTCGTAGTTCCCTTTACATTCGTGAAAATCTTCTAACCACTTAACCTCTCGACAGTATGAACATTGTTTTTTATTTCTCATTTTTAAAAGCCTCCAATTAGTTTTTATATTTTTGGTTGTTATGTAGTGGGATTCTTATACCACGATAGATCGAACATATCAGGAGTTTTTATACCTCCCGATCCTTTCGGTGTTTGTCATTTTTCATTTCTCCTTTTTTCGTTAGAAACTCATATCTTCTAGATCGTCTGATGCCACTTCTGTCTTCGTACCTGCTGCATGAGCCTTCGCCTTGCGTCGTTCCATGCGCTGCATGATCCCGTTTTTCTTTTCTTCATCATTCTTGCGGATCTTTTCGACTGCTAGCGCCTGTTTGTAGTAACGTTCCTCGGCTTTTGGGAATCGTTTGAGTAATTCGTCTAACGTTAGCGGCAATAATGGAATATATTCGTTGCTGCGTCCGATCCCACGACGCTTAACCGCTACTAATCCGACGTTTTGCAGGATTTTTATATTATGGTTAATAGTTCGTATAGATTTGCCCGTTTCCATTGCAAGGCGATATTGTGACGGGAATGCTTTCTTTTCCTTCGCATTGAAAAAATCGATAATGATTTGATATAAGATCAACGCGCTTTCTGTTACGCCGTAGTCCTGCATGTATGAGTAATAACGCAGATTGGTCGGCATTTTAATAAAGTCTAGCGTATGATCTTTTTCTTTAGGATTGATAGATTTATCGAACATCGGCTGATTGATCATATCCTTTTGGATCTCCACCGCTGACTTAGCGTAATTCTCGTGATTCTTGATTTCTTGTAACGTTTCTTCTACTTGTTGGACTAGATTTTCTGTTTTCATTACCTGATCGCTCCTTTTCTATTTAGCGGTAAACTGCGTATGAGGCAATGAACTGCGTATGAGTTGGCGGTAAACTGCGTTTCTCATAGGAAGTACACTGCGTTTCTAATATGCAGCCCACTACAGGTCAACTAGATTTACAAGAACTAAAGAACTATAACTAAAAAATATAACTACGTTCTTTTTTGTTCTTCTATTACGCATAAGATAAGGATATAAATAAGAGCGTACAAGACATTTAAGTAATATCCGCTATCTCTCTTCTTTCCCTTACGCGTATATAAACGCGAACTTTTCTAATATCGGTGAAGGCTGCGAGACTATTCTTGAAAACATTGGCGCAATGACTAGATATATTGGGCAATAACGCCTTGAGTTTAAAAACTGTGGGCGAATTTTTTACGAAGTGTGGGCGCTGGAATTTTGGTAGCGTTGGTGAAATCGATAGACTTCGTGAAATCTGCGTATAAACCCTATGGGATTTTTTGCGAGCGCGCTAGGTGAATACCGTTGCTGCGGGGGCTTCGGCGGGTGGCTTGGGGGTCACGGGATTTTTCGTTTGAAGGGGCGGCGACGTGTCGTGTCGTGCTCTCGACTCTTCCGACTCGCTGCGATGCGTTCACGACAATCGCTTCGACTCGTTCATTCGCTTGTTACAAGTCTTTGTTAATAGTTTTGTTAATTCGCTTGTTAATCGAAGAGAGAACAAAGAAAGAAGTTTAATTAAATTCTTTTATTCTTTTTAATAGAAGAAAGATGAACGAAGATACTCGAATCATTCCGAAGACAACGATCAAAGAGAACGAAGACAAACGTTTTATAATTCTTCTCACGATTCCTTTACGCAGCTTTTAAATAGATTCGAACACAAATACATACGGAAGGCGCAGCAGCCGTTACATGACGTACAACGAACGTATAACACTATGGTATGATGTCGTGTAAGTATGCAGCATATTCGTGTAGACATGTCGATCTATTGGCGTGTAGTCTCGTGACGTTAGCGCATCGAAGAGAATAGTAGCGGGAATTATAGCGAGCAGATAAGGCAATATATAAAGGCTATTTGCGCGGACATATAGCGGGCTTGTTATATAGTGGGGTATTCGAGACATAATGCGGGCTATTACGGAAACATACACCGCCCTTGTGAAATATACATACTGCGGCGTGTTCGCTAGAAAACACGGTACATGGTGCGCCCTATTTGATATACTATGCGTCTCGTGGGTAGTAGTCTAAAAAGGTACACGTTTGTAGACGCTAAAAAAACGATCATATACCAGTCTATTAATCATTAGTAATAAACCTTTATGGACGTCTTTTAAACAATTGACCTTTATAGACTATCGGTGTATATTTAGGTTAACGATAAAAAGAAACGGGGTTTTCATTATGACAATTAATTTCGCATATCTGAGAGTATCATCGAACGATCAGAATCTTGACCGACAATATAAAGCGGTGCAGCCGTATGTAACAGATGAGAAATATATCTATACCGATAAGGCAAGCGGAAAGGATATGGATCGCGAGGGCTTTCAGAATATGCTTAAAGCGATGCGATCAGGGGATACACTCTACATTAAATCTATCGATCGTTTGGGTAGAAACAAGGCGCAGATAAAAGAGTACTTAGAATACTTCAAACGAGAAAAGATTCGCGTTAAGATCATCGACCTTCCTACGACAATGGCAGACGTTCCCGACGGTCAAGATTGGGTAATCGATATGATCAATAATATTATTATCGAGGTTTATACATCGATCGCAGAACAAGAACGCCGTACGATCAAAGAGCGTCAACGCGAAGGAATCGACGCAGCAAAGGAAAAAGGAAAGCACATCGGACGCCCTGTTATGGTGCTTCCTGCGGACTGGGATCGATTATATAGCGATTGGAAAGCGAAGAAGATCATGGCAGTCGAGTTTATGGCAGCGGTCAATATGAAGAAAGCGACATTTTATAAGAAGGTAAAAGAGTACGAGGCATCTGCGAAATAACGTCGGTGTCTTTTTGTGCACCGAGATCGAAGCCCTTAGATAGCTACGACGCAATAAGTTGTATGACTTTCATAAATTAAATTAAGATTATGCGCAGGAAATCGCAACCCCCTGAGTTCAAAGTAGCTCTCTCCATACACCGCCGTGCTGATGTAGCGAAGAGAAATGCGAAGATAATCCTACCGATCTCCACGAAATACTACACATATGTATCGATGTGCATCGCCCGCTATACGCAATCTATCACAAATCACTAGCGATATACACGAATTACTACCGAAATGTAGTGAAATGTACCCCCTACGAGTTTCGTATATATGTATACGCACGTAAACGTATTTATGCTTAATCATGTGCGTGTGACGTCTACTCTCGCAAGGGGATTCGATTACTTGACCTTTAATTATCAGATAATTTACATTAACAACCATATTCTATTTATACGATATATTGTATAAATAAAAAGGCGCTGCGATATATCCAACGTGATTACTTTAGATTTATCCCTAATAGTTTCAAAACAAAACACAACACATAGGATAGGCATATTTTTTTTGTATAGAAAATAACTTTTGGAATCTATAACCAAGATAGGTTATAATACGAATATACGAAAAAAGCCCGTCGTATTGGTAGTACGACAAGCTTCGTAAGGTGGTGAGTAAAATGCACGAAACAACTATTCTTGCGGTCTGCGCAATGTTTAGTGTTGTACTAGGCATGATGTCATTGGTAGTGACTGTCCTAGTAGCATACATAAACTCTAAAAAGTAATATTTTATCGAAAGTCTTTCAGTGTTGGTAGCACTTGAGAGACTTTTTTCTTTATATAGTATTCCACATCTAATGCAGAATATTACTTATAAACCTGTAGTTTACTAATTAGGTATGCAAAGTCTTCATTTTGAGAACATTTAGCTCATCGTTGCCCCTAAGGCAACATAAAGGGTAAAAAGTTGCTCCCTATGAAACCTACACCCCAAAAAATTAAGCTGACAAGTCAACTTAGAGTAAACTTTTATAGCCTAAAAACGAATTCTTAGACCCTGCGCCGTAAGAATCATATATGATAACTTTTGTATCATAATGGATACTTTTAGTATCCTTATAGCAACATTATAACTTGACTCTGGGTTAAGTTACAAGCGGATTAAGCTAAAAAGTTCACTTAAAGCAAACCCTTCCTCCCCATTTGACGTTCACTTTAGGTTAACTTTTTAGATTTAATTTTGATGATAATTTTTGTATCAATCTAACCTCTTCCACTTCCCAAAGAAACGTACTACACTTTGGGCACGATCACTTACGAGTCTCCTTCCTCCTACGCATAAAAACGACTATCATATGTGAAACGAGCAGTCTTGCGAGTGAATATTAACGAGGATTTAACATTACAGGCTAACGTAGGCAGAGAGTTTATGTCAGGCGATCCAATGATATGCAAGATATGAGATACTCCGAAATTTATAAACACATTAAAAAGACGCTAGATTTCGGGTGGTTAATCCGATTCCTAGCGCCGTCTATTTAATATGGTGAGCGATTCAGTATTCAGTTATAGTGTAACCTCGTTATATAGGCGAGTGGTGTCCGCCATATGTTCGTGCATCCAATGTGGCAAATGGTGAAGATCGGTTTCCGTTCGTTTATATACCGCTCTTTGCCGCGTATTTCTTCGTAATATCTTTGTATTAAATTCCATACTCTTGTGCCTTCGTTTTGTGCGGAATTACGTGTGGTTTCACGTGTGGTGATCCGCATTAATATCGTTGTGGTGAATGGTATCTTGCGAGTATTGTGGATCTCCACTGTTTCGTGTAATTACTAGTAACTGACGCGTCTTTTATTTACTACACTTATTATATTATCATCATTTGTTTCGTATTGCAACATTTTTATATAAAAGAATAGCTTTTTCATTTTGGCGCTAACTTCTAATAAAAAAGACTTACACTAATTAGTATAAGTCAGACACACCACTCTATAACAGAAAATATGTACATACAACTATTCTTTATCATCCTTGTTTGTATCACTTCGATGTATTGATCTACACGCCTTACATACCGCCATATATCCCGTTTTCGCGTGGGTGTCTACGTGATACTCGCTAAAAGATTTTAATATATGGCACGCCTTACATTTCCGACCTCTTACGAACGATCTTACCGATCCACCTTCCAATCCTTCTACACGAATTAGCTCAACTTCGACTGGTGGTGCGCTTCCTTCGCTGCGTGACGAACATATTCGGCATTTACTGGCAGCACCGCCTATCCCACGCGCATTTTTATAATATAAATCTAACGGTAATAGCTTTGAACACCCTCGGCACATTTTAGCCGCAGTTATGTCGCCATCAACTTCGATATACTCTACTTTAATCTTCGCCATGATCTCAACCTTTCGCGTCATGATATCGTTAGCAGTATATAGAAATCCCGTTAACATGACAAGTCTGCGATATCAAATTCGATTCTATTCCGATTCCTTCCGTTTACGAATACGTTTGCCTATCATTTCAGTTATAAACGCAGCCGCCACCGCTAGAGCTAAAACCACGCCTAGCCCGCCGATATAAACGTTACCTGTAGCGATCGTAATCGCCTTAGTCACGTAAAGCATAACAAATGTACCAATTAATACGAATCTCCTTTTATTGCGCTCAGTTAGTTTATTATTATCACCGTTGTTATCGTTCTTTCTGTTCCTCATCTTCGCGAATCCTCCTTCTATCGTTCTTCCATTATCGCATATCTACGTTTATCCTAAAGAGAAAATCGAAGAACCTTGTCGCCTCCCGCTATGGGCGCGTCTGCCCTAACATTTAATTAATTTCCCCCCTCTTTAAATCTGGTATATATGTATGTTTCCTCTCGATGAATATCTCATATATTAACTTTACGCAAAAGTCTAATGTATCCTCATCATTTAACATTTCCACTTCAAACTTCGCATTCTGAAATTCCTTTAATTCTTGTATCATTTCCTCTCTATTTTTCATCTCTACGCTTCTCCCTCATATATAGATACTTTACTTATTGGTTAGATTTCTTCTGCTATCTTAGCTAGTGGTAGTTTTCTATATCTTCCTCTAGCCGTAGTTAGTGGTAGTAATTTCTTTTAAATCTTTTGACCTTTGAGGTTTTCGGTTTTTATCATGGCGCAGCGAAGTTAGGAAAACGGCTGCTAGGCGGATTTATCCCCTAGATTTCGAAGTTAAAAAATAACTAAGAAAGCTAGAGAGATAAGCGACTTTACGGTTAATAACATGGCTTGCTTCGTCAGTGTTCCGTATGTAGACCCTATTCACTCAATGACTTTCATCATACGCACCCTTTAACGTAGGCTTGTCCGTGTAATATCGTCCCTACACGACAAACTGAATGCGCTCCCTGTAGCCGTAACTACAACGATAACCTCCCGAACCTTTTAGACTATAACGTCTAGGCAAGTTCTCGCCTTCCCGCACCATACGAATAGGAATACAATGCGGGGCGCTATCCTTGTAAGAGTATACGCGTACTCTCTGCACGACCGATAGCAAGCCAAGCCGTAATTATCACTGCGTTATACGTGTCCATAATTACGGTAATCAGTTTTTTACGTGGTTTACAGGCAGTTCCACGTTCGGAATTACCGCACACCAACGCTTCCAATTGTCTAAAAAAGACAACAAGAAACTAAACCCCTTGCATTATATTTTTGAAAAATTTATAATGGGGGTACTGAATGACGGTAATATCCGTTATTTAATTGTTACTGAATATGCGGTGATTTCCGCTATTTAGTTCTAAGCTGAATTGTTTTGGGTCGTACGCTGCAACGTACGGCTCTTTTATTTGCTTTAAACCCCGTAGTCGTTCTTAGCGGCTACTTTTTCATATTGTTCTTTTACTGCTTCATCATTTAGACGGACATATCGCATAGTTGTCGTAATGTCCGCATGTCCCATAATTCGCATTAATGCGTTAACACTTCCACCATTCCGTAAAAAGTTCGTAGCAAAGGTATGACGTAAACTATGCGGCGATGGGCGGCATTCTTTTGAAAGCCCCGCTAACTGTCCATAGCGATACATACGCTTACGCAACAAATCATTATCTATCGAATTTCCATCTTGCGTTAGGAAGACGTTTGTCGTGCCTTCAAAATACTCCCGACTTTCATCGATAAGCATTCGTAACTCTTCCGCTAGTTTCTTCGTCATAGGTACGGCTCTAGTTTTACGATTTTTATTCTTAGCGCCCGACAACATGATCGTCAGATTGTCAAAATCCAAATCGTTAGCCTCTAACTGATTAACTTCATTCACACGTAGACCACAATGTAACATAAGCAACATAGCGCAGTAATCTCTATATCCTGCGTAGGTAGTCTTATCTACAACACAAAAGAGGCGCTTGATTTGATTGTTATTTAGCGTAAAGATCGGCGATTCATCCGTGCGCAATTTCACGAAGTCCACCGCAGGATTACTTTTGATATATCCTTGTTCATTTAGTCGCTTAAAAACTGATTTTAATGCCGATATACGAATATTTACAGTAGCGGGCGCTAACTCCCGACTAATCAATTTATTAATATACATTTGCACATGTTTCACGGTAATAATCTCGACTTTATCAATGTTTAACTCTCGCATAAAATAACGAAAGAGCTTTGTGTAATCATCGATAGTGCGCTTTCTAAACCCTTCCGCTTGAAATGCCTGCGTAACGATTCTTATCACCATTTCTGTGTTCAATTCTTCGGTAGCATCAATAAAATCGACTATTTCTCTTCTTCTTTTTACAACTCTCCTATTTTTTAACATAATAAAAAAGAGCCCCCTATCTGAAATTTTTCAGACGGAAGCTCTCCGTAAATATATTATCGTTATCCTCATTTAACAGTCCGTAGTACATCTTAACTATGCGACACTAACTCGCTAATGCCTTCGTAGGACAATTGCGGTTTGTTCTCGCTCAAGTTAAGCGTCAAAAACACTACCAAACGGCTTTATATAGCGCCTAACCCTCGATTAGCTTCCTTATTCATACCAGACGTGGTACCGGAAACCACCGCTCTATCCGACTGAGCTATGGGCGCATGATAAAATTTTATAAACCGTTTATTATCAAGGTTTTAAGCCTTCTTCTATTCCGCTTTTCCACATTTAATTTCTTGCGAAAAACCTCTAATAGAAGTGAAATACAACAAGTAAATACCTGCTTATTTTCTTCTCATAATAATAGCAATAAAATCCATCTAAATCAATAAAAATATCCCCTTAATCCTTTATATACCTTAGCTAGGAGCCTATAAAACATATCCTTCCCCTTAATTTTCCAATCATAAATTCACCCCAACTCACAAATTATAATCTTTGAATTGATATTCCAAAGGGGGCTTCATTCAATGACTGTAATTACAAAATTAAAGCAAACTGTTTCTGGATTAAAAAGTGCACAAGCTAGCTTAGAGGGATTCGCTCTTGATACGGATAACCAACAAGCAAAGCAACTTTTCCAAACAGCTGCGCAGCAAACACAAACAATTATCGATTCTTTAAACCCGCGTGTTGAAGAAGTCCAGCAAGAAGAACCACAATACACACAGCAATAACCAAAAGTGCCATTTCATCTAATGGTACACAATTTGAGAAAAAGGGTGATATGCAATCATCCTTTTTTCTCAAATTACATAATGCAATAGAAATGGAATGATTATAATGCGAAAACTCGGAATCATAACCGCGTTATTTATGCTCCTATTCGGTTCACTTACCGGATGTGATAATAGCCCGTTAGATAAAAAGGTAAAGAAAGAAGAAGCTAAGCGAACAGATGAGAAAAAGGGCCCTAAATTAACAAAAATGAGTACAGAATCCTTTAATCAATCTATATCGCAAGACGCTAAGAAAAAAGCTCTCACTATAGAGGGAATTACAGAAGCTACCGCAGTTAATACAAATTTAGATCTTTACATAGCCATCAAACCTGAACATCACGAAAGATTTGGTTTAAAACCTTTACGAAGTAAATTAAAAAAGAAGCTAAGTGATGAAAACCCTACTTTCGATATTCGTGTAAGTACAGACAAAAAGATTTTTATGCTCATAGAAGAACTTGAAAACAAAATTAAGAACAAGAAAATAAGCAAGGATGGCATTAAAGATCAATTGAAACTCA
Organism: Bacillus sp. DB-2; assembly: GCF_003315125.1. Classification (NCBI taxonomy): domain Bacteria; kingdom Bacillati; phylum Bacillota; class Bacilli; order Caryophanales; family Bacillaceae; genus Bacillus; species Bacillus sp. DB-2. The sequence goes on along the minus strand of NZ_QNRN01000003.1, from coordinate 378,848 downwards.
TTCAATCAGAAATGGGATCTAATATTTAAGTTTTCTAAAAGAGAAGGAAGGATTCAAATGTCTAGTAAAGATAAAAATTTAACACCTGTGCAACAAGAATATAAAAAATTCGAACAACAGCGCGAACCGAAGCGCCCCGTTTTAAAAAATTGTATAAAAGCTTTTTTCGTCGGGGGATTAATTTGTCTAATAGGTCAACTGATTTCCACCTTTTATATTACCTATTTTGATTTCACTGAACGCTCTGCCGGGAACCCTACTGTTGCAACTCTTATTTTTATCTCCATGCTACTGACGGGATTTGGCGTCTACGATCGCCTTGGGCAATTTGCTGGTGCTGGTACCGCAGTTCCCGTTACTGGATTTGGTAACTCTGTTATTGCCGCATGTATTGAACATCGGACAGAAGGATTCGTTCTCGGCGTTGGTGGTAACATGTTTAAACTAGCAGGATCGGTCATCTTATTTGGCGTATTTTCAGCTTTTGTCATCGCTCTTATTAAAACAATTCTCTTTCAATGGGGAGGGCTGTAAATGTTACAAGGACACCGAACATGGGTATTCGAAAACAAACCAGTTATCATCTCAACAGGTGTAGTCGGCGGCCCATTTGAGGCAAATGGAAAAATCCCTGAAGACTTCGATACCCTGCATGAAGATTTATGGCTCGGACAAGATTCTTACGAAAAGGCGCATAAAATTTTATTTGAAGAAGCTTGTAGCCGCGCTACCGAAAAGGCGCAGCTCCGTAAAGACGATATTCAATTCGTACTCGCAGGGGATTTAATTAACCAAATAACTCCAACGAGCTTTGCATGCCGCACACTCGGAACACCTTATCTCGGTTTATTCGGCGCCTGTTCTACCTCTATGGAAGGCTTAGCACTCGGCGCAAGTATCGTAAATGCAAAAGGTGCAAAGTATTTATTAACTGGGGCATCAAGTCATAACGCTGCGGTAGAAAAACAATTCCGCTATCCAACTGAATATGGTGGTCAAAAACCTCCTACGGCTCAGTGGACAGTGACCGGTGCAGGCGCGGCTATTTTAAGCGACACTGGATATGGTCCACAAGTAACATCGGCCACCATTGGACGAGTTATTGATATGGGACTAACAGATCCTTTTAATATGGGTGGCGCGATGGCCCCAGCTGCTGTCGATACGATTGAAGCTCATTTACGCGAACGACAAATTGACGCCTCTTATTACGACTTAATCGTAACAGGTGACCTTGGACATGTCGGTCGCGAAATTGCTTACGACCTACTACATAAACATGGAACAAAGGTAAAGAGCGAGCAATTTCAAGATTGCGGAATCATCATTTATAGAGAAGGTCAACCTGTCATAGCTGGTGGAAGTGGTCCAGGCTGTTCAGCAACAGTCGTATACGGACATTTATTAAACCGAATGAAAAGAGGAGAATTCAAAAAAATACTTGTCGTTGCGACAGGCGCTTTACTATCTCCACTTACATTCCAACAAGAAGAAACGATTCCGTGTATCGCTCACGCTGTTTCGATTGAATTTGGAGGTGCAACGCAATGATTTTTTTCTGGGCTTTCGTCATTGGTGGACTCATATGCGTAATCGGACAGCTTATGTTTGATGTCGGCAAACTAACCCCCGCTCATACGATGGCAACACTCGTTGTTGCTGGAGCTATATTAGATGGATTCAATCTGTATGAACCATTAATCGACTTTGCAGGCGCTGGCGCAACTGTACCTATTACAAGTTTCGGTAATGCCCTCGTTCATGGCGCGATGGAGGAAGCAGCCAAACATGGCATCGTCGGCGTTATTACCGGCATGTTTAAAGTAACGAGTGCTGGTGTATCAGCTGCCATTATTTTCGGCTTCATTGGAGCATTGCTATTCAAACCGAAAGGATAAGGTGTTCGTATGACAGTTATCGCTAGCGTTAAAACCTGCCTTGCCAGTGTAAGGGGCGCTCAAGCAAGTTTAAGCTCCCTTTCACTAAATTCACAGGACGCGGAATCAAAACGTGTATTTCATGAATGTATGTTAGAAATGGACAGCATCATCACCGATTTACAGAATAGAATTTCAGTATTAGAACGTGAGGAACCTCAATATAAAGGGTTTTAAGTAGACTGGAGGAAATGACTATGTCTCACCTGCCGGAATGGACACTTGTCATTCTTCGCTCTGTATTCATATTAATTATTTTATTCGCTATTACGAAATGGTTAGGAAAAAGACAAATCTCTCAGCTCTCCTTTTTTGAATACATAGCCGGAATGACAATCGGTGACATCGCTGCCCAAGTATCTACAGGGCTTGATTCAAAATTTTTCCACGGCGTCTTTGCGATACTCATTTTCGCTGTGGTACCGTTTTTCACAGGAATCCTCTCTTTAAAGAACAAAACAGCTCGAGATTTTTTTGAAGGAAAATCTACCGTATTAATAAAAGATGGAAAAATACTTGAAGATAACTTAAAGAAAGAAAAGTATACAAGTGATGAATTACTTGAGCTTCTCAGAGGAAAAAATGCGTTCAGCATAGCTGATGTTGAATTTGCTGTACTAGAACCGAGCGGTGAATTAAATGTATTATTAAAGAAAGATCGCCAACCACTTACAGCAAAAGATATCAGCTTAAAAGTGCCAAACGAAAAAGAACCGCAAACTGTTATTATGGATGGAAATGTACTAGATGAACCTCTTTCTGCTAGCGGACATAATCGCGCTTGGTTACATTCTGAGCTAGAAAAACTCGGTGTTGTCATTGAAAATGTCTTTCTTGGTCAAGTTGATTCATACGGACAACTTACTATCGACATCTATAATGATAAACTCCAAATGCCTTCTCCTCAAAACAAGCCTTTATTATTTGCATCCTTAAAGAAATGCAATGCTGATCTTGAATTATTCTCTTTAGAAACGAAATCAAAATCAGCGAGTGATATGTATAGTAAAAATGCAAAACAAATCGAGAAAATCTTAAATAAAGTAACCTATCTGTTAAAAGAATAAAAAATGAAAGAACGCTTCTATACAAAAGGCGTTCTTTTGCCTTTTCCACACCATTAATCACGTTTAAATTTATGTAATTCGGTTATGATGTTGAAGATACATAAGCAGGGAATTTTAAAAACATAGCGAATAAATCATGATACAACTACATATTTTTTGATTTAAAGTGGTTTCGTTTGACCTTCATTGACCATAATTGTATTATAAGACTAAGAAAGCTTTTAAAGGAGGAAATAACAGATGAATTTAATTCCTACAGTAATTGAACAAACAAATCGTGGAGAACGCGCTTACGATATTTACTCTCGACTATTAAAGGATCGCATCATTATGCTTGGTAGCGCAATTGATGACAACGTAGCAAACTCAATCGTTTCCCAGCTTTTATTCTTGGAATCTCAAGATCCAGAAAAAGATATTCACATTTACATCAACAGCCCTGGTGGTTCTATCACAGCTGGTATGGCAATTTACGATACAATGCAGTTTATTAAACCACAAGTATCAACAATCTGTATCGGTATGGCTGCATCTATGGGTGCATTCTTACTTGCAGCAGGTGAAAAAGGAAAACGTTACGCACTTCCAAACAGTGAAGTTATGATTCACCAACCACTTGGCGGAGCACAAGGTCAAGCGACTGAAATCGAAATCGCTGCAAAACGTATCCTATTCTTACGTGAAAAATTAAACCAAATTCTTGCTGACCGCACAGGTCAACCACTTGAAGTTCTACAACGCGACACAGACCGCGACAACTTCATGACAGCAGAAAGAGCTCTAGAATACGGCTTAATCGATAAGATCTTTACAAATCGTTAATACACTTAAAAGCGGAGGCGGCTCGTTTAGAACAGGAGGAAGTTGGAACCCCTGATTCCGAGGCGCCTTTTGCCTCGAATGAAGGGGTGAAACGACCGACTGTTCTAGCCGCCTGGATACATCTAAAAGCAGAAGCGGCTCGTTCAGAATGAGAGGGGGATGGAGCTTCTGACAAAGAGGTGCTTTTTACCTCGACGGAAGAAGCGAAACCACCAACCATTCTAGCCGCTGGAGCTGGATACACTTAAAAGCAGAAGCGGCTCGTTCAGAATCGCAGGGCGTTGGAGCCCCTGATTCCGAGGCGCTTTTTGCCTCGAATGAAGGGGCGAAACG
>NZ_QNRN01000003.1:219986-374684 GCF_003315125.1 Bacillus sp. DB-2 | reverse complement strand
CTGGGATACACTTAAAAGCAGAAGCGGCTCGTTCAGAATCGCAGGGCGTTGGAGCCCCTGATTCCGAGGCGCTTTTTGCCTCGAATGAAGGGGCGAAACGACCGGAGATTCTAGCCGCTGGAGCTGGATACACTTAAAAGCAGAAGCGGCTCGTTCAGAATCGCAGGGCGTTGGAGCCCCTGATTCCGAGGTGCTTTTTGCCTCGAATGAAGGGGCGAAACGACCGGAGATTCTAGCCGCTGGAGCTAGATACACTTAAAAGCAGAAGCGGCTCGTTCAGAATCGCAGGGCGTTGGAGCCCCTGATTCCGAGGCGCTTTTTGCCTCGAATGAAGGGGCGAAACGACCGGAGATTTTAGCCGCTGGAGCTAGATACAACTAAAAGCGGAAGCGCCCGTCAACAGGGCGCTTTTTTTATTATGTACAAGGGTATCACATACCCCACCTAGTATCTAATCCAATATATCAGCGATTTTTCAATTTTATCGACCACAACTCAAATTATATCGGCGTTTCGACACAACTTATCGACTTACCGACAATTTCCGACAAGCATGAACCACCAACATACCCCGACTGATTGTTACCCCGCACCAAACAGAATGCCCGCAAGTAACAAAATAAAAAAAGCTATCGCACATTCGCGATAACCCTTTATTGTACATATGCAGTTAATGCTTCCAAAGCCTCTTCTGCATCTGAACCTTCTGTTGTGATTGTAATCATGCTACCAGTTCCGATTGCTAAGCTCATAATCCCCATTATGCTCTTTGCATTCACTGTCTTTCCATCTTTCTCGATGAAGATATCCGCATGAAAGCGATTTGCCTCTTGTACAAACAACGCAGCCGGACGTGCTTGTAAGCCGTTTTTTAATGCCACTTTAACCAGTTTTTGAACCACAGCTCCATTTCCCCTTTAACCTTTTATTTTTTTGCTACTGTTTCCCCCGCGCGTAATTTCTCTGCAATTTCATCGATTTTACGCAAACGATGATTAATACCCGATTTACTAATTTTCCCCCCGGATACCATCTCACCTAACTCTTTCAATGTTACATCTTGATAATCTCTTCGTAACTGTGCAATTTCTCTTAATTTATCTGGCAAAATATCAAGCCCAACCGTCTCATCAATATAGCGGATGTTCTCAATTTGCCTTAGCGCTGCACCAATTGTTTTATTTAAATTAGCTGTTTCGCAGTTAACTAAACGATTTACTGAATTACGCATATCGCGAACAATTCGAATATCTTCAAATCTTAAAAGTGCATTATGAGCACCTATAATATTTAAAAACTCTGTAATTTTTTCAGCTTCTTTCAAATACGTAATGTACCCTTTTCTTCTTTCCAACGTCTTACTATTTAAATCAAATCCGTTCATCAGTTCACATATAGAATCATTATGTTCCTTATATAACGAAAAGATCTCTAAATGATAAGATGATGTTTCTGGGTTATTTACTGAACCACCTGCTAAAAATGCACCGCGTAAATACGATCGTTTACAACATTTCTTCTCGATTAATTCCTGCGATATATTTCGAATAAACGAAAAGTCATCTCGAACAATGTGAAGATCTGCTAATATTTCGCGAGACTTCTCAACAAGCCGCACGATATATACATTATTTTTCTTCAATCGCATTTTTTTACGAACAAGTAATTCTACCGTCACATCATATCCTTTTTTCAAAAGCGTATAAATCCTTCTTGCAATTGCTGCATTTTCCGTTTGAATATCGATAGATAGGCGACGGTTTGAAAAAGAAAGCGATCCGTTCATTCGAAGCAACGCCGATAATTCCGATTTCTCACAGCATTCCTTCATTTCAAGGTTGGTCAACTCTTTCTTTGTTTCTGATGCAAATGACACAGTCAACACCTCCTTATACTATTACTTTGGAACAAAAATCTTGTCCTATATGAATGAGGAGCGTTACCTCAAACGAGGCAACGCACATTTATAACAATGAATATAAAATAGAAGCTAACTTTAATGTATCATGCCTTACAACACGCTCATCATATTTCGCTAATCTATCTTGAATGATTTCGATATTATGTTCAGCAAAACGATTTGTATCCAGTGCAACTGGTTCCGACATCTCTTCCTCATATAACTTACGTAATTCATGAGGAATATCACGATTATTTACAATCGCAGTGTCGATAAATGGTTTACCTAAATGATCATGTAACGCCTGCACATGATCAAACGCAGTATAACCCTTCGTTTCGCCCGCTTGCGTCATAACATTACATACATATACCTTCTTCGCTTTTGCAGCAAGAACAGCGTCTCCAATTTTGTTAACAACTAAATTCGGTAATATACTTGTGTACAGACTTCCTGGACCGAAAACAAGCAAATCAGCTCGTTTAATTTCCGTCAACGTTTCACATAACGGTTCTACATCTTCTGGAGTTAAAAAGACACGATTAATCTTCTTCCCGAAATGAGGAATCTTTGATTCACCTGTTACAATTTCTCCATCTTCTAATTCTGCATGAAGTACCGCACTTTGATTCGCTGCTGGTAATACACGTCCTCTGACATTTAATACTTTACTCGTTTCCGTAATCGCGTGGTAAAAGTCTCCTGTAATCGAAGTCATACCTGCCAACAATAAATTTCCTAACGCATGCCCTTTCAGTCCGTCTCCAGTTGTAAAACGGTGCTGAAATAAAGCCTCCACTAATGGTTCTACATCCGATAACGCAACAAGTACGTTACGAATATCACCTGGAGGTGGAATTTCTAGCTCATCACGTAGTCTACCTGAACTGCCTCCATCGTCGGCTACTGTTACAACTGCTGTAATATCAACAGGATATTGTTTTAATCCCCTTAATAAAACAGAAAGTCCAGTTCCACCTCCCATGATAACAATTTTAGGTTTTCTCTCTTTTTTCATCCCCTAATGGCCCTTTCTCTTCTCCACATCACGATGAGATACATGAACGCTATACTCTGGTTTCAAATGTTTCCCAAGGTACTCTGTAAGCGTAACAGAACGATGTTGCCCACCCGTACATCCAATCGCAATTACAAGTTGACTCTTACCTTCTCTTTTATAATGAGGCAGCATGAAAGTGATAAGATCCGTCAATTTCTCTAAAAACTTATGTGTTTCATTAAATTTCAACACATACGACGAAACTTCTTCATCCAGTCCTGTTAATGGCTTCATATGTGGAATATAATATGGATTTGGTAAAAAACGAACATCAAATACTAAATCAGCATCAATTGGAATTCCGTACTTAAATCCAAATGACATAACATTTACACGAAATGCTTGCTCAGTTTCTGTTGAGAATAAGTGAACAATTTTTTCTCGTAGTTCTTTCGGTTTCAAATCAGATGTATCAAGCACAATATTCGCTCGTGCCTTCATATCAGTTAAGAGACCACGCTCAGCTTCAATTCCCTTTAACGGCAAGCCAGTTGGCGCAAGTGGATGCGAACGTCTCGTTTCTTTATAACGAGTTACAAGTGTGCTATCTTTCGCATCTAAAAATAAAATATGAGGAATAATCCATGTACGTTCTGATAAATCATCAAGCGCTCCCCATAAATATTCAAAAAACTCTCGGCCACGTAAATCAATACCGAGTGCCACTTTATTCATTTTTCCTTTTGAATCTGCCATAAGTTCAATAAACTTCGGCAATAACATCGGTGGTAAATTATCTACACAAAAATATCCTAAATCTTCGAAACTTTGTAACGCTACCGTCTTTCCAGCTCCAGACATCCCTGTAATAATTACCATTTTTATATCATTATTCTCTGTCATCGTATCCTCTCCTTGCAGGTTTAACTCGGATCTAATCGATATGAAAGCAACTCAAAATCTGGGGTATATACAAATGTACCGTAGATTATACCATTCCCTTTAATTAAATAATCAATAATGTGATAATCTCCTGGTGCCATTGCTAAATCATCAATTTTATCAAATGTATGCCAACCAATGATGCCTTCTTCGCTCTCTAATTTGTTTTCTCCTGCAAAATCTGTTGCTAAAAAGGAGAACATCATCCATTCAGAAACAACTTTATCACCTTCTTGGATGACAAAAGTGAAGACCCCTTTTAATGCTGGATTCTTTAAATAAATACCTGTTTCTTCACGATACTCGCGAACAACGGAATCTCTTACTGTCTCACCACGCTCCATTTTCCCGCCCGGTGCAACCCACCAATTTCGGCGAGGTTTTTGGAGTAAGAGTACTTCATTATCTCTAATTAACACACAGTTTGTCACTCTTTGCATGTTTCTTCACCTCAGCTACTTGCAGCAAAATTTCTCACTGCATACTCATTTCATTATACTATCAAAAACAGTTTGCTACAACGAAGGTGCCAGTCCCCTTTCGCTAAGCAATTGTAAAAATTCTTTCTATAACAAGCAATCAAAATACCTTACTTCCCATGAATAGCACATAAAAATCCCCTTAACGATTTTTATCGTTAAGGGGATTAAAACACTTATTTCTTACCGAAATAAGTAACAACCGCAAATCCTAAAATAAAAGTAATAATTGAACTTACAATTGAAATTCCACCAGTCGGAATGCCAGGGAACACAATGACAATCGACCCGATAACGAGCCCAATAATTGCCGCAAATGTCATACTTTTATAACGATCTAACAAATAACTAATTCCTTTACTACTTACAACAAATCCGGCCATCACTCCGGCACCGATAACCACGATTAACGGTAAATTGAGTGTAGTTAAAGCGTTAATTGCTGTCGGATACACACCAATAATTAATAAAATAAACGATCCACTAATTCCAGGAAGAAGCATAGCCATACTAGCCATCCATCCTGCGAAAAATAAACCAATTGCATTTAAAATTGTTAACGTCGTAATCGGATCAGCTGCCTTATCTGGTTTAAAGAATGCTGTTATTGCAACAAGAATTGCTGCAATTATTAATAAGGCAATATGACTACCTTTAAACGTTGCCTTTGCATCAGCTTCTCTCATTAACATCGGTAATATACTAATAATTAAACCGAGGAAGAAAAATTGAGTCGGTTCATAATGATTTGCTAATAAATATTTAATAACATGACTTAACGTTAGAAAAGCTGCCGCTACACCAGCTGCAAGTGGGATTAAAAACGCTAAATGTTTTTTCCATTCACGACTAAAGAATCCGCTAATTGCTGCGAGCAATTGTTCATAAATCCCCAACACAACAGCGATTGTTCCGCCGCTCACACCAGGAATTAAATCACTAACGCCCATACAAAATCCACGATATATATTACGCCATTCCATACTGAATAAATTCCTCATTTCTTATAGTGATTTTTCCCGTAAATTCTAGTATAACAATAAGAAACACTATATTCTTAATTATTTTTGACAAAAGTTTGACATTTGAACAAAAAAAAGAAAGCCACCTATCGGTAGCTTTCTTCCAAAAAGGAAAAAACACCCTTATTTTTCTGTTACAGTCTTTAGTTCCTCTACTAACTCTTCTATATAATGCTGTGCACTCTGCGCTGCAATACTACCATCGCCTGTTGCCGTTACAATTTGACGAAGCATTTTTTCACGAACATCACCAGCTGCGAAAATACCAGGAACTTTCGTTTCCATACGCTCGTTCGTTTCAACATAACCATTTTCATTTGTAATACCTAGCTCAACAAACGGTTTTGATAATGGTAACATACCGATGTATATGAAAACGCCGTCAGTTTTAACTTCTTGCTCTTCTCCGCTGTTTACATCTACAAGTGTTACGCTTCCTACTTTACCATTTGCATCGTTAATTTCTTTTATAGTGTGATTCCAAATGAAATCTACTTTCTCATTTTGGAAAGCACGATCTTGTAAAATTTTCTGTGCACGAAGAGTGTCACGACGGTGAACGATCGTTACTTTTGATGCGAAGCGTGTTAAGAATACACCCTCTTCAACAGCAGAATCTCCGCCGCCAATAACAACAAGTTCTTTCCCTTTAAAGAATGCACCATCACATACTGCACAATATGATACACCCCGGCCGCCAAGTTCTGTTTCACCTGGCACACCAATTTTTTTATACTCTGCACCGCTTGCAACGATAATTGCACGTGCTTTATATTCTTTTTTACCAGCAATAATTGTTTTGTACTCTTTACCATCGATGATTGCTTTCACATCACCGTATGCATATTCAGCACCAAATTTCTTCGCATGCTCAAACATTTTATTTGATAAGTCTGGTCCTAAAATAGACTCATAACCTGGATAGTTCTCTACATCTTCTGTATTTGCCATTTGTCCACCTGGGATACCACGCTCAAGCATCAGTGTGCTTAAATTCGCACGAGATGTATATACCGCAGCTGTCATACCAGCTGGTCCTGCACCAATAATAATGACATCATAAATTTTTTCTTCTGACACACTATTCACTCCCATTCATTCATACACATTAAGTTACCCTCATTATACTGTTAGCATCATTTTTTTCCCAATGATTTGCCTACCCTACGTGTGCGTGCGCTTAACAGCCTGCACATACTTTCGTACAGTCGCTACAGATACATTATATACATCACCAAGCTCTGCCTGTGTCATCTTATTTCTTTGTTCGCCGCGCACAATGTATTCAATTGCCGCTGACCAACCGTACACATTTGTAAAGGTCGCTCCAGATGTATATAAACGTATGAACGTGCAAAACCAAAAATTTAAACACTCTTCGATTAATTCATCGTCTTTTTTCGTATAATTGTATAATGCATCCGCGATTCGTACGCACTGTTCAAATTGCTGTAAATCAGCTGGGATACTTTTATGACTATTAAGTAAAAAGAAATATTTTGCAAGTTGCGATACGATTGGAACACCATTTTTCGCTTGCGTTACATCAAAGAAGAATCCAACCTTCTCTGGTGTTGACAATTCATTCATTAAATATAAAGCTAGCATTTTCTCTTCTAGTGTCGTACTTTGCTGAAATGATTTTCGTAGCTCTTCAAATAAAAGATTTTGTCCTTCATCTGCTAAATTCAGTGCATTCCACGGTTCTTTTCCTTTTTTATCAGGATGCAATTCTACAACATGTTGCCACATTTTTTCAGCTACTTGCTGTTCCTTCACCATATACGCAGAGTATGCAAACCAGTAATAAAAACTGACATCTCCTTCATAACCTTGACGCTTTAATACTTTGAACCATTTATATGCAGGTTCAAAATGACCAATTGTTGCAAGCGTTGTTCCAAGTTTCAAACGATGCTCAAATGAAATTGGATATACCGAAACTAACTGCCCCGCTAATGACTCTACTTGCTTATGCTCTCCAATTGAATATAGAAAAATAAGCGTATTACAAAGCGCATGCATATTACCAGGATTTTTCTCTAAAATCATTTCTGTTAACTTAAGCGCTTGATCTACATTACCTGATTGAAAATGTGCAATCGCTAAATTATTATGTCCTGACCAAAATTCTGGATATTCTTTCGTAACAACTTCTAGTGTAGCAATCGCCTCTTCTAATTGTCCGTTACGAATGTAGCGGTTCGCTTCTTCTTGCATAACAATTAGCTCATCTTCATCCTCAATCTCTTCCGCACCCATTGCATCTTCTTCCATAATCTCAAGCAATTCTAATGTATCTTTTACAAATTCCTTCTCTTCCGCAACTTCTAAATATCGCTCTGCATACTTCTTCGCCTGTTGAAACAAGCCCATATATGCATAATTATTTGAAATAAAATAATAGCATTGCTCAAGTTCAGGATTGGATCTAACAAGCTTTAGAAATATCTGATTCGACTCTTGATATTCACCAGATTCAGATAATGCTATTGCTAGTTGGCATAAAATAAACGGCTCCTTTTCGCTTTGTGCTGCTCTTCGAAAATATTTAATTGCATCTTGCAATTTTTGCCCTTTATAAGCCCTCATCCCTTTTTTATAAAAGAAGTCCGCTAACTGATTAAAAGAGATAACTTGTCCGTTCTCCTTATATATTCTTTGATTTTTCCCCATATATCCTCCAGTTTTTTGTTTTCTTCGTTCACACATTCTTCTATCTATAAGTATAAACGATTCCGTAAAAAACAAAACAGTATATTATACTCAATTATTTCCTTTTTATTCATAAAAACAGAAGGGAAATGTTACATTTTTAACATCAACCTTCTCTAGTGGCCATTTCCTCTTTCGTATAAATAATACGCATCGGATTTCCGCCTACGAAAGCGCCGCCTGGTACATCTTTATGGACAAGTGTGCCTGCAGAAACGATAGCTCCATCTCCAATTGTCACACCTGGTAAAATTGTCGTATTCGCTCCAATCATAACTTCATTCCCTATGACGATTTCTCCGAGTCGATACTCACGAATTAAATATTCATGCGCTAAAAGCGTTGTATTATAGCCGATAATTGAATTGTCTCCCACAGTAATCTTTTCTGGAAACATAATATCTGGCATTACCATAAGTGCAAACGACGTTTTCTTTCCTACTTCCATCCGTAAAAACGTGCGATATAACCAATTCTTTACGGATAAAAATGGCGTGTAACGTGCGATTTGGATGATAATAAAGTTTTTCATTACCTTCCAAAAAGAAACTGTTTTATACACATTCCACAATGAATTTTCTCCTGAAACAGGATAGCGCGTTGTCCGTCGCACTGAACTCTCTCCTCTACTTATATGAAGTGACACTTTAACCGGCAGGAATCTTACTACCCGTTAATGCGGGACAAAATCGGTAGTAAATCACTCATTTTATCTAGCACATAATCTGGTTTATACGCTTCTAAATACGCTCTACCTTTCAATGTCCATGAAACCGCTACTGTTTTCGTACCTGCATTTTGTCCACCGACGATATCATGATGATTATCACCAACCATCAATGTTTCTTCTGGCTTTGCATCTAATAATTCGAGTGCTTTTTGAAGTGGTTCTGGATGTGGTTTCACATGTTCCACATCATCAATCGTCACGACAACATCAAAAAACTGATCAAGTTTCGAAAGCTTTAATCCCATTTCAACCGTCTGTCTCGCTTTCGTTGTAACGATGCCGATCTTATAACCTTTCTTCTTCAATTCTTGAACCGTTTCATATACAGTTTCATACTCTTCCACTAATTCATCATGATGCTCATGATTAAATTGACGATAACATGTAATCATCTCTTCAACCTTACTTGCATCAATTTTACTAAAAGTATCATGCAAAGATGGACCGATAAATGGCAATACATCTTCACGCTTATACTGATTAGAATAATAGTGATTTAACGTATGTAAAAAAGAAGAGATAATAAGTTCATTTGTATTAATTAACGTTCCATCTAAATCAAATAACACTGTATTTATTTTCATCGTCCTTAATCCTTTCATTACCTGAATATGAAAGAAGCAGCATCTTATATAAGATGCTACTTTTCTCTAATTTTCTAAATATCTTTTATCAGCTTGCCCCATTTTTCGTCTCACAATAATGAAAATGATAGAAATAACAACAATTCCAATAGACATTACTTGTGCAATACGAAGTGGTCCTAACATTAAACTATCTGTACGCAAACCTTCTACGAAGAAGCGTCCCACTGAATACCAAATTAAATATGTGAAGAATAATTCACCACGGCGTAAATTCACTTTTCGTAACGCGAGTAGTAAAATAACACCTGCAAAGTTCCATAATGATTCATATAAAAACGTTGGGTGATAATACACACCATCAATGTACATTTGATTAATAATGAAATCTGGTAAATGAAGACCTTCTAAAAACTGTCTCGTTACTTCATCACCATGCGCCTCTTGGTTCATAAAGTTTCCCCATCGGCCAATTGCTTGTCCTAGTAAAATACTCGGCGCAGCAATATCCGCTAACTTCCAGAATGAAAGCCCGCGTCGTTTCGCAAAAAGGATTCCTGTAATAACAGCCCCGATTAAACCACCATGAATCGCCAAACCACCTTGACGAATATTAATAATTTGACTCGGATTTTGCGAATAATATTCCCATTCAAAAATGACATAATACATTCTCGCAAAAAGAATGGCAATTGGTACTGCGATTAATACAAGGTCGATAAATGTATCTTTGTGAATACCAAGCCTTTCTCCCTCGCGGGTTGCTAGCCAAAGACCTAATAGCACACCTGTACCGATAATAACCCCATACCAATAAACAGGGAACGGCCCAAGTTGGACTGCTATACGGTCAAGCTGTGGTACAGAACCTAACAGCATATATATGACCTCCCTCTCCAGAGTCTACTCTTGATTTCCTAACTCAATCGCACTCATTAATCGTTCAGAGAACTGTTGTGCCGCATTGACTCCCATACGTTTTAATCTGAAGTTCATCGCTGCTACTTCAATAATAACAGCCAAGTTTCGACCAGGACGAACTGGAAGTGTAATCTTCGTAAGTTCTGTATCAATAATCTTCATCTTCTCTTCATCAAGACCTAAGCGATCATAATTTTTCTTTTGATCCCAAATTTCAAGATTAATAACAAGTGTAATACGTTTATAATTTCGTACTGCCCCTGCACCGAATAACGTCATTACGTTAATGATACCTAGACCACGAATTTCTAATAAGTGCTCAATTAAATCAGGTGAGCTCCCTACTAATGTATCTTCATCTTCTTGACGAATTTCTACGCTATCATCCGCAACAAGGCGGTGACCACGCTTTACAAGTTCAAGCGCTGTCTCACTTTTCCCGACACCACTTTGACCTGTAATTAAAACACCAACACCATAAATATCTACTAACACACCATGAACAGCTGTTGTTGGCGCTAACTTACCTTCTAAATAGTTTGTTAAACGACTTGATAATCTCGTCGTCGTTTGAGCAGAACGTAATAAAGGCACGCCTGATTCACGTGATGCTTGTAATAACTCATCCGGTACATCTTGATTACGAGTTACAATAATACAAGGCGTCTCCTCAGTACAAAGCGCTTTCATTCTCTCTTGCTTTTGCTCTGTCGTTAACGTATCAAAGAACGTAAGCTCCGTTTTCCCAAGAAGCTGCACGCGATCAGCTGGATAATATGTAAAAAATCCTGCCATTTCAATTCCAGGTCGCGATAAATCACTCGTATCAATCGGACGATGAATCCCTTCTTCACCACTTACTAACTCCAATTGGAATTGTTCAATTAAATCTTTTGTCCTTACTTTCGGCATATGTATAAACCTCCACTCCGCTGCGGGTTCAGTCTCATTTGATGTAAAATTCCATTCTATCGGATATTGTACCATTTTTTTCTGGAAACAAGAAACTCGGTTTCTAATAAATAGAAAAAAACATTTCATATGAATCATGAAATGTTTTTCTTTTTGTCATTTTCTCTTTTTTTCATGTAATGGTTCAACAATTACTTTTTCAATTATCATATTAAAAATAGAAATACAAATTGCCGCAACAATCGCTACACCAAATCCAGATATATTAAAGGCGTCCCCTAATAACGAATCCGTCATCTTTAACGTAATCGCATTAATAACAATTAAGAAGAAACCGAAAGTTACAAGAGTAATCGGTAGCGTAATTAAAATTAAAAGCGGCTTTACAAATACGTTTAAAATCGCCAATATAATACTCGCAATAATTGCAGTTTGTATATTTGCTATGTAAAATGCGTCTGGTGCAACCCCTTTTAAAAGTCCGGATACAGCTATTAACACAACGCTATTTACAAGAAGTGATACAATCCATCTCATTTCCTTACACATCCTTTTAACATATATATTTCATCATACGCTAATAGACAATAAACGCAAGTATCATACGAGCGCTTATATCAACTTATTCTATCCTTCATGCTTGTATACCTATTAACAACCTTACTAGTTTTCCTTAGTGAAATAAAAACCGAGTGCAATTCCCACTCGGCTTTCATTAACAACTTATTGTGATAACTCTACTTCTTTTATTTTCTCTTTCATTCTTGCTTTATCACGATCTAAAATCTCTTTTAAATACTTACCTGTATAAGAGCGCTCTTCTTTCACTACTTGCTCTGGCGTTCCGGAAGCAACGATTTGTCCGCCTTTGTCTCCGCCTTCTGGTCCAAGGTCAATAATATAATCAGCTGTTTTAATAACATCTAAATTATGCTCAATTACAAGTACCGTCTCACCACTCTCAACAAGACGTTGCAACACTTCTAGAAGGCGTGCAATATCATGTGCATGTAAGCCAGTCGTTGGCTCATCTAAAATGTATAACGTGCGCCCTGTAGAACGACGATGTAATTCAGAAGCTAATTTCACACGCTGCGCCTCACCACCTGATAACGTCGTAGCTGGTTGTCCTAATTTCATATAACCAAGCCCTACATCTACAAGAGTTTGAAGTTTACGCTTAATTTTCGGGATATTAGCAAAGAACTCTACCCCATCTTCAATTGTCATCCCTAACACTTCAGAAATATTCTTATCTTTATATTTCACTTCTAACGTTTCACGGTTGTAACGTTTACCGTGACAAACTTCACATGGAACATACACGTCTGGTAAGAAATGCATTTCGATTTTAATGATTCCATCACCGCGGCACGCTTCACAACGACCGCCTTTTACGTTAAAGCTGAAACGTCCTTTTTGATACCCACGTACTTTCGCTTCATTCGTGTGCGCAAATACATCACGAATATCATCAAATACGCCAGTGTATGTCGCCGGATTTGAACGTGGTGTACGCCCGATTGGTGATTGATCAATATCAATCACTTTATCTAACTGCTCAAGACCTTTAATTTCTTTATGAGCCCCTGGCTTTGCTTTCGCTTTATATAGCTTTTGAGCTAATGATTTGTATAGTACTTCATTAATTATCGTACTTTTTCCAGAGCCAGATACGCCTGTTACTGCTACAAATGTTCCTAGAGGGAATGACATTTTCGCATTCTTTAAGTTATTTTCTTTCGCACCGACAATCTCCACTTTACGTCCGTCACCTTTACGTCTTTCAAGTGGTACCGGAATAAACTCTTTACCGCTTAAATATTTCCCAGTTAATGAATTCTCGTCTTGCATAACTTCAGCTGGTGTACCTGCTGATACAACTTGACCACCATGAATACCTGCACCAGGTCCGATATCAAGTAAATAATCAGCAGCCATCATCGTATCTTCATCATGCTCAACAACAATTAACGTATTTCCTAAATCACGCATTTCCTGCAATGTACGAATAAGACGATCATTATCACGCTGATGCAAACCGATAGAAGGCTCATCAAGAATGTAAAGTACGCCAGTAAGGCGAGAACCAATTTGTGTCGCTAAACGAATACGCTGCGCCTCACCACCTGATAAAGTTCCTGCGGCACGACTTAACGTTAAATAATCTAAACCGACGTTCACTAAGAACCCAACACGTTCCTGAATTTCTCTTAAAATTAAATGAGCAATTTTTTGTTGTTTCTCCGTTAACTCAACAGTTGAGAAGAACTCCTGTACTTCTTGAACAGAATATTTCGTTACATCGGCAATCGTTTTATCACCAACGAAAACAGCTAAACTCTCAGGCTTTAAGCGTCCACCTTTACACTTCGGACAAGCTTGCTCTGCCATATATTTCTCCATTTGCTCGCGAATATAATCAGAACTCGTCTCACGATAACGACGCTCAATATTCGGGATAACACCTTCAAATAAAATCTCATTTTCCTTTACTTGACCAAATTCATTCACATAGCGGAAATAAAGCTTCTCTTCTCCGCTTCCGTACAGCACTTTATCAAATAAATCCTTCGGTATATCTTTCACCGGCATATCCATATCGATGCCGTAATGATTACACACAGATTTTAATAATTGCGGGTAATATTGTGAACTTGTCGGTTCCCAAGGAGCAATCGCATGTTCATTTAATGATACATCCCAGTTCGGAATAACAAGTTCTAAATCTACCTCTAACTTCGATCCAAGCCCATCACAAGAAGGACACGCGCCGAACGGACTATTAAACGAGAACATACGCGGCTCTAATTCTCCGATTGAAAAACCACAATGTGGACAAGCATGATGTTCACTAAATAGAAGTTCTTCCTCTCCCATTACATCGATTAAAACTCGGCCCCCGCCAAGCTTTAAAGCACTTTCTAGTGAATCTGCAAGTCGGCTTGCAATTCCTTCTTTCACAACAATACGGTCAATAACAACTTCAATTGAATGCTTCTTATTTTTTTCTAAAGTAATCTCTTCCGATACATCCAGCATCTCTCCATCAACGCGCACACGAACATAACCTTGCTTCTTAATATCTTCTAATACTTTCGCATGCGCACCTTTACGCCCTGACACGATAGGCGCTAGCACTTGTAACTTCGTACGTTCAGGATATTCAAGAACACGGTCTACCATCTGTTCCACTGTTTGTGATGTAATTTCAATTCCATGATTCGGACAAATCGGCGTACCAATTCGTGCAAATAATAAACGTAAATAATCATAAATCTCCGTTACCGTTCCAACCGTTGAACGAGGATTACGACTCGTCGTTTTTTGATCAATTGAAATCGCTGGAGATAAACCTTCAATCATATCAACATCCGGCTTATCCATTTGCCCTAAAAACTGGCGCGCATACGCAGATAAAGATTCCACGTATCTACGCTGCCCTTCTGCATAAATCGTATCGAATGCTAACGATGATTTCCCCGAACCAGACAATCCCGTCACAACAACAAGCTGATTTCTCGGAATGGTTACGTCAATATTTTTTAAATTATGCGCTCTAGCACCTTTTACAACAATAAAATCTTTACTCACTCTTTTCACCCTTCCGCTTTTAATTCTAATAGTAAATCTCTTAATTCAGCTGCACGCTCGAAATCTAATGCCTTTGCTGCTTCTTTCATCTCTGCTTCCATCTTCGCAATTGTATTTTCACGTTCTTTTTTCGTCATCTTCTTAGCTGGTGTTGCTTCATATATTTCCGTATCCTCAGCTGCTGTTGTCGCACGAATAACGTCACGTACTCCTTTTTGAATCGTTTTCGGCGTAATACCATGCTTTTCATTGTAAGCTTCTTGTATACTACGACGACGCTGTGTTTCTTCAATTGCAATTCCCATCGATCTCGTTATGCGATCTGCGTACATAATAACGCGGCCGTTTGCATTACGCGCCGCACGACCAATTGTTTGAATTAATGAACGCTCTGAACGTAGGAACCCTTCCTTATCAGCATCTAAAATAGCTACAAGTGATACTTCTGGAATATCTAATCCTTCTCGTAATAAGTTAATACCGACAAGTACATCAAACTTACCAAGGCGAAGATCACGGATAATTTCAATACGCTCTAATGTTTTAATTTCAGAGTGAAGATAATTCACTTTAATTCCTACATCTTTTAAATAGTCCGTTAAATCCTCTGACATTTTCTTCGTTAAAGTCGTAATTAATACACGTTCATTTTTCGCAATCCGGTCATGGATTTCTCCTAATAAATCATCTATTTGTCCTTCAATTGGTCGTATATCAATTGGTGGATCTAAAAGCCCTGTTGGACGAATAATTTGTTCTATTGCTTTCGGTGACTGCTCTAACTCGTACGGTCCTGGCGTTGCCGAAACGTAAATAACTTGATTCGTTTTCTCTTCAAACTCATCAAACGTGAGCGGTCTATTATCTAAAGCTGATGGCAGACGGAATCCATGATCAACAAGCACTTGCTTACGTGCTTGGTCCCCGTTATACATCGCTCTTACTTGCGGAACCGATACGTGCGACTCATCCATAACGATTAAGAAATCCTCTGGAAAATAATCTAAAAGCGTATACGGCGTTGAACCTGCTGGACGAAGTGTTAAATGACGGGAATAGTTTTCAATCCCTGAACAAAAGCCCATCTCGCGCATCATTTCTAAATCATAACGCGTTCGCTGTTCTATGCGCTGCGCCTCTAACAACTTACCGTTATCATTTAATTCTTTTAAACGCTCTTCTAATTCTTTTTCGATATTTTCAATAGCGACCTTCAGCTTTTCTTCACGTGTAACGAAGTGAGATGCCGGGAAGATTGCTACATGATCACGTTCTGCTAATACTTCACCCGTTAATGCATTTACTTCTCGAATACGATCTATTTCATCCCCAAAAAATTCAATTCGAATACAATGCTCATCAAGTGATGCGGGGAAGATTTCAACTACATCTCCGCGCACACGGAATGTACCACGCTTAAAATCAATATCATTACGTCCATACTGTACATCAACAAGTTCACGAAGCAATTGATTGCGGTCCTTTTCCATACCAACTCGAAGCGAAACAACTAACTCGCGGTATTCTTCCGGAGAACCTAAACCGTATATGCACGAAACACTCGCAACGATAATAACATCATCTCTTTCAAATAAAGAAGACGTTGCCGAGTGGCGTAATTTATCAATTTCATCGTTAATTTGCGCATCTTTTTCAATAAACGTATCCGTATGTGGTACGTACGCTTCTGGCTGATAATAATCGTAATAACTAACAAAATACTCCACAGAATTGTTAGGAAAGAAATCTTTCAGCTCACTATATAACTGTCCTGCTAACGTTTTATTATGAGCCATTACAAGTGTTGGCTTCTGCACTTCTTTAATGACATTTGAAATCGTAAATGTCTTACCCGTTCCTGTCGCTCCAAGCAACACTTGCTTTTTCTTTCCACTATTAATTCCCTCTACAAGCTTCTCTATCGCTCCCGGCTGATCACCTTGCGGGGAATACTCTGAGATAATTTCAAATGGATGTTCCAACTAAAAACCGACCTCCTCATAAAAATCTGTATTATTATTTTACCACGAATGCCCATAAAAAACCTAAAAAAAACGAACAGATATTCGGTAAAGTTTTCGACAAGTTATATATAGAAAAAGGAAGGAATAAATACTTCCTTCCTCTACTAACTCTATTTTTTAAGTACATATAATAAGTCATATCCATTGCGCCCATTTTCATTCGTACAATCTATTAACCTATATGAAGTTTCTGATTCACGTTGCTCTTTAACAATCCTTTTACAACTATCTTTATGTAACCCTTTATGGTCACCAGCAAATTGATCTTGCCTATTATCTAACACATAAAGTATATCTTTCTCACTATGCTCTAACGTTTGAAAAATCGGGTCACCTTCATGTGTATACTGTACAATTCTTATTTTATCAACTTCCCCTTGTTCCACATTCCAAACGAACTTCTCGAATTTATCTAGATTAGAAATTTCCGCCCCCTTTGCAACGACATCATTCTTCTTATCAATTGCACTGTTAGGTTGTGAACATGCTACTAAACTAAAGAGAAATAAGCATATAAAACCTGTTCTTTTTCCTATCGTTATCCTCTCCTATACAAACTATTGGTATACTAGAAAAAAGCTACTTTCCTCTATGAAAGTAGCTTCTTATTTCCTTTCTCCTTCTTCGGAAAAATAACATATGAAAATGAAATCGCAGTATCCGCTAAAAGAATAATAGCCCACACTTTGCTTACACGACTTGCTGCTTTATTTAAAACGATTCCTGACTCTAACCAATTCCCCCACTGTTCTACTGGAATAAGCCCATACATGAAGAAAAAGAATATATGAACAGCAATAAACAAAATAAGATGTAAAATCCAATTTTTTATTTCCTGCTTCGCATGCGCCATCCCTGTTACTTCAAGTGGTTCTTCGATAATAGGCGCCGGTTCATTCCGCCACTTCGCAACTAATTTTTGTACATATATATCTAATTTCTTCAAATCCTTTTTCCCATAAAAAACTGCATATAATAAAATGATTACCGTAATGATTTGAAAATTAGAGAACTTCCCTGTTTGATAGTAGTCCACTACTCCTAAAGTTAAAATAAACACTTCATTTACAAGTAGCACAATCCCCATAATAAAACTTGCCTTTTTCAAGCGAAATCCATACCTTAGTAAAAAGAATCCGATAGCTGATAACCAAAATACAATCTCTGCCCCAATTAAAAAATACCAACGATATTCTGCAAGTATACTCATTTATCCCTCTCCCTTTCGTCATATATACGAAAAGCCTCATCCATATATAATAGAAGCTCTTCTTCAATTGGATACATACTCATTTTCTGTGAATCTTCTTTTGACTTTCTTACTTCCCACAATTTATCTAAAAATGCTTCATCACCATTTGCCATCTCTAAACACTTCTGCATTAATTTCTTTGTTGCGCCTTGTACCTCATCACATGATGCTTCCTTACCGTCTTTCATAAAGTTACGTAGTTGCTTTAATAAATTTACCCATTCTAAAACATTCGGGTCTTCTTCACTCATGTTCGGCAAATTATGAAGCAACTTTTGTTCTCCCTTAGAAAAAACTTCATTTTGAAACATCTCACGTATTCGCGGAGACTGTTTCGAAAGCTGAATGAGTTCAAACATAACTTTCCAATCCAGTTCTCCTTCCACATCTACCGAATAAACAACAGCTTGTAAAACACGCTCCATTCGATTGAATTTCTTTTGTTCTTCCTGTACAAACCGAAGTTGTTTTTCAAGAGAATCCTTTAAGTTAAGCTCACCTTTTACTAACATATTCGCAGCCTCTTTTAATGAAAAACCCATTTCTTTTAAAAATAAAATTTGCTGCAAACGAACAACATCTCTCTCGCTATATAACCGATGTCCTCCATCAGTTTTCCCACTCGGCTTTAATAAATCAATTTGATCATAATAACGTAACGTCCTTACTGTAACCCCTGTTTCCCTCGTTAGTTCTTGAATTGAAATCAACTCCATCACCTCTTCTCCTTCATTATAAAAGGTGACGTAACGTAACTTTCAAGTAGTTTGTAAAAAAAATACAAAAAGCTATTTATACCTTTTGTATAAACAGCTTTTATGGAAATAACCCCTTTTGTATAGCACGCCCACAAAATAAAATAATTGCCCCTACAACAACACTTGTTGCTGTTTTATGATAATGCGCTAAAATTAATAAATAGTATGATAAACCTACAGCACCAATCATAATACATACACTTGGCACTGGATTACGAGAGAAGTTTTGTATTCCCCAAAACAAAGCAAAAATAGCCGTAGCGACACATAATACCGGTAATCCCATCCCGTTTCCCCTTTATATATCTATTTACTGGTCTTTGTCGCTAATACACTTGTTGATGCCATGCTAATTAAAAAACCTAAAATAACTATATGTAATAATTCATTTACATCCAAGGTTTGTCTATCTAAGTACTTATTTACAGAAAGATACGCGATAAAAAACAAAAAGAAACCTACCATACAAGCCGTAAAGTATTGCTGCATTTTTTTCATGATTCTCTCATCTAATGCAGGTACACCTTCTTCTTTCCATCGCTTTCGCTCCTTATACTCAGACACAGCGTATAAACTAATAAGGGCTACATTTGAAATCAATATCGCTCCCCACGAAATATTTAAAATGACTAAACTTGTATTTAAAATAAGCCCCGCTAAAGATAAGCTTCCTATAAACCTCATAACTTCTTGCTTATTCATGTATTACCAGCCTCTTTCTTATTTCTATACTTCCACTTCGGCCAATAATTCACAAAGAAATAAACAAACTGTCCTAATACAAATAAAACAAATGGCATGCCCGCATTTCCATAAACAATTAAATTATACAAACTCCATACCGCTAAACTCATTGTTAAAAACAACCCTAAATATTTAAACGCTTTATCCGACTGAAATCTCTCAAACTCATCTTGCATTTTCATTCCTCCTATCGTTATGCTCGTTTTCCCGCCATTACTCCTATGATGAGACTACCCGCAAATAAGGAACTACATATCATAAATATTTTTTGCACTGGTATAACAGCTCTGCCTATTGCTTTACTCGCAACAATATAAACAATAAGCAATAAAAACGCGCATACAAATGAAACATTTACATACCTTTTTATGTTTTCATTTACTCGCTCATCTATATCTGGAAGTTCTTCTTTTTTGTACTTACGCTTTTTGTAATACACACACTATCAAAAATGCAATTGCTAAAATGTTACTCACTACGAGTGATAAAATTGGTATAGCCGGATTCATAATATGAACTACAATGTCTCCCAAAAACAATCCAAAAGTCACACCGGTAAATAATTTTTTAGTATCGTTCATTTTTTTCCCTTACTCTAGCGTAAATATTTCCTCCACCTTCATCCCAAAATATTTGGCGATTTTTAAGGATAACTCTAGACTCGGGTTATAATGATGGTTTTCAATCGCCACAATTGTCTGCCGCGTCACTTGCATCGCCTTTGCCATTTCAACTTGCGTTATATGATTTTGCTTTCTTAACTCTTTTATTGTATTTTTTACACCCATAGGCTCCACCTTCGAAAGTAAAGATATCTTTACTTTAATTATAAATATTTCCCAATTGTAAGTAAAGATATCTTTACAAAAAAAGGTAAAAAAAGAGACATCTATAAGATGCCTCTTTGCTACTACATAAATCCTAATGCATATACAAGAACGTACCCAAGAACAGATAAGCAAACCGAGCCAATCAATCCTGCCACGAATGCCCTACTTCCTAATTTGCGGAACGTTTTAAACTCTACATTTAAACCGAGTCCTGCCATTGCCATTGCAATAAGCATGTACGCAATGACTACAATATATCCAGCAACAACTTCTGGGATAATCCCAATCGAATGCACTGCACTCATCGCTAAAAATCCAAAGATGAACCATGGAATTGGAAGGTCGCGCCACGATCTTTTTTCCTTGCTGTCCTCACTCTTACCAAACCATAATCCAATTAAAATCGCTACTGGCACAAGCATCGCAACGCGCGTTAATTTCACAATAACCGCGATGTCTACAGCCGTGCTACCTCCTGGCGCTGCAGCCGCGATAACGTGAGCGATTTCGTGCAATGTCGCACCTGAAAACACCCCGTAACCGTACGGTGAGAAGCCCAGCACTGGGTATAATAGCGTATAAATAAGTGTAAATATTGTACCTAAAATTGCAATAATCGCTGCCCCAACTGCCGTTTCTTCATCTTTCGCTTTCACTTGCGGTGCAATCGCGACAACTGCGGCCGCACCACAAATCGCCGTCCCGCATGCTGTTAAAATCCCAAGTTTCTTTTCTACTTTAAATACTTTCGTTAGTCCATATACAACGAAAATTGTAAATGTAATAACAACCGCTGCGATGACCAATACTTTCGGCCCCGCCTTCGCAATATCTACAAGATTTAACCGCATTCCAAGTAAAATGATCCCAAAGCGAAGCAACTTCTTACTCGCAAAGTTCGTTCCCACTATCGCTTCTTGAGGAATCCCGATTGCCGCGCGCCAAACCATCCCGATTAGAATAGCGATTACTAATTGTCCCATAATATTTAAAAATGGAAGCTCTGCTAAATATTTCGCGGCGATTGCGATTAATAACGTAATCCCAATACCTTGCGAAAATCCAAAGCCCTTCTTCTTTTGTATAACAAGTGTTTGTTCCACTTTGTACCACCCCAATAATCGTATTGGAACATGCATGTTCTTTCTAGTTACATTATAAGAGAATTTTAATAATAAGTTTAATATCAATATTGAATCCCTATCATCAGAAATACTTATGATAAAATAAAAGCAAAAATAAAGGGGCCTAACAAATGAACGTAGACATTTTAAAGATCTTTGTTACTGTCGTTGAGCAAAAACATTTTTCGCGTACTGCGGAACTATTAAACCTCTCACAACCTGGCGTTAGTATGCACATTCGCAACCTGGAAAATGAATTTGGGACTACACTTATTCAGCGGTCCCCAAAGCACGTCCAAGTTACGGAAGCTGGAAACATATTATACATACACGCAAAGCAAATGCTTTCACTTTATGAAGATGCAAAACAAGAAATTAATGCGCTGCATAACGTCGTAACAGGAACACTTCGCATCGGCGCTAGCTTTACAATTGGCGAATACTTACTTCCAAAAATACTTGCGCGCTTTGCCAATGAAAATGCACACGTCGAAGTTCATACATTTATCTCCAATACGGAAGAAGTTTTGCAAAGCCTCCGCTCTAATCAAATTGATATCGGCTTAGTGGAAGGCCAAGTCGTATACGCTGACGTAGATGTTGAAACTTTTATGCAAGATGAAATGAAACTCGTCGTCCCGCCAAACCACCCATTGCTCCATATCAAGGGAATTAACGAAAATGCATTGCAAGACCAAGTCTGGGTATTAAGGGAGAGCGGCTCTGGCACACGTGCCTATAGCGATCGCTTTATACACCAACATCATTTAAAAATGAAACGCTTCTTTACATTTAGCAGTATTCAAAGCGTGAAGGAAGCCGTTGCAGCTGGTCTTGGCATCGCTATCCTTTCAGATTGGACTGTTCGAAAAGAACTATTAGCAAAAGAACTATTCCACATCCCTGTTCCGAACGAAGAGCTAATCCGTCCATTCTCCATCGTGCGCGGCAAATATTTTATCCCGTCTAAAGCTATTCAAGTCTTTTTAAAACACGTAGATTCTTTTGCGAAAAAACAGAGTTGACCTTCACATTAGTGTGAAGGTTTACAATACATGTAAAAGGAGTGAAACGCATTGCGAATTGGAGAGTTATCAAAAGAAACTGGGGTTAGCGAAAGGGCACTAAGACATTATGAAGAGAAGGGATTACTCCCTTCGAAACGCCTAGCAAATGGCTACCGTGATTTTGATGAAAGTGCAATCGAAAAAGTAGAGCTGATTCAAATGTACTTGCAAATCGGCTTAAATTTAGAAGAAACAGAACGAATGCTACGTTGCCTCGAAATCGAGCCACATCTTTACGAAAATCCGTGTAGTAGTATCCTTGCACTTTACGAAGACAAACTTGATGAGGTAACGAAGCAAATCACATTACTTTCCAACATTCAAACGAATTTGCAAAAACACGTTTCACTCCTAAAACAAGCAAAAGAAAAGGGATGATTACATGTTTGTTATACATGGCAGTTCAAGACAAAACGGAAATACGGAAGCTTTAACACATATGGTGATTGATGGGATTGAAACAGAACAAATTTACTTGCGTGATCATATTGTCCATCCAATCATAGATCAGCGCCATGATGTAGAAGGATTTCAACCTGTAAATGATGACTACGGGCAGTTAACCAAACGCATGCTAGAGCACGACACGATTATCTTCGCTACACCGCTATACTGGTACGGAATGAGCGGCCACATGAAGAACTTCGTTGATCGCTGGTCACAAAGCTTGCGTGATACATCTCTTCATTTCAAAGAAAAAATGAAAGGCAAAAAAATGTACGTTGTCATCGTTGGCGGAGACAGTCCAAAACTGAAAGCATTGCCGCTTATCGCCCAGTTTCAATATATCTTTGATTTTGTTGGCTCATCATTTGAAGGGTATATTATTGGGGATGCGAATGGACTAGATGAAATCAAGAACGATGCTGAGGCGCTAGCAAAAGCACAATTGTATAATAATAAATTCAAAAATAGCAACCAGAAATAAGTTTGACAAATCCATTTGTATGCGCATACAATAAAAATAATATTATGAAAGGAAGGTACTTTGACCAATGAAGTTCTAATTCTCTTATTTATTTCATCCATCACAAATAGTGAACAAAAATGATGAAAACTAGCAGAGGATTAGTCTGTCCATTTGTCGATACTTTCTTTCGATACGATCATGTAAAAAATCGTTTATTTATGTACGATTTTTACATTGAAGGGCGACATTTATCCTCTCTAGTGAAACTAGGGAGGTTTTTTTATGACTATTTTAATCGCACGTAATATCGAAAAGAGCTTTGGTGATCGCACCATATTTACGTTACCATCACTAGAAATTCAAGTAAACGATCGTATAGGAATTGTCGGAGTCAACGGAGCTGGAAAATCTACGTTATTACAAATATTAAGTAAAGAAATAGAAGCTGACAAAGGAACAGTAACTCATCATAGTTCTATCGCCATCATTCCACAGCTTAGCGAAGAAATACCGGAAACCGCTTCTTCCCTCGCTAAAGGAAAATGGAATATTTCAAACGTCGCAAATTCAATGAGCGGCGGTGAACGAATGCGCCTAAAGATCGCCCATGCCCTCGAACAAGATGCAGGCATTCTATTTGCTGATGAGCCAACAAGTCACTTAGATATGTTCGGTACAGAGCAATTAGAAAAGACACTTTTATCTTATAAAGGTGCACTTGTTTTAATATCGCATGATCGTGATCTTTTAGATGCCATATGTACAAAAATCATCGAAGTTGAAGACGGTACTATTCAAGAATATAAAGGTAATTATTCAAACTATCGAAAGCAAAAAGAACGTGAGCGAATACAAAAGCAGGCAGAATATGATCAATATATACAAGAAAAAAATCGGTTAGAACAGTCAATTTCCCAAAGAAAGCAACGTGCTTCTAGCATGACAAAAATCCCAACACGGTTCAGTTCATCTGAATCTAAACTTTATAAGTGCAGCGGGGCTCATGGGCAAGAAAATGTTAGCAAAGTAGCGAAAGCACTAGAAACACGCCTTGAAAAGTTGGAACAGAAAGAAAAACCGAAAGACTTTTCTCAAGCTCAGTTTGACGTACAATACCACACACCAATTCATAGTAAAGCAGTTGTTCAGTTTAATAAAACAACGAAGAAAATAGGGGATCGCACATTATTTAAAAATATGAATGGAACAATTGTCCCTGGGGCAAAGCTTGCTATTTTAGGGGAAAACGGAAGCGGAAAAACAACTTTGTTCAAAATGCTTCTCACGAACGAGCGTGGCATTCAGCTTTCGAAAAGTTGTAAAATTGGATACTTTGAACAAACATTAGCTATTTTAAAAACAGATAAAACAATTTTAGAAAACGTTCTAGAAGAAACAAACTATACAGAATCGTTCGTTCGAACAATACTTGCACGGCTCCTATTCCGCCGTGAAGATGTTCATAAACCTGTGCACATCTTAAGTGGTGGAGAACGCATGAAGGTTGCACTCGCAAAAGTATTTTTAGGAAACTATAATATGCTTCTGCTCGACGAACCGACAAACTATTTAGACTTGGCAACGCAAGAAGAATTAGAAAGCATGTTACAGGAGTATCCTGGTACAATACTTTTCATTAGCCATGACCGTGCCTTTATTCGTTCTGTTGCAAACCATATTCTACAAGTAGATGAGAGCGAACCAAGAATATTCCACGGCAATTACGAGCAATACACAAAAAGAACCACCCAAGCTTCTGTAAACGTTACTGAACAAGAATTATTACGATTACAAACAAAATTAACAGAAATCATCAGCCGGATTTCTATTCCAAATCAGCATGATGACATCACATTTCTCGAACAAGAATACGAAAAATTATTAGTTCGAATTCGGCATTGTAAAGAAGCGCTCTAATGTCTTCCCCATATATCGACGGGACCTTCCACATTTCCCAAGAAATATCGAGGCTTCGACATAGAATATCACCCTACCTATCATGTTAGACACAATAACAACAAAAAGCCGTGCACCAGCACGGCTTTTCACTTTATCCCGCTATTTGTGGGCAGTAAGACTCCCACCTCAAAATTCGGCTTGAGCAAAGAAATTAGGTGGGAGTCGGGCTGCCCGTAAACGCCCGATTGGTGAGGGCTAATAATCAGTGGGGATGAACCCCCCACTGATTAAAGTTTCACTTTATATACGGACAGCAGTCCCACTCACCGCAACCATTAGCATTCCTTCGCGAACTACTTCGTAGTCCACGTCGATACCAACAATGGCGTTCGCATTTTTTTGTCTTGCGAGAGTTTTCATCTCTTCCATTGCAATGTCGCGCGCTTCTTTTAATTTACTTTCGTAGGCGCCTGCGCGACCACCGACAACGTCACGGACAGAAGCGAAAAGGTCACGCACGATATTCGCACCCATGATTGCTTCGCCATTAACGATATCGATATACTCAATAATTTCTTTCCCTTGAATTGTAGAAGTTGTTGTTACAATCATGCTTTATAGCCTCCCATGTAAGATTTTCACTTACTTATGGTGCACTAATTCAGAAGAAATTATATTTACGAACTAAACTGCGCCTCATACAATCGGCTGTAACCCTCGCCTCGTTCGATTAGTTCCTCATGTGAACCTTGTTCTGCAATACCGTCTTTATTTACAACGACGATGCGATCTGCATTTTTAATAGTTGCAAGCCTGTGAGCGATAACTAATGTTGTACGGCCGACAGATAGTTCTGCAAGTGATTTTTGGATAGCAAGTTCTGTCTCTGTATCTAGCGCAGAAGTTGCTTCATCTAAAATTAAAATTGGCGGGTTCTTCAAGAACATACGTGCAATCGCTAAGCGCTGCTTTTGTCCTCCTGAAAGTTTCACACCACGCTCACCGATAACTGTATCTAAACCGTCTGGTTGCGAGTAAATTAAGTCCTCTAGCTGAGCACGTTTTACCGCCTGCCAAATTTCAGATTCTGAAGCTTTTAAGTTTCCGTAAGCGATATTTTCACGAATTGTTCCTGAGAATAAGAAAACATCTTGCTGTACAATTCCGATTTGCTTACGAAGTGACGATAACGTCATCTCTTTGGTGTCAATGCCATCAATTTGAATTGATCCAGATGAGTGTTCATAAAAACGAGGTAATAAACTACATAGTGTTGTTTTCCCTGCCCCTGATGGTCCAACGAAAGCAACTGTTTCACCTGCATGTATTTTCAAACTAATATCGTTTAAAATCGGCTCTTTATTTTCATATCCGAACGTGATGTTATTGTATTGAATATCGCCGTGTACATGTTTAACTTCTATTGCATCTTTAGAATCTACAATATCCGGCTCTGTTTCCAGAAGTTCTACATACCTTTTAAAACCAGCGATTCCTTTCGGATAACTTTCAATAACCGCATTAATTTTTTCAATTGGGCGGAAGAAAATATTCGTTAATAAAACGAATCCAATAAATCCACCGTACGTTAATTCACCTTGCAGAACAAACCATGTACCACATATTAATACAAAGAGTGTTACAAGACGCATCAACATATAACTAATCGATGAATTTAACGCCATAATTTTATACGCCATTAATTTTGTTGTACGGAAACGAGCATTATTTACAGCAAATTGCTCTTTCTCAAACTTTTCATTTCCGAATGCTTGTACAACGCGGATACCACCTACATTGTTCTCGATACATGCATTGAAATCAGCAACGTCTGAGAATAAACGTCTAAACGTACCTGTCATTTTTTTATTGAAGTAAAGTGCCAACCATAATAAGAACGGGATTACGAAGAATGTTAGAAGTGCTAACTTCCAGTTAATCATCATCATAAATGAAAATGCTCCAACTAAAGTCATAATGGCAATGAATAAATCTTCTGGTCCATGGTGAGCAATTTCCCCAATTTCCATTAAATCGTTTGTAAGACGTGAAATTAAATGACCTGTTTTATTATTATCAAAAAATCTGAATGATAGCTTTTGAATGTGATCAAATAATTTCTGCCTCATATCTGTTTCAATGTTAACCCCAAGCATATGTCCCCAATATGTAACGACATATTGCAAACCTGCATTTAACACATAAACTACGAACAAGCCGAAACAAGCCCATAAAATAAGCGTCCAGTTTTGTCCTGGTAATAACTTATCAATAAATTGATTTACGATAAGCGGGAAACCAAGTTCGAGTAAACCTGCGATAACTGCACAGGAAAAATCGAGTACGAATAAACCTTTGTACGGTTTATAGTAAGAAAAAAATTTACGTAGCATATCTTTCCTCCCTTTTCCAAATTAAAAGACTCTCTAAATGATAACCATTATCAAATAATTATTCAAGTTATCCGTCTATGAAACTAAAAAAACCTTCATCTATATTTGATGAAGGTTTCCATTTTATTTTATATAGCTTCCGAATCCCACTCGTGCTCTTGCTGAACAAATACAACACCTAATTCATGATGTCCTCCGGCGTATAATGCCGTTTGAGCAAGGCGAAGCTCTCCATTTGTATCTACTACTTCTAATTTACAAAACGCTCCTGTCGTCTTCGTTTGAAGCGCGTCATAAAACTCTTCGGTACTTCTTGGAATGATTCCATTTACTTTCGTAATAACTTCTCCAGGCTTTAAATTCATCTCTGCCCCAATTGTATTAGGAATTGTATCTAACACAACAAGTCCATCATTACGTGCGGCAAAGTATGCTGGTCTTTTCTCGTCTGCAATTTTCTCTTGCATCGAGATTGTAAAGCGTCCAAGCATTGCGACTCCCATCGCGATAATTGCGAATACGTGCCACCAGTAACTTGCGATACCTAAAACGAGTACGAGCCCCGCTAAACCATAGACACGTCTTCCTGTAAATAATAAAGCTTCCGTCGGCTCATAACTTCTAACCTTTCTCATAAATCCAATTAAAAATGGAACGAGGAATAAAGAGTATGTAGTCGAACCTATTGAAACGACAGGCCACCAAGAAATAAATCCTGTCACCGCGTCTCCTGGTATAAGAATAAATACTGGTACAAGCCATAAACGATTGGATTCATGTAGTCCAATTCGTAGCCCACGCTTACCTTTTTTAATTTTCGGCGTAGAATAACGAACTGCATTTTTAGAGATTAATAACCCCTCTACAACGAGCATAACGCCTAGTAAAATAGCAAGGGATACAATCGTCCCCTCCTCACCTTCTCCAAGCTGTAAGAAGGAAACTGGCATCTTAGACGATAACAACACGAGTGCAATCGCGATTCCGAAAGTATAAGCCACAGATAAATATCGATACATAGCAGTTAATCCGAATAATAACGTCCAAAGTAAAATTGCCCATAAACTCGCTTTTGAAACAACAAGCCCCAGCCCAATCGTAATAATAGATACGATTAATCCGTACCCAATACCTGCAAATAGAGTTGTTCGTAGTTCAAACCAAATATCATATACTTTAAAAGAAAAATCTTTTCGTTCTCGTAATATACGTAAGTATCCAACGAAGATACTACTAATTAAAAATACATAGACAGCAGGGTGTAAGAAAAAACGTCCAACTGCTCGTAGTATTTCAAAAATCCATGCCTCCACGAATTCATTCACCACCATTTATATCATTCTTTCTTTTTATTTTATCATATTTAACACATAAAAAAATACAGGCATCCAAGTGCCTGTATTCTTTCTTATTTCGCTATTAATTTCAATGCCGTCTGTAATTGTAAATCGTTTTCTCCAGAACGGATTTTTTCAATAATTTTATTTTGAATTACTTCAGCTGTCTTTTTATCAAGTTGCCCTGTTGCTTCCATCTCATTCGCATTTTGGAATGCTTTTAGTGCTGATTCTGTCTCTTTGCTAAAGTATCCATCTTCACGTCCTGGTACATATCCTAAGCTCTTAAGCATTTCTTGCGCGTGTTTTACTTGTACATCATTTGAATTGTATGAAAGTGTCTTTTCAATTTGAATTGGTGTCGCATGATAATAATCTGGTTGCTTCACTTCTACAGTTGGCGCGATTCCTTTTTTATGAATCCAATTGCCATCTGGTGTTAACCATTTAAACATTGTTAATTTAATGTTGCTGCCATCTTTAAATGGAACAGCCTGCTGAACAGTACCTTTACCAAACGTTTTTTCACCAATTAAATCGTATCCTTCTCCTTCTTTTAGCGCACCAGCTAAAATCTCTGAAGCAGAAGCACTTCCGTTATCAATTAATACTGAAATTGGATATGGCTTTCTCTCTTTCAGTTCCGTAGAGAATTTCTTCTTCTCACCATTTCGCTGTTCTACTTGTAGCATTGGCTTTTTATCTGTCATGATGTCTCCTAGTATATCTTCTACACTATTTAAATAACCGCCAGGATTACCACGCACGTCAATAACTAAGCCTTTTATGTTTTTCTTCTCTAGCTCTTTTAACTGATCCTTAAATTCTTTCGCAGTATTTTCAGCGAAAGAAGTAATTTGCATATAACCGATATCTTTTCCGCTATCTTGCTTTACGGAACTAAATACAGTGAAAATCGGAATCTTTTCACGCTTAATTTTAAATTCTATCGGATCAGCCACTCCTGCGCGCTTAATTTCAATTGCAACAGTCGTTCCTTTTTTACCACGAATTTTTAATACTGCTTCTTCACGTGATAAATCTTTCACACTATTTCCATCTACAGATAAAATTTGGTCATTCGGTTTAATCCCTATCTTTTCTGCTGGTGAACCTTTAATTGGCGATACGATAATAAGCTTACCGTCCGTCTTGTTCACTTCAGCTCCAATCCCTTCAAGTTCAGGATCCAGTGACTGACTAAACTGTTTTGCCGTTTCTTTATCCATATACGTGGAATAAGGGTCCTTCAGCGTAGACAACATTCCCTGTATCGCACCTTCGACTAATTTGTCGTCTTTCACGTCTTCCACATAACGTGAATCAATTAGTGCATACGCCTCATTAATCTTTACCAAATTTCCTTGCGCTGTGCCAGCATTACCATTCGATACTGTTTGTGTTACATACGCTGGGTTTATCCCAAACCAGTACATACCACCAAACATCCCGCCAGCAC
This sequence comes from Bacillus sp. DB-2, assembly GCF_003315125.1. Taxonomy (NCBI): domain Bacteria; kingdom Bacillati; phylum Bacillota; class Bacilli; order Caryophanales; family Bacillaceae; genus Bacillus; species Bacillus sp. DB-2. The sequence goes on along the minus strand of NZ_QNRN01000003.1, from coordinate 344,088 downwards.
CAATTAAAAATGCAACAACCATTCCAATAATTGCAACTCTACGTTTCAATGCGGAATTCCCCTTTCCAGAACACACAGGTGGTGTAGCAAAAGGCATCACACGATGTGTGATGCCTTTACCTATTTCTACTATATGATAAGCTTGTACGAATTATGTTTGCAACTTTTTATACTTTTAAGAAGCGACGAATTGACATTACACTTCCCCACATACCGATTAATGCACCGATTAACATTAATAAACCAGCTAATTGGAATACGAATGGGTTGTATGGTAGAAGCTCGAAAATTGTTCCGCCAAGTTTTTCATTAAACACACCTTGCAACGAATTATACATAACTAAAATTAGGCCAATTGGAATAATTGATCCTAATACTCCTAGGAATAATCCCTCTAACAAGAACGGCCAACGAATAAACCAGTTTGTTGCACCAACAAGTTTCATAATTTCAATCTCAGTACTACGAGCATAAATTGTAATTTTAATTGTGTTAGAGATTAAGAACATCGCTGTGAATAGAAGACCCGCAATTAACGCAATCCCGATGTTACGACCAGTTTTTACAGTATCAAATAATTTTTCAACTTGACCTTTACCGTATTGAACATTACTTACAAACTGCATTTTCTCAATCTTTTTCGCAATTGTTGCCGTATCTGTTGGTTCTTTCGCCTTTACAACAAATACGTTTTTCAGTGGGTTATCTTGCTCAAATAACTCGAACGTTTTTCCACTATCGCCTAAGCTTTTAATTAAACGTTTCAACTCTTCTTCTTTAGAAGAATATTTAATAGAATCTACTTTCGCAATTTTACTCATATCTTCTTCTAATTTCTTTTGATCAGCTTCTTTTGCTGCTGGATCAACATGCACACGAATTTCTACATCTTGCTCTACTTTCGTCGCAAAATGGTTCATATTCATAATCGCTGTCAAAAAGACACCTACAAGTAATAATGTAACTGTTACTGCACTTACAGAAGCAAATGTCATCCATCCGTTACGGGATAGATTTTTCACACCTTCTCGCAAATGTCGACTAAGGGTTTTAGCCTTCATATCCGTATCCTCCCTCAATCTCGTCTCGAACAATTCTTCCGCCTTCAATTGCAATTACACGATGACGAATTGTATTTACGATATCTGCGTTATGTGTCGCCATAACAATCGTTGTACCACGCTCATTAATACGTTTAAAAATCTTCATAATATCAAGAGCTGTTTCAATATCTAAGTTACCTGTTGGCTCATCGGCAATTACAACCTTTGGCTTATTTACAATCGCTCTTGCAATCGCCACACGTTGTTGCTCTCCGCCCGAAAGCTCATTTGGAAGTGCATCGGCACGCTCTTCAAGACCAACAAGACCTAACACTTCTGTAACGCGCTCACGAATCGCTTCCTTCTCTTCTTCAATTACTTCTAAAGCAAACGCAACATTCTCATATACCGTTAATTTAGGTAGCAATTTAAAATCTTGGAAAATTACGCCTAATTGACGACGGAAATACGGAACATCTCTTTCTGCTAATGTTTCAATTACAAGTCCATTTACATTAATTGATCCTGTAGATGGCTTCTCTTCACGATACATCATTTTAATAAATGTAGATTTTCCGGCTCCACTCGGTCCAACTACGTATACGAATTCACCTTGTTTAATGTTAACTGTGAGACCAGCAATGGCTTTCATACCATTTGGGTACTCCTTATAAACATTCGTCATTTTTATCATTATTTATCACCCAATACTTAATGATTTTTTTCGAAATACTTTTCTGTACATTTGAAAATAAAAGAACAACCTTTATTTTCGCTCGACCATTCTTGTTGAAGGTAGCTTCCATACATGCTCTTTATTAGCAACGCTACTCTATGTAATATATTTCATCAAAATTCTACAAACCCCATTGTAACATCAATCGGTTTCCAATTCGGATACAGTTTTGTTACAGTTCTGTTACATCCCAAGAAAAGGTAAACGAGCTCATGTAATTACTTAACCCGAAGCACTTTTCGGTCAAGTTATACAATCAGCTCGTTTATTAATTACGTTTCTTATTTATGCTCCGCTAACCATTCAGCTACTTTTTTTGCGTCTTCACCTTGAATAAGTCCAGGTGACATTGAGCCGCGACCTTTTTTAATAATTTCTTCGATATCTGCAGCGTCATACTTACTGCCTACTTTTCTTAAATCAGGTCCAGTTGCTCCTGATAAATCTTTAGCGTGACAACCTATACAACTTTTTTGGTAAATTTGCTCTGCGCTATCTGTGCTTGCAGATTGTTTTGATGGTTTACTCTCTTCTTTATTTCCACATGCTCCTAAAGCAAAAACGACTGATGTCCCCAGCGTAATAGCCAACAATTTCTTTTTCACTTCTATCGCTCCCCATTGTTGATATTCTTTTCATTCATAACTAGGCAATAGTTTTCATAACACATTCAATATTCATTATAAGCATTATCTTTATATAGAAAAACTAAGGTGTATTTCATATTTTTTACAAATATAGTGAGAAGCCTAATGAAATAAGCTTTCATAAATTATTTCAATTCTGTGAACACCTTAGAAAGTTCTATAAAGAGCCTTTTTCTCCAATCAAAACTGAGAAATTCTATATAAAGTCCTACTCTATTACCACTTTGTTTTACTATTCTCTACCTTTTACAAAACAATATACGGCATTGTATTCTACATATAATCTCATCAAAAAGAGAAGTTGTCGTTTCCAACTTCTCTTCCTCTTTATTTCATCAATATAAATAAGATAAGCCTCTTTATATCCTCTTGGACCTCAACATGTGCCAACAATTCTGTTGGCTTTTTCTCTTATTAAATACGAGAACGTAAATACGCATCAATAAACGGATTAATTTCTCCATCCATAACTGCTTGTACGTTACCAACTTCTGTATTTGTACGATGGTCTTTCACAAGAGAATACGGGTGGAATACGTAAGAACGGATTTGGCTTCCCCATCCAATTTCTTTTTGCTCTCCGCGAATCTCATCTAATTGTGCTTGTTGTTCTTCTAATTTCTTTTGATATAATTTCGCTTTTAGCATTTTCATCGCATGCTCACGGTTTTTAATTTGAGAACGCTCTGACTGACATGTTACAACCGTGTTTGTTGGTAGATGAGTTATACGAACTGCTGAATCTGTCGTATTAACGTGCTGTCCACCTGCACCACTTGCACGATACGTATCTATTTTCAAATCTTCTGTACGCACTTCAATTTCAACTTCATCATTGAATTCAGGTACAACTTCACAAGATACGAACGATGTATGACGACGACCTGAAGAATCGAACGGTGAAATACGTACAAGACGATGTACACCTTTCTCCGCTTTCAAGTAACCGTAAGCGTTATGACCTTTAATTAATAATGTAACACTCTTAATACCAGCTTCATCGCCCGGTAAGTAGTCAACCGTTTCTACTTTAAACCTACGTTTTTCAGCCCAGCGCGTGTACATACGTAATAACATAGAACCCCAGTCTTGTGACTCTGTTCCACCTGCACCTGGGTGTAATTCTAAAATAGCGTTATTTTTATCATAAGGATCGCTTAATAGTAACTGCAGCTCGTACTCATTCATTTCTTGAATTAAAGTTTTCACTTCAGATTCTAGTTCCTCATGTAAATCTTCATCATACTCTTCTTTAAGTAAGTCATGCGTCATTTCTAAGTTTTCGAACGTCTCATCTAACTGACGGAACCTTCCAACCATATCTTTCAGCGCATTCGCTTCATTAATTACAGCTTGTGCGCCTTGTTGGTCATCCCAAAATCCTGCGCCCATCATCGTTTCTTCTAATTCTGCAATTTGTTTTTCCTTAGTAGGAAGGTCAAAGAGACCCCCTAAAAGCCGCTAATCTCTTAGCCATTTTTTCTAATTCTTGCCTAATTTCTACTAATTCCATTTCCTTCACCTCTATGTAATTGCTGTTACTTTCATATGAAAACAAGGGAAACTCTCTCCGCTTATTACGGAGAGAGTTTAATCCTTTTCATTATACATTTTTGATGTAAAAATTTGCAAAGCAGTCTAAACTACAGTTTCTTATTACTGCCCAATGCCACAACAGTTTTTATATTTCTTGCCACTACCACATTTACATAAATCGTTGCGTCCCATTTGGTCACCTTTTACAACCGGTTTTTTCTTCGCGTCTTCGCCATCGCTTGATGGATGAACAGCTTCACCTTGAACAACTTCTTGACGCTCTAAGTTTTGCTCAATTTCAGCTTTCATAATGTAACGAGAGATTTCCTCTTCAATAGAAGCGATCATCGACTCGAACATTGCGAATCCTTCCATTTGGTATTCACGAAGTGGATCGATTTGTCCGTAAGCACGTAAATGAATACCTTCACGAAGATGATCCATTGCATCGATATGATCTGTCCATTTCGTATCTACAACACGGAATACAACAACCTTTTCGAATTCACGCGTCTGCTCTTCAGGTAGAAGCTTCTCTCTTTCATTATAACGCTCTAACAATTTCGCGATAATTGATTCGCTCATTTCTTCTGGAGCAAGGCGACGTAACTCTTCTTCTTTTACATCTCCTTCTTCAAGAAGGTTTGTATTTAAGTAATCGACAAGACCTTTAATGCTCCAATCTTCTTCGATTTCTTCTTGCGTATGAAGTGCAACAGCACGTTCTATCGTAGATTTCATCATACCTTCAATAATACTGCGTAAGTTCTCTGAATCCATTACTTCTTGACGCTGTTTATAAATTACTTCACGTTGTTGACGAAGTACATCGTCGTATTGCAATAGTTGCTTACGTGCATCATAGTTATTTCCTTCCACACGTTTTTGTGCAGATTCTACAGCACGAGAAACCATTTTACTTTCGATTGGCTGTGAATCATCCATACCAAGACGATCCATCATCGCTTTCATATTGTCAGAACCGAAGCGGCGCATTAGTTCATCTTCCATTGATAAGTAGAACTGTGTTACACCAGGGTCCCCTTGACGACCAGAACGACCACGTAACTGATTATCAATACGACGGCTTTCGTGACGCTCTGTACCGATAACTGCTAGACCGACGTTTCTAATATCGTCGCCTAACTTAATATCCGTACCACGACCAGCCATATTCGTCGCAATTGTTACAGCGCCTTTCATACCAGCTTCTGCAATGATATCAGCTTCACGCGCATGGTTTTTTGCATTTAAGATATTATGACGTACACCTTTACGTGTTAACATTTTTGAAATAAGCTCTGACGTTTCAATTGCAACTGTACCAACAAGAATAGGTTGCCCTTGCTTATGACGATTTACAATATCCTCAACAACTGCATTGAATTTACCTTCCATTGATTTGAAGATTAAATCAGCACGATCATCACGAATAATATCTTTATTCGTTGGAATTACGATAACATTCATATTGTAAATACTACGGAATTCTTCTTCTTCCGTTTTCGCTGTACCAGTCATACCAGATAATTTTTCGTACATACGGAAGTAGTTTTGGAACGTAATTGTTGCAAGCGTCATACTTTCATTTTGAATTTCTACGCCTTCTTTTGCTTCAATAGCTTGATGTAAACCTTCGCTATAACGACGACCTTTCATAAGACGACCAGTGAATTGGTCTACGATTACGATTTCGCCTTCTTGTACAACATAATCTGTATCAAGGTGCATAACAACATGTGCACGAAGCGCCTGATTAATATGGTGAAGAAGTGCTACATGTTTTAAATCGAATAAGTTATCGATATGGAAAGCTTTCTCAGCTTTCGTAATACCATCTTCTGTTAACATTACATTTTTCGTTTTCACATCAAATGAATATTCTTTTTCATTTTCTAATGTACGAACGAATGCATTTGCAAACATGTATAGCTCTGCTGATTTTTGAGCTTGTCCCGAAATAATAAGCGGCGTACGTGCTTCATCGACTAAAATAGAATCGACTTCATCGATGATAGCAAAATTAAGTGGACGCTGAACGCACTGCTCTCTATATAACACCATGTTGTCACGTAAGTAATCGAACCCAAGCTCGTTATTTGTGCTATACGTAATATCAGCAGCATAAGCAGCTTGTTTCTCTTCACGTGACATACTATTTAAGTTAATCCCTACAGTTAAGCCAAGGAACTCATGAAGTTGTCCCATTTCGCTCGCATCACGTTGCGCTAAGTATTCATTGACTGTAACAACGTGAACGCCTTTTCCTGTTAATGCGTTTAAATATACAGGTAAAGTAGATGTTAACGTTTTACCTTCACCTGTTTTCATCTCAGAGATATTTCCTTCATGTAAGGCGATACCACCCATTAGCTGTACGCCATATGGACGCATTCCAAGAACACGATTCGCTGCTTCACGAACAACCGCAAAAGCTTCAGGAAGTAGATCATCTACTGTCTCACCTTTTGTCAGACGTTCTTTAAATTCAATCGTCTTTCCTTTTAATTGTTCATCAGTTAGCGGCTTAATAGATGATTCTAATGCATCAATTTGCTCCACTGTCTTCTGCATACGTTTAATTTGGCGTTGGTTGACATCAAATACCTTTTTTAAAATACCGATCATAGGAAATACGCTCCTCTTTTATTAAAATAAAACTTCCGATTGCTTTCTTTTTCTCTTTACAATCAGTCGTTATAAAAATCAAATTTATGTTATGCCAATTTTTCTCCTAATTAAAAAACTAAAATGTATAAACCTAATGATAATTGTAACACTTGTCTTATAACTATGACAACAATCGTCCAAATGTCGAGCCATAGATTCAGAAAAAGTTTTTATTTTATTTTATTTTTTCCAACAAACTACTATCTCTTCGTTACAAATTTTGTATTAAATCTAAGTAGTATTCTTTCAAGTTCTCTTTTAAAGAAGATGGCTCAATTATTTTTATAGTTTTACCAAAACTAGCTAGATATGAAATGATAAAGTTGATTTCAGCAGGCTCATAAGTTCCTATTAAATATGTATCTTCACATTCTTCCCATAATTTCATCGAAGGATATTGTTGTTGCTTGAATATCTCTATCCCCCTCGCAGTAATTGAGCATTTAAATTGAATAGCTTGTTCAGTTGCCTTCCAAAGACTATGTGCGTTATGTATATTTATATTTTCCAAATCCAGACTATCCTGAGCATCTACCATTTCTAACGACCTAATACGATCACAGCGAAACACTCGATAAGTCGCTTTATCTAAATCGTAAGCCTGACAATACCAATAACCTTTCATTGCATAAATCGAAATCGGCTGAATACGGCGCATTGTCGTTTGTTTCGGCGTTACATAATTTATAGTTAAAGCCCTATTTTGAACAGCAGCTAACAAAATCTCTTCTAGATAACCACATTCATGTGCTTGTTCCAAATGAAAAAAGGATACTCTTTTTTGCAAGTTTTCAATTTGCTCACGCTGTTTTGACGAAACACTATCTAAAAATTTCTGATTAATGGAACGAAACGAGATTTGAAAAGGAATACTTACAAAACTACTTAGTGCCTGCATTGCAAAATAAAGTGCAAAAACTTCATGATTTGTAAATGAAATCGGTGGTAATGTCATCGTTTTTATTAAACGATACCCTCCATACCGACCATACTCTGCAAAAAGAGGTACACCCATTTCCTCTAATGATGCAATATCACGTAAAGCTGTCCTTTTTGAAATTTGAAATTCATCCATTAAATCTTTCAATGTGAATATTTGTTTTTGATTAATAAAACGTAGCATCTGATTTAAACGCTCAACTTTTTTCATAAACTCTCCCTATAGGTGCCACATATTGGCACCTTATATTTGTATAGTAATAAGTGTAAACATATATGAAGGAGGCAATACAATGAACTTTGAAGTAATCCCTTTTTTATCATTAAATGGGCAAGGTGCTAAAGCAATTGCATTTTACGAACAGTATTTAGACGCAAAAGTTTTATTTAAAAAGAATTATAAAGAAATGAAAGAAATAGATCCGAATTTCACGTATAAAGAAAGCCAGGAACATTATATTACCCATTCCGTTTTACAAATTGGCACTAATAAAATTATGATTGCAGAACAGGCAGTGGATTCCACACGCCCTTGGCAATTAAGTAATAGCTCATCATTATGCATTCAATCTAAAGATTTCCAAACCATTGAAGCACTCTATCACAATCTAATTCAACATGATGAGGTTTATATTTTAACACCTTTTGAAAAAAACTCCTTCAGCCCTGGTTACGCCATTGTGCGAGATCCTTTTGGAATAGTAATACAATTGACCGTTACAAAACATGACTTCTAAATTTCATTACGAATAAGCCATTTAAATTCATATCAATATTACAAGATAGGAAGGCAAAAACATATAAAAAAGCGCAGCCATTTCGGCTGCGCTTTTGAATGATTATTTAGTTTCGATTAAACCATATTTCCCATCTTTACGGCCATATACAACATTAGTTTCATTTGTATCAGCATTTGTGAAGACGAAGAAACTATGTCCTAGCATATCCATTTGCAAGATCGCTTCTTCAACGTCCATCGGTTTTAAATCGAATCGTTTTGTACGTACAAGTTCTAATTCATCCTCTTCTACCGCATCCAGAACAGCTACTGCTTCTGGAAGGATAAAGTTAGTTTTCACAGAACCTTTCTCACGTAATTTACGGTTTACTTTTGTTTTATGTTTACGAATTTGTCGCTCAATTTTATCAACTACTAAATCAATCGCAGCGTACATATCGCTATTTGTTTCTTCTGCACGAAGTAATAAATCTGTAAATGGAATTGTTACCTCGATACGTTGCTTGTCAGAGTATACTTTTAAATTAACCTTAATCTCTGGGAATGTATCAAAATAACGCTCTAATTTACTTAGTTTTTTCTCTACATATTCCTTTAATGCTGGAGTTACTTCAATATTTTCACCACGAATGTTGAATTTCATAGATGAATTCCTCCTTTCAAGCCTATGTACTATAATTTCGACATTGGCTTAAAAACTCCTTCTAATTTTTTTGAAAAATTAGTGGAATTGCGATTTTTTTATCGTTTTTTGTTGAAATGAAAAGATGCATCGTTTCTATCTTTATTTTATCCTATTAACATCATGAATAACGAATGTAACTGTGGACAATTAGTTACAGAAAAGAAACAACTTTTTGACAACTTACCCACAACAAAAAAGCCCTTGTTACGAGCAAGAGCTTTCGCCATCTATATAATGCTGTTAAAAATACAGCTCTATCTTTTCCAAAAACTTAATTTTTACAGTTTCACAACATTAGCCGCTTGTGGCCCACGTGCTCCATCAACAATATCAAACTCCACTTGTTGACCTTCTTCTAACGACTTATACCCATCTTGTTGAATAGCAGAAAAATGAACAAACACATCGTCACCATCCTCACGCTCAATAAACCCAAATCCCTTTTCTGCATTGAACCATTTTACTCGTCCTTGCATGTTCATTCCATTCCCTTCACTCTTAAAATCAGGGCATTCGCCCCATATTCTGACTATAGCGAATGACAAGACTGTAAGTCAAAGAAGACCTGTCGTCTTTTTATTACTCCTTTCGACATTCACATATTAACCTCTGCAAAGCGTCAAACAAGAAACCTCTCTCGCTCCTCGATCATACAAAAGGCTTCCAATTTGCCTAACAGTAATTCCTGTCGTATACACATCATCCACGATTAAAACATGTTGCTCATGAAACATCTCTTCTCCCTGAAAATAAAAAGGATTAACTCCCGATATCCTTTCTTTACGCTTCTTCTTACTTTGTTTTTCTGTTTCTATTCTTCTTAATGATGTACAAAACATTTTGATAGGCAAACAAGAAGCTAGTAACTCCGCTTGATTAAAACCACGCTCGTATTCTCGCTCTTCACTAAGAGGAACAGGAATGGCAACTGAAACATTCGCAAAATATTTTTGAAAAAGACTTCGAAAAGGCTGATGAAAAATATGCACTAATTCAGCATCTCCTCGAAATTTAAACTGTGCTAATATTTCTTTCATCGCTTCATCATACACATACACCGAACGATTTATGAGAGGCGGAAACCCCTGCTCGTTCGTCCACCTTATGCAGTCCATACAAATATCCCCGTTTTTATATTCAGCTGGTACAAGTTCTAAAGGCCGACCACACTCCTTGCAAATATCTCCTATAATATAGGAAAGTTTTTGTTCACATCTATCACATATATACTTTTTATGAAGCTTAACAAAAAAAGTGTACCAACTAATCGCATATGAAATATACTCATCACAAAGTAGACAATGCATCAATCTATCAGTCCTTGTTCTTTAGCATTCTTATTCATACTTTGAATATGTTTTTTCGCACGCACCATCGCCTCTGTCTTTCCATAATGAAAATAGGTAACATCTCCATGCGGTTCATCAGAGCTTCTGCCAGCACGCCCTGCAATTTGAACGAGAGCACTTTCTGAAAATATTTCTTCCTCAGCTCCTAAAACTGCAACTTGTAAATTTTTAACAGTTACTCCTCGTTCCAAAATCGTCGTTGTAACTAATAAAGGGATTTCTCCTTTTCTGAAAGCTGTTACCTTCTCTTTTCTCGCCGGATCTTCTGCATGCACACCGTCAATTTGATTGTTTAATGATTTTAATAACTGGCTAATTTCTTCTACATATCGCACATGAGGAACAAATAAAAAAATGGGGTATCGTTTCGATAAGTACAGATTTAACCATTGTAATAAAGCACGAGGAATTTTTTTACGTATAAGACCCTTTTTCCAATTTCCGCACCACCGAAATATCGGAACTGGCAATGGATGACGATGGTATCGCCCTGGAATAATAACCCCTTTTTGCTTACCACTTCGCAACTTACGCTTCCACTTTTCATCTGGAGTTGCAGTTAAATAAATACATGCTGCCTTCTCTTTCATCGCTTCGTTTACTGCATACTGCAACATCTTATCTGCATGATACGGAAAAGCATCTATCTCATCTACAATCATGACATGGAACGTCCTATAATAACGTAACAATTGATGTGTAGTTGCAACGATTAACGCCGCATCTTTTTCTCGGTCTAAACTCCCTCCATATAAAGCAGCTACATTTATATTTGGAAACACTTCTTGTAATCTCGGTGCTAATTCAAGTACAACGTCCGTTCTCGGCGTTGCAATACAAACCCTTTCTCCCTTTTGTAGTGCCTCTGCAATTCCGCGAAACAACATTTCTGTTTTTCCAGCCCCGCATACCGCCCAAATAAAAAATGATTCTTTCTGCTTAACAGCGTCAACGACACTTTGCGCAGCTAACTCCTGACCGTCAGACAAAATGCCTTCCCACTGTAACGGATTCAAATAACTTTCTCCGCTTATTTCAGCAATCCCGCGAACAAGTACAGTACATTCACTTACCCTGCCCATCGTTATACATTTCCGGCAATACGTACATACTTCATTGCACCTTTTACATAGCAATGATACAAATAGTCGCTGCTCTATATTTCCGCAGCGCTGACACATATATTTTGAAGACTTCTTAATTACCCCTTGTACACAAACGACGTCTCGATTCCTTTTCAGATGATCCAATTTATTCTGCAAATCTGAAGAGAGTTCTTCTAACAGTAACTGTCTACCAGCTAACATCATCAATAGCCACCTCCAGCACTACTATAAATCCTTCTCTTTATCTCGTAAAAACTCAAAAAAGCCGATAACCTACTTATAAAATAGTAAGCTATCGACTTTATACACGTTTTTTATTCAGTTATAAACCCTAGAATCTACCGTATCCTAAGAAATGTTTTTGGTTGTAGCTACTGCTTAAGCTAGCGTAAGCAATCCCTTTATCACCTGCATGAATCATCTGGTCGTTACCAACGTAAATACCGATGTGAGATGGACCGTCTTTATAAGTATTTTGGAAGAATACTAAATCTCCCGGCTGCGGGCTACTTACTTTCGAAACTGAATTCCAATATCCATTAACATCTTGACGTCCTACACCAAATACGTAAGAAATGAATCCACTACAGTCAAAACCACCGTTTGATGGAGATGCACTTGCCCAAACATATGGCATACCTAAGTATTGTTGCGCTTTACCAATTACGCTAGGAGCCGGAGTTGGACCTGGTACTGGCTCTGGTTTTTTGTTTTCTTGTTTAGGTGTCTCTTTTTTAGGCTCTTCTTTTTTAGGTTCTTCTTTTTGAGCTTGTCCAGCATTGTTTGCTGGTGCAGCTTGTTCTGCAGGCGCTTGCGCTGGTGCAGCTTGTTGAGCTTGTGCTTCTTTAGCAGCTTGTTCTGCTTGTTTTTGAGCAGCAGCTTCTTGTGCCGCTTTTGCTTGCGCTTCTTCTTCCGCAATACGTTGTAATTGCAGTGCTTGTTTCTCAAGATCCTTCAATTGACCTTCCGTACTTGTCATTGTAGTTACAACTGTATCCATTTTACCGCTTAAATCGTTTACTGCTGTTGCTTTTTTCTCTTTTTCAACGTCAAGTTCTTTCTTAGCAGTTTCAATTTGAGCTTGTGCTTCTTTTAATTCTTTTTGTTTTTCTTTTACTGTCTCAACATCTTTTTTCACGTTCGTTTGATCTTCTTGTTGTGTTTTCATGATATCTTCGTCAGATTCCATAATTTTAGACACAGAAGCTAAACGATCAACTAAATCTGCAACGTTTTTAGAGTTTACAAGAACTTCTGTTACAATGTTCGTATTTGGCTGTTCTTGTAGTGCAACTAAACGTTTTCTTAATAACTCTTCACGTTTTGCAATCTTTGTTTGTAGTTCTGCAATATCTTTATTTTTATTTTCGATTAATTGCTCAGTATCAGAAACTTTTTTTGTTGTTTCATCAAGTTTTGAAGCGTTCTCTTGAACAGACTTATCCAAACCTTGGATTGTTTTGTTTAAGTCATTCATTTGTTTTTGTAATTCATCACGTTCTTGTTGTTGTTTATGTAAAGTATCATTTTGTGTGTTAATTTGTGATTTCACGTCAGAAATTTTATCTTCTGCAAATACATTTGGTGTTAGCCCAGAAAACATTAACCCTGCAACTAATGCGCAAGATGCCATTTTTAGCTTTTTCATTTTATTTTTTACACCGCTTTCTTTTTTCATTTTCCGTATATAACCTATTAAAATTTATACCATAATTCGGGAGTTTTTTTGCTAATGTTACGGTTTTGTAAAATAAATGTAATATTACATTTATCTCTATAGCAAAGTATATCTAAATTTGTATATATATGTAGAATTTTAAGAGCCTTACACCGTTTTTTATAGGATTGAAAAAAAACGTAAGGGAACCCCTTACGTTTTGAAAATACTCCAATATGAATGAAATAGAAACGTTACTTCATCCATTTCTCAGCCCAATTTTGGACCTCATCCATAACACTTTCCAACGCTTTCCCTTTATCAGTTACACCGTACTCGATTCTAACTGGTACTTCTGGATAAACATTACGAACTACAATACCTTCGCCTTCTAATTCCTTTAAACGTTCTGACAACATACGATCGCTCATATTCGGTATAATATCTGCGATTTCTCTGAAACGTTTCGGCTCTTCGAGCAAAGATTTAATAATTAAGCCAGTCCATTTCTTACTAAGCATTGTAAAAGCTGACTCAAACTTTGGACATAAACAAGAATCATGCTCCATATGTTTCACCTCTCTTCTATTATAATATAGTTTCTTGTAAAAAGTAAGTAATAAAACTTTCCTCATTATTTAATTTTACATACATTTTACCATTTCCAAATATTAACTTGTCAAATCCCCGTAAAATACCCGTAAAAAAACCCTCTTCAAGTAAGAGAGCTTTTATATCTTTATCACTTCGTATACCAACCTAAACCAAGCGCACCTTCACCTAAATGCGTCCCAATTACAGCTCCGAAATAACTCGTACGAATTGTAACATGAGGGTATATCACTTCTAATTCTTGTTTCCATTCATTAGCTTCCTCTTCACGATTCGCATGAATAATAACAGCTTCCATAGGCACACCTTTATTTGCCTGCTCATCAAAGATTTCAACGATACGCTTTAACGCTTTTTTACGCGTACGAATTTTTTCGAATGGAATAATTACTTTATCTCTAAAGTATAATACTGGTTTTACTTGTAACAAACTACCAATGAAAGCTTGTGCACTATTTAATCTTCCACCACGTTGTAAATGATGTAAATCATCCACTACAAAATAAGCATCCATCGTTTGCTTCATTTCATCAAAGCGAGCGATAATCTCTTCTGGGGCTTTCCCTTCACTTACTAATTTCGCCCCTTCACGCACGTAAAACCCTTGTACTTCACAACTAATTTCAGAGTCGTACGTATATACATCAATACCATCTACCATCTGTCCAGCTGCCGTTGCTGTTTGATATGTACCACTAATTCCACTGGAAAGGTGAATGCTAATAACTGCATCATATTCTTTAGATAACTCTTCATATAACTCTAAAAACTTTCCAATTGCTGGCTGCGAAGTTTTCGGAAGTTCTTCTTGTTCACGTACTTTTATATAAAAATCATTTGCTGAAACTTCAGCCTCTTCTTGATAAGATTCCGTTCCAAACACAACGTTTAATGGAATCATATATATATTGAGTTCGTCACGAATATGCTTCGGTATATATGCTGTACTATCGGTAACAATAGCTGTTTTCATTTTCGTACCTGCCTTATAAAAAATTTTTATCCCCTAATTTTACACGAAAACTAGAAAAGGTGCATCCATACATAAAAATGCCGGCTAGAAACTACAATCACTCGCTCGACAAATTACAACAAAAAGATAAAATACTCACCAAAAATTTCAACATATTTGTAAAAAATGTTTGAATATAAAAACGCTCGCTTTTAAAATGTAAAGTACTAGTTATTTTGAAAGATAGGGGCGTATACCATTGTTATTACAATATTTAACAATAAAAGGCTATGGAGAGCACGAAATTGTGATTCAAAAATCAAGATTCATTTGCTATGTAAATCGCGCCACAACGGAAGAGGAAGCTCAAGCATTTATACAAAAAATAAAAAAACAGCATTGGAATGCAACACATAATTGTTCCGCATATTTAATCGGTGAACAAGATCAAATTCAAAAGGCAAACGATGACGGCGAACCGAGCGGCACAGCTGGTGTACCTATGTTAGAAGTATTAAAAAAGCGAGGTCTAAAGGATACTGTCGTTGTCGTCACGCGCTATTTTGGTGGCATTAAACTTGGTGCTGGTGGATTAATTCGCGCATATGGAAAATGTACAAATGAAGGACTTAATCACGTAGGTGTTGTTGAGCGAAAACTAATGCGCGTTATGGAAACAGAAATTGATTACACATTGCTTGGCAAAGTTGAAAATGAATTACGTAATTCAGAATATAACATTAAAGATATACGTTATCTAGAAAACGTCACATTCGATACGTATGTAGAAGAAAATCGAAAACAAACATATACAGATTGGATGATTGAATTAACAAACGGGAAGTGTACAATTAAAGAAGGAGATATGTTGTACTTAGAACAAGGTGTTATCTAAGAATAGCTAACGTCTCGCCTTTAAAGATTAATGTAGTGAATTAATTCCCTACAAATGAACTAAGGAGATTATATATGGAAGAACGTTATAATCATCTCCAAAATAGCAGAATAAAAAAGAAACGTAGAAGAAAGTTTTTCTTCTTTCTTATTTTCGCATTTTTATTTGGTAGCGTAGGACTTTATATGTTAAATTCCTACTCTTCTCTCATGGGGATGTACAGTGGATTTAGCCGTGAAAAATCTAAATTACGAGCAGCAGATGTGGAAATCACAAAAAAACCTTTCACAATACTCATTATGGGTATTGAAGATTATGCAACTGACGGTCAAAACGGTCGAACAGATTCACTTATGTTCGCGACAGTTAATCCAAACTCAAAAAAGGTTTCACTTATGAGTATCCCGCGCGATTCTCGTGTTAAGATTGTTGGCAAAAATAAAGAAGACAAAATTAACGCTGCTCATGCTTACGGTGGAGAAAAAATGACAGTCGACACCGTCGAAGAGTTTTTAAAAGTTCCTGTTGATCATTATATTAAAATTGATTTCCAAGGATTTAAAGGTATCGTTGATGCTGTTGACGGTATTACCGTTGATGTCCCCTTCGATTTCTGGGAACGCTCTGACGTGGATTACTATAAAAAAATCCAATTTAAACAAGGTCAACAGAACTTAAATGGTGAAGAAGCACTCGCATACGTCCGTATGCGAAAGCAAGATCCTAACGGTGATTATGGTAGAGCTGCTAGACAAAGACAAGTACTGGCTGCTGTTGCCCAAAAGCTAAACTCTGCTTCTACCGTATTTAAAATTAAAGATTTAACAAAGGTAGTTGGAAAATATATAAAAACCGATATTCCTATTTCAGACGGACTTGCTCTTTACAATAAAATCTCTGGATTCGACCCTTCTACAATACAAACGTTAAAACTTGAAGGAGAAGACAGAAAAATTGGCGGTATTTATTACTTCCTTCCAGATCCAATCAGTGTAGAGACTGTACGTAACGAAATTGAAAAGGAAATAGGAGAAAAAGCAAAAGTCCCAACAGAGACTACGAAAAATGAGAATACAAATTCCGATTCAAATTCTAAATCCAGCGCAAAAGCAAAGAAGGAGCCGAGTGAGAACAAAACACCACCACCTCCTCCCCCTTCTACAAATGCTCATGCAGAGTGGATTATGAGAAATCAGCAATAATAAAAAAGAGCCAAATCAAATACGATTTGGCTCTTTTTTCATTTCCCACGATTGGTGCGAGCTAATAATCAGTGGGATAAACACCCCATTGATTAAAGTTTCACTTTACTTCTTAAAATGTTGTAAAATCGCTTCTACAATACGCTCAGACGCACGGCCATCACCGTAAGGGTTAGATGCTTTCGTCATCTTATCATGAGCTTCTTTATCAGATAACAACTCATCAGCAAGACCAAAGATTGTCTCTTCATCTGTTCCTGCTAATTTCAACGTACCTGCTTCGATACCTTCTGGGCGTTCCGTCGTATCACGAAGGACAAGGACTGGCACACCTAGTGATGGTGCTTCCTCTTGTACACCACCAGAATCAGTTAACATTAAGTATGAACGAGCTGCAACGTTATGGAAATCAATTACATCTAACGGCTCAATTAAATGAATACGGCTATGCTCGCCTAAAATATCATTCGCTATTTCGCGAACAACAGGATTCATATGAACAGGGTATACAACTTGTACATCTTCGTGCTTATCAACAAGACGCTTAATTGCACGGAACATATTGCGCATTGGTTCTCCTAAATTTTCACGACGGTGTGCTGTCATAAGTACAAGACGATCATTTCCAAGTTTCTCTAACACCGAATGGCTATAAGTTTCTTTTACAGTTGTCTTCAGTGCATCGATCGCTGTATTTCCTGTTACGAAAATGCGTGACTCATCTTTATTTTCTTTTTGTAAGTTCGTTGCTGATTTTGTTGTAGGTGAGAAATGAAGATCCGCCATTACACCTGTTAGTTGGCGATTCATCTCTTCTGGATATGGAGAATACTTATCCCATGTACGAAGTCCTGCTTCAACATGTCCTACTGGAATTTGATTATAGAAAGCAGCTAAGCTTGCAATAAATGTCGTCGTTGTATCACCATGCACAAGTACGATATCAGGCTTCGCTTCTTTCATTACTTTATCTAAACCTTCTAAACCACGTGTTGTAATATCGATTAACGTTTGACGATCTTTCATGATATTCAAATCGAAATCTGGCGTAATTCCAAAGATATTTAATACTTGATCTAACATTTGACGGTGTTGTGCTGTTACAGTCACAATTGATTCAATCTTTTCTGGGTGCTTTTGCAACTCTAATACAAGAGGTGCCATTTTAATTGCTTCTGGTCGTGTCCCGAAAATTGTCATTACTTTTAAACGTTTAGTCATTTCATTGCCTCTTTTCTTTCACTAGTTAAAACTTCTATTATCGCATATAAAAATATGCATGTGAAAATACAGTTTTTAACGCGCCTGAGAAACATTACTATTACAGACGTCTTTTCGCCCAACTGAGTAATAATCTAATCCATGCTTCTCGGCATCCTCATTAGTATAACAATTTCTCCCATCAAATAGAATAGGTTCCCTCATAAGCTGTGCATACTTTTCTAGCGGATAGTTTCGAATTGATTCCCATTCTGTTACGATAAAAACTGCCTGCGCCTCTCTAATCGATTCATCTATACACTCAGCGTATCGTATCGTATTTCCAAATAAACCTCTTACATTTTGAATGGCTTGCGGGTCATATAAAACCACATCCGCACCTACAATAATTAATTCCTCTATTATAATAAGTGATGGTGCTTCCCTAATATCGTCAGTATTCGGTTTGAATGCTGCACCAAGAACCGCAATTCGCTTCTTCTTCATATCTATAATTTTCTTCGCTTTTTCAACTAACAACAACTGTTGTTTATTATTCACTTCAATGACTGCTTTCAACAAGCGAAAATCATGAGAAACATTCCCTGCAATTTGCACAAGTGCTTTCGTATCTTTTGGAAAACAAGATCCTCCATATCCAATGCCTGCATTTAAAAAAGATGCACCAATTCTCTTATCCATCCCCATCCCTGTAGCTACATCTACTATATCTGCACCCACTTGCTCACATATATTAGAAATTTCATTAATAAAACTAATCTTCGTAGCTAAAAAAGCATTAGATGCATATTTAATCATCTCAGCACTTCGAATATCTGTAATATACGTTTGTAAGCTTAATTTACTGTACAAATTCTCTACTTGCCTTGCAGCTTCTTCACTACATGCTCCAATTACGATACGATCACCCTGAAAAAAATCATAAATACCAGAACCTTCTCTTAAAAACTCTGGATTCGATACAATATATAATTCATGTCTACCTTGTAGTTTATCCTCAATCCATTCTCTCATTACATCATTTGTCCCTACAGGAACCGTACTTTTCGTAACAACAATAATATCGTTATTCACATATGTTCCAATATCATCACAAGCGCTACGAATATACGTTAAATCTGCTGTTCCATCTAATAAAGATGGCGTTCCAACTGCAATAAATATAAACTCTACATCATTAAATGCCGCTGATTTACTTGCTGTAAAAGTTAAATGATTATTCTCGTATGCTTCATTTATTAATTCATTTAATCCACATTCATAAATAGGTAACTCGCCTTGTTTAATCCGTTCAATTTTCCCACTATTTATATCGAAACATGTGACTGAATGTCCCAATCTCGCCAATCCTACTCCTGTAATCAATCCAACATATCCGGTACCTATTATCGTAATTTTCATTTTCTTTTCGCACAGGAATATACATAAGAAAATATACGAATACATAGAACTCCCCTGTGCTTCCCCCTCTCACACTAAGAATGAGAAAACTCTTTCACTTCTTTATTATATGAATCGTTTTTTTATTATTTTTTAAGATTTTGTAAAGTTAAATGATGCAATATATACAAAATGTAAATTCCCACAATTTAACACGGAACTTACTCATTTTACGTGCAACACTTATAATAC
The DNA here is from genome assembly GCF_003315125.1 of Bacillus sp. DB-2. Taxonomy (NCBI): domain Bacteria; kingdom Bacillati; phylum Bacillota; class Bacilli; order Caryophanales; family Bacillaceae; genus Bacillus; species Bacillus sp. DB-2. The sequence goes on along the minus strand of NZ_QNRN01000003.1, from coordinate 324,467 downwards.
TGAAACAAAAGTCATCGCTATATGAGAGGAGAGTACAATGTCATATTACAAGCCACAATATGAAATCAACCTTCTCAAAGGACACAACATTCCATATCCAATTGTCATATATTCTATTCACTCCCCTTTACAGTCAAAAGAAAAAAAGATTGAATTCTAATCTTTTTGTGATACCATATGTTATGAGCCTGTAAACAAACATCATAATTTTCAGATAAATACGATTGAAAAAATTACGTTAAACTATAAAGGGTGGGGTATTAATGGACTCACAAGTGATTTATGCCATTTTGGCATCTTTCATCACTGTACTCGTCGTTACTCCTTTAGTTATTAAATTAGCTTTCAAAATAGGAGCAACAGACAAGCCAAATGCGCGTAAAGTACACCAAAAAATTATGCCTCGTCTTGGCGGGTTAGCAATTTTCATCGGTGTAGCCGTAGGATTTGTTGTCGGTGGATTGTACGAACAAAGAATGTTATCGATAACTTTAGGTGCTATCATCATTGTTATCATCGGGATTTTAGATGATATGTACGAACTATCTGCGAGGGTAAAATTCGGTGGACAACTATTAGTTGCCATCATGATTGTAAAAAGCGGATTATTAGTGCAAGTATTATATATTCCAATTCTTGGAGATACTGAACTCGGATGGCTTGCTTATCCAATTACTGTATTTTGGATTGTAGGTATTACAAATGCCATCAACTTAATTGATGGATTAGATGGATTATCCGCAGGGATTTCATCTATCGTACTTGCAACGCTAGCATATATGGCCTTCACTAGCCCATGGGGTACTGGAGCAGCTATTATATTACCTCTAGCACTGATTACATTAGCAAGTACAATTGGATTTTTATTCTACAACTTCCATCCAGCAAAAATTTTCATGGGAGATACAGGAGCACTATTTTTAGGATACTGTATTTCTGTTATATCGTTACTTGGATTATACAAAAGCGTAACGTTATTCAGTTTTATCGTTCCAATCATTATTTTAGGTGTACCTATATTTGATACGACATTTGCAATTATCCGCCGTATCGTAAATAAAAAGCCTATTTCAGCACCTGATAAATCGCATTTACATCACCGTTTGCTTGCAATGGGATTCTCTCATCGTAAAACGGTACTAATTATTTACGCATTGGGTATTTTCTTTAGTGTAAATGCAATTATTTTCAGTAGTGCAACATTATGGTTATCCATTATTCTTCTTTTCATTTTAATCTTCTTTACAGAAATCATTGCTGAAGTAATCGGTCTTGTACACGAACGTTACAAACCAATTATTTCCTTCTATAAAAAAGTGAAAAAACGCGAAGACTAATTGTAGTATAGCCTTTACTATTATGAAATATTCAAATAGCATCCTCTTTTCATAAGAGGATGCTATTTTTTATTTTTTAATCCTTATTCCCCATTTCCAAAATATAGATTGTTTGAGAGTGCCTCTATTGGAGAAAGATATACGTATAACGAAAAAAGTATCAAATTTTCATTTTTACATCTTGATTGTCAAACTGAGGGTGAATGTTATGATCAAGCGATTACTTCAATGTATAATTTTATTTTTAACTATTACTATGTACGCATCATCGAATACAAAAGCAACTACAGACATTCAAGTAAAAGATTACCAAAGTACTCAAACTACCTCTCCTACAACAAAAATTGCGTACTTAACATTTGATGACGGACCAAATAAATACACACCACAAATTTTAAATATTTTAAAAGAGAAGAACGGAAAAGCAACTTTCTTCGTTATTGGCGGAAAGGTGCCACATTATAAAAAAACGATGGAGCGATTGATTAAAGATGGACATTATATCGGTCTCCATAGTATGTCGCATGATGTAAAACGTCTTTATACTGGCGATCCATCTGTTTTAATTGCAGAAATGGAGCAAACCCAAAGCATTGTCCAGCAAGTTACACATTTAAATACACATCTCGTTCGGGTCCCATACGGTAGCATGCCTTACTTAAAAAAGAATTACCGTGACGCACTCGTATCGGCCCAGTATAAAATGTGGGATTGGACAATTGATACATATGACTGGAAAAGCTATGATAATCCTTCCGCAATACTAGAAAGAGTACGAAATCAAAGCGATGAACAAGTAGAGGTTATTTTAATGCATGATTCTAGTGTCACAGTGCAAATACTCCCAAAAGTAATTGATTATTTACACTCACAAGGATATAAACTACTTCCCTACAATCCATCTTCACATCTCGAAGTGAATTTTTGGAAAGACACAAGATTGTAACAGCTTTAGTGCCTATGTACTAAAGCTGTTTTACCCCGCGTTAACGGGCAATTGGTGAAGGCTAATAATCAGTGGGAATGAACAAAAACCCCACTGATTAAAGTTTCACTTTATTTTTCTCTTCCCACACTTCTCATTTTTGTGTAAAATTTTAAATAGTGATGAAGTTTCGAGGTGAATAGAAATGAAACGAATAGATCTCATTTTTAACGCAATACAAAAAGGGAATTATACAGAAGGTATAACAGCATCAGAAATCGCTACACTTCTACAGTTAGACCGTGCAAATGTTAGTAGCGATTTAAACAAGCTTGTGAAAGATAATCGTTTATTAAAAACGAGTACACGCCCTGTCCGTTTTTATATAGAAACGAACTCTTCATTGGAAACGCATTCAACAAAGGGCACTTCATTAGATACATTTGCTATTGAAAATACAAGCCTAAAAATTGCAATTGAAAAAGCAAAAGCTTCTATTCTCTATCCTCCAAACGGTATGCATACTTTATTACTTGGAGAAACAGGTGTCGGAAAATCGATGTTCGCTTCTTTAATGCACGAATACGCAATTGAAGTGGAACAACTTCCAAAAGATGCACCTTTTATCGTCTTTAACTGTGCTGATTATGCAAACAATCCACAACTACTACTTGGACAGTTATTTGGGATAAAAAAAGGAGCTTACACAGGTGCCAGTGATCAAAAAGGGTTAATTGAAAAAGCACATGAAGGAATCCTCTTCTTAGATGAAGTACATCGCCTTCCTCCAGAAGGACAAGAGATGCTCTTCACATTTATTGATCGCGGAGTATACCGCCGCCTTGGAGAAACGGAAAATGAACGTAAGGCACGAGTGTTGATTATTACTGCAACAACCGAAGAACCGAATTCATTTTTATTAAAAACATTTACAAGACGTATTCCGATGACCGTTACGCTTCCACCACTTCGTGAGCGAACACATAAAGAACGGTTTGCTTTACTACAGCTATTTTTCACAAATGAAGCAATTCGTCTAAGGAAAGAGATTCATGTTAGTCCAAATACAATGCGTGCTTTCGTCTTTTACAATTGTCCAAATAACATCGGCCAATTGAAAACGGACGTACAAATTGCCTGTGCGAAAGCTTATTCTGATTTCGTAACAAAAAAACGTGATTCTGTCTGTGTTTCAAGTACAGATTTACCTTGGTATATGAAAGAAGGATTATTTATTGAAAGAAAGAGCCGTCATCTATATCAAATACCAAATGAAACATTTGTATTTACAGGTGATGAAGGTTGGAGTAAACATACAATAAAACCCGAAGGAAGTCGCTCTTCTATTTACGATTATATTGATTATAAATATGAAGAACTTCAAGCACGCGGCATTGAAGAGGAAGAATTAGAATTACTAATAGAAAATGATATTCAAAGCTTTTTCGTCCAATACTTTAACCAAATATCTAAAAAAACAAGTCATGAAAATGTATTTAAAATTGTGGATCGTAATATCGTTTCCGTATGTGAAAAAATTGCGGAACTAGCTGAAAAATATTTATCTAAAACTTTCGATGAAAAAGTATTTCTCGCTTTAAGTTTACATGTACAGACAACTCTACAACGTTTACAGGGCGGGAAACAAATTCACCACCCACAATTAAATCAAATTCGCACGAAATATAAAGAAGCTTTTTCCGTAGCTATGCAATGTATTCAGCTATTAGAAGAAGAATTACAAATAACAATACCTATTGATGAAGCTGGCTTTTTAACAATGTTCTTCGTTGTTGATCCAATTCCTGCCTCACAAACAGAAGTAAAAGTATTAATATTAGCACACGGTAATGGTATCGCAACAGAAATGGCAAACGTTGCAAACGAACTTCTCGGTATTGATGAAGTAACTGGTATCGATATGCCCTTGCATGAATCACCAAAAGACTTCTTAGAGCGTGTTAAAGTGTATATGAAAACACTTCAAAATGTAAACGGGCTTCTCTTACTTGTTGATATGGGGTCTCTCGCTTATATTGGTGATATATTAGAAACTGAATTCAAAATCCCTGTACGTGTTCTTTCCATGACGAGTACACCACACGCACTAGAAGCAGCTCGAAAAGCTCAGCTTGGCTATTCATTAGATGCACTATACGAAACAGTGAAGAACTTAACGCCGTTCTATTTAAACGTACAGGAAGAAAAGAAAAAGCCACTATCGCCAATGAAATCCGTGATTTTAACAGCTTGTTTAACCGGCGAAGGAAGTGCTTTAGCAATTCAAAAAATGTTAGAGAACTATTTACGCTTTGATAAAGACTTAATTGAAATTATTCCGATTAGCATCGTTCATGAAAAAGATTTAACTAAAATGATCGAGAACATAAAAAAAGAGCGTAATATCATTTGTATCGTCACGAATTTCGATATGCAAATACCTTGCTTAACATATCATTTCCAAGACATTGTGAACTACACAGCTATTCAACCAATTCAAGAATTGATTACGTATGAAGAAACATATGCAAAAATGGCTGATATTCTTGAACAACAAATGCAGCGTAACGATGGAGCATTACTTATTAAAACAATTCGTTATGCATTAAATACAATTCAAGAATTGATTTCTTTACAGCTAACTCCCGACAGTTTAATGGGTGTGATTTTGCATATGAGCTGCATGGTTGACCGTCTTCAAAAAGGCGAAAGTCTCCTCCCTCATCCTGATAAAGAGAAACGAAGACAAGATGAGTACTGGATGTATATGAAAGTGAAAAAAGCATTGCAACCTATTGAAAATACATTTGAAATACAAATCCCAGATGACGAAGTATTTTATATAATGGACTTCTTCATTAAAAATCAGCCTGTAAAAAATTAAACTAGGCAGTTTTTTAAATATATCGACCGTAACGCGAATTATATCAGCGATTTTTTAAATATATCGGCGTAACCCGGATTATATCAGCGATTTTCAAAATATATCGATTTACTGACAATAATCGCTAAAATTTGCACCTTATAGCAGAAAAGACTGTTCCAAAATGTTTTTTGGACAGCCTTTTCTCTTACTTCTTTACTTCCCTTATTCTCCCCCTTATTTCTCCCTTTTTATTAGATTTCGTATTAACATTTACATATACATTTGCTTGCATTATCTCTTGAAACAAGCTGTCAAATGCTCTCCCCTGTAAAGGCCCTTCAAAATCCTCTACTCTAGCTACACCAGTAACGACTCCTTCATTCACACTAATTCCTTGCTCTAACGGACCAAACAAACTTAAAATAACTGGACCAATTTGATTCGCTTTTCCTAAATGAATTTGGCATGACGTGATTTTTTTTATATTTTTTAATATGACCCGATATTGCAACTTCTTTAAATCTTCACTAAAAATGAGCTCTGTTACACCGTAAGCTTCTGTATTTACAGGAGGTACTTCCCTCTTCCCTGTTAACCTAGCAAAGAAATGTGTTGTCATACGGGCATTCTCCTCATATAAATTTCCCAGCACTACTTCTACTACTTTATGGTTTAGACATAATCATTTATGACTTTTTCAAATTTTAATTACGAAGAAAAGATTCACACAATATTTACATTAAAATCGTTTCTTTTGCTTTACTCGCTCTTGTATAATGCACTTAGAAAAACAGTCTAGGAGGAAATTTTGAAAAATAATAACTACTCTTTCCAATCATTAATAGAGATTTTTCTCGTATCATTTAAATTAGGACTTACTTCATTTGGTGGTCCCGTCGCCCATCTTGGTTATTTTCATCATGAATACGTGCAAAAAAGAAAATGGATGGATGAACGAAGTTACGGAGACTTAGTAGCACTATGTCAATTCCTTCCTGGCCCTGCTAGCAGCCAAGTCGGGATGGGAGTTGGCTTATTGCGCGGCGGATTATTAGGAGCCATTATTTCATGGATCGGATTCACTCTCCCATCTGTGCTCGTTTTAGTTTTCTTCGCTTCATTTCTTAACCAATTCGAGCTTGGAAGTACTGGCTGGATTCACGGGCTGAAACTTGTAGCGGTCGCAATTGTCGCTCATGCAATATGGGGAATGGCTCAAAAGTTAACACCAGACCGAAACCGTGCAACAATCGCAATTGCAACTGCCGCAATCGCCCTATTATGGCCAAGTAGCTGGACACAAGTAATTCTCATTATAGTAGCTGGTTTCATCGGTTGGTTTTTATATCGCGATCAACCAGTTAGCCAAGCTCATAAAATAAACGTACCTATTTCAAAGATGGTAGCCATATCTTGTCTCGTCTTATTCTTCGGACTATTAATACTGTTACCGATGTTACGACCATACTCTTATTTCATCTCTTTATTTGACAGCTTCTATCGCTCTGGTGCACTTGTATTTGGCGGAGGGCACGTCGTACTTCCTCTTCTTGAAAGTGAGTTTGTACAAAACGGGATGATGACAAAAGAACAATTTCTTGCTGGATACGGATTAACACAAGCAGTGCCAGGGCCACTATTTACATTCGCTTCTTATATAGGAGCAGTGCTAAATGGAACCGCCGGAGCAGTTGTTGCAACGATCGCTATCTTTCTTCCCGCCTTCCTGCTCGTTGTTGGCGTTTTACCATTTTGGGACAGTGTAAGGAGAGTATCTTACATACAAGGTGCACTACTTGGAGTAAACGCAGCCGTTGTCGGCATTTTACTTGCAGCTTTTTATGATCCAATTTGGACGAGTACAATTATGAATTCTGTAGATTTCGTTTTTGCTTCTCTTCTATTTTGCTTACTCGCTTTTTGGAAAACACCACCTTGGGTTATCGTTATAATCGGGGCCTTCGGTGGATATGTTCTATCCATTTTGTAAGCACAAAAAACTTCACAAGCTCCATTCCCTCAGGCAACTCACTCTCCGTTAAAATACGCAACTCTTTCACGCGATCCATTACGTAAGAAGAACGCTTCACAAGCTCTGGGTCAATATAAGCTGGATGCACCATAATTTCTACCGTTTGCTCGTCCTGCACTCTTTCCTTTAACTTCACAAAGTAATCTTCCGTCACACCGTCAGCGTAAAAGTCACTGTAAAATACATCTGAAAATGGGTGCACCGCTCGCTCTTCCTCACAACGACGAATTGGAACATTGTATTTACTTGCTAATCTCTCAAGAACGTCGTGTAAAAGCGGTAATCCATGCACGTGATGATGACTATCTAAATGAGTTGGTGTTAATCCGTAAGATAAAAACTTCTCTATTTGAGCAGTCCATTCTTTTTCTACCTCTTCTGGATTTATATTTCCTTCCCATACAACACTTTGTTTATGAAACAATCCATCGCTACTTACAAGTGATGGAACGTCTTTAAGAAGCGGTTCTCCTGCCGTTAATACGAGATGAACTCCTATCCCTAACGTTTTATACTCTTTCGCTAAGCGTACGGCATGCTCTGTCCCTGGCATATTCATCATCATCGTCGTTGAATTTACAATCCCGTTTTTATGTCCATCAATAATTCCGTAATTTGTACCTTCCGTAAGACCGAAATCATCTGCATTTACAATTAGTTTAATCATCGCAATACCTCCTACTAGAATTAAAAAAAGCGGGCTAAACAGCGCCGCTTTTTATTTCTCTATCTTCTTAAAGAATTGTGGAAGATGTTCTTTATGTGCTTCCAACATTTCATCTAAAATTTGTTTTGCAACTTTATCTGATGGTACAAGTGGGTTAATTGTCATAGCAAGCAGCGCCTTATGATAATCCCCTGTAACAGCAGCTTCAATTGTTGTGCGCTCAAATGATTTAATTTGCTGTACTAAACCGCGAACTGGTACCGGTAAGTCCCCGACCGCAATTGGTTTTGGACCTTCTTTCGTAATAATACAGTTCACTTCAACAGCCGAATCATGTGGCAAGCTTGCAATTGTTCCGTTGTTTCGTGTATTAACAGGCTGGATATCACCTTTATTATTGTAAATAGACGTAATTAAGCTACATGCTGCGTCACTATAATAAGCTCCGCCGCGCTTTTCTAATTGTGGTGGCTTAATATCTAAATTCGGGTCTTTATATAGCTCGAATAAATCATCTTCTAATTGTTTTACTACTTCTGCACGTGTACCTTTTTCAATCGAAGCTGCTTTCTCTTCTTCCAACATTTCACGTGTTTTATAGTAGTAACGATGATATGGACACGGAATTGCACGAAGACCGCGAATAAAGTCTGGCTCCCAGTTAAGCGCAGCAATGTTTTCCATCGTAATTTGCTTTTCTGGATCTGTTACAAGCTCTAACACACGATCCATTACGCTTACGCCATCCAAGTATACATCTAATCCGTATACCATGTGATTTAAACCTGCGAAATCAACGTGTACCCGGCTTGCATCTACTTCAAGTAATCTCGCAAGACCCATACGAATTCCAATCGGAACGTTACACAGACCAACTACTCTTTGAATGTTTGTATAACGAAGGACAGCTTCTGTTACCATACCAGCCGGATTCGCAAAGTTAATTAACCATGCATTCGGACAAAGTTCCTCCATGTCCTTACAAATATCTAAAATAACAGGAATCGTTCTCAGCGCTTTGAACAAACCACCAGGACCATTCGTTTCCTGACCAATTACATCATATTTTAATGGAATTGCTTCATCTTTTGCACGTGCTTCTAACAAACCAACGCGAAGCTGCGTTGTTACGAAGTCAGCATCTTTTAATGCCTCACGGCGATCAAGTGTTAAATGAATATCAATTGGTAAACCTGATTTTTTCACCATACGTTTCGCTAAGTCACCAACGATTTCTAACTTCTCTTTTCCTGCCTCAATATCTACTAACCAAATTTCACGAACAGGAAGCTCGTCATAACGTTTAATAAACCCTTCAATTAACTCTGGTGTATAACTAGAGCCACCGCCGATTGTAGCAATTTTAATTCCAGTCATGCTTTATTCCCCTTTCGCTTCTAGCTTTTTATAAAGGTCAATAAATTCTGCTGCTAATTCTTTTACCGTAATAGAATTCATTAAATGATCTTGCGCATGAATTAAAAGAACACTAATCTCTGTTTTTTCCCCTCTTGCTTCTGATTGTATGAGCTCTGTTTGGAAATGATGCGCTTCATTAATCGCTTCTTTCGCCTTTACCATCGCTTCATCAGCTTCTGCCATTTTCCCCTGTTTGGCAAATTGCAGTGCCTCCATTGCAAAGCTTCGTGCATTACCACTATTTAAAATCAATTGGAATGGAATTTGTTCTGCTGTAGTCATCATAATTACCGCCCTCTCTATTATGGTTCAACCGATTTAAATACCCCTTCAGTTTGAACATGTCTATTAAATTATTATTTTATTAATGATAGTTTGGTGTTCTTGTAGATGGGTTTCATCTTTTTGAACATGATATAAAGGTGATTGTTCTCACAGATAATGTTACCTGTGAGAACAATTACTATGTTACATAGGTACAGAGTTGTTATTTCCTTGTGCTGCTGCTTTTTCAGTACGAACAACAGAACGGTCAGATAATACAACGAATGGATAGTAGATTACCATCGCAATTACAAAGTTGAATAACTGTAGAATTGCACCTGAAAGATGTCCACCTGTTACAAGATAACCACTAATAATTGGTGGTGTTGCCCATGGGATCATCACAACTGTTTTTGGTACCCAACCAATAGATAGAGCTGTATAAGAAGTAATTACTAATACAATTGGTGTTAGGATAAACGGTAAGAATAAAATTGGATTTAAAATAATTGGTGTACCAAAGATTACTGGTTCGTTAATATTGAATGCACCTGGTCCAATTGATAAGCGAGATACACCGCGTAATTGTGCACTTTTCGCTACAAGTAATACGACCACTAAGAACGCTAATGTTGCACCAGAACCACCAAGATATACAAAAGTATCAAAGAATGGTTTTGTAATAATGTTTGGAACATCAAATGCAGATGTACCACCTTTGAATAACGTCATATTTTTCTCTAATGCCGGTAAGTATAATGGCTCAATAATACCACCAACGATATTTGGCCCATGTAAACCGAAGAACCAAAGAAGATGAACAAGGAGTACAATGACAATTGCACTTGGTAATGTCCCTGCTAAACTTTGCAGTGGTGATTGAATCGTGTTAAAGATAAATTCATGAACACTTGTACCAGCTAATTTCACTGCTAATTGAATACCTGCAACTACTGTTAAGATAACAAATGCTGGAACTATAGCTGCGAAAGATCTTAAAACTGCTGGTGGTACTCCATCAGGCATTTTAAAAGTAATGTTTCTTTGTACAAAGAAACGGAATACCTCAGTAACAAGGAGTGCCACGATAATTGCTACAAATAGCCCTTGCGCCCCTGTCCAAGCTAAGTTCAATCCGCCTTCTTTCGGTGTTGTTGGCGTAAGAATAATTAACGCACCAAATGAAATAATACCTGCTGACAAACCATCAACGCCGTAAGATTTTGCTAAGTTATAACTTGTTGTAAATGCTATGATTAGTGCTAGAATTGCGAAAGAACCAGTCCACATTCCACCGCCAACTTGTTTCCACGTTTCACCAAACAAACCTTTCATGAACTCTTGGAAAGCTTCAGACGGAAAACCATTAATTAGTGATGCCAATGCACCAACTAAAATAAGTGGCATAACTGCAATAAATCCATCACGGATCGCAGCTAAGTGACGTTGCGATCCGATTTTACCAGCGACAGGAACAATATACTTCTCCATAAATGCAATAAATTTTTGCATTTCGCTTCCCCCCTAATTATTTTTTAAGTGTTAATGCGTGATCTAAAACTGCTTCTCCATTCATCATGCCGTAGTGCATTGAGTTAATAACATCGACTCCAACATTTTTCTCATCGGCAAGCGTTTTCATTGTAGAAAGCATGTAACGAACTTGTGGTCCTAGTAATAATACATCTGCTTGATCGATATTGTTTTTTACTGCATCCCCAGATACAGCCCAAATTTTACCTTCTAGACCACGAGCTTTTGCAGCCGCTTCCATTTTTGTAACTAGTAAACTTGTAGACATCCCTGCTGAACAACATAATAAAATATTCATTTATAAATCCCCCTTGTGTAGTATAAAAATTTTATGTTTTATTTATTTTTCTTTACGCTATTTATTAATGCAATTAGCGTGCCAACTTTTCAAAACGCCTAAAATCAGCGTTTTTTCGAGTGATTTCTTTGTGTGTTACCGCTTTCAATCAGTGTGTCCCAAAAAAACACACAGTGTGTTATAAAACACCTCACTTTTAACACATAACTGTATGAAAATAGATTAGTGTTTAGTTGTCTAGTTGTGTTTAAACAAAAAAAACACTAAATTATTTTTTAACACATAAAAAAACCTTGCATATGCAAGGTTCATTTATCATCTTCTAATTTCCTATATAATTCTACAAACTCACTCGCCAATTCCTTCACCGTAATTGCATTCATTAAATGATCTTGCGCATGCACCATCAGAAGGGTAACTTCGGTTTTTTCCCCGGCAGCCTCTTTCTGTATGAGCTCTGTTTGTAAGCGATGCGCCTCTTGCAATTCATTTAAAGCTTCTTGTAGTTTAGCTTCCGCTTCCTTAAATTCACCGCGCTTCGCACAATCAATTGCTTCCATTGAACAACTTCTCGCATTTCCTCCATGCAAGATTAAATGAAAAGCTTTCGTCTCTATCGTATCCATGTTATTTCTTTACTCCCCCTTTTCTTCCGCTACTTTTTGTTTATCCCATATTTTTAAGAATGGCAAATAAATAAAGAATGCAATCGCAAAGTTAACGAGCTGCAAAACAACTCCTGAAATTTTCCCACCTGATCCTAAATATCCACTAAAAAGAATAGGTGTAGTCCAAGTTACAGCAGCTCCGCTCGGACGTCCAACCCATCCCCATTCCATTGCAAAATAAGAAACAACCGTTAACACGACTGGAACCAGTATAAATGGAATAAGTAAAAGTGGATTCATTACAATCGGCATTCCGAAAGTCACCATTTCATTAATATTAAAAATACCAGGTGCAATCGACAATCGTCCTAAACTTTTTAATTGCTGACTTCGTGCAAATAATAACATTCCGACAACTAAAGCAAGTGTTGCACCAGATCCACCCATATAAATCCATAGGTCAAAAAACTGTGCTGTAATTGTATTCGGTACGTCTTGCCCAGCCTGAAAAGCAATTCGGTTTTGATCCATTAACGATAACCAAATTGGGCTCATTACACCACCTACAATTGTAGCCCCATGAATTCCGCATGCCCAAAGGACATGAACGAGAATAACCGCTATAACAGCTCCCCAAAGACTAGCACCAAGTACACTAAGTGGTTCTTGCAGCAACTTCCCTACAACATTATGAATGCTACCGAAAGTCGTGTGTTCAAAGATTAATCTAATAATCCAAACAACTGTCACAACAATAAATCCTGGAATAAGTGCTGCAAATGAACGTGTTACTGCTGGTGGAACTGTCTCAGGCATCTTTATAATCATCTTTTTCTGTACAACAAATCGATAAAGTTCAGTAGATATAATTGCAATAATCATCGCTACAAATAAACCTTGGCTTCCCATTAATGCCGCTGGAATTACTCCATCTACCAGTATACTTTCTTTCGTACCCGGAACGATATATGCAACTTGAAATGGAGTTGCAAGCAAGAAGGTTACAAGCGATAATGCACCAGATGCTAAAGCATCTACTTTATAATACTCACCAAGTCTGTAAGCGATTCCAAAAACAGCTATTAAAGCCATTATATTAAAAGTTGCACTAACTGGATACCCTAATGCTACGTTCCAATTTTTCCCGAACAAACTCGCCATGAATTCATTATACCCGGGGATTGGTAATGTACTAAGAATAAGAAAAACTGATCCTATAATTAAGAAAGGCATCGTCAATACAAGTCCATCACGAATTGCTAGCAAATGCCTCTGCTCTGCAACCTTCCCTGCCACTGGCATCACATATTTCTCTAAAAACTTTATCATCTATCCCACTCTCCTCATGGTTTCATGGACAAAGCTGCTTGTAAGATAGCCTCTCCATTACAAAGTCCGTAATGGACGGATTGAATGACATCAACAGGTATTCCCTTCTCCTTACATAATTCCTTCATTTTCGGTAATAAATAACGTACTTGCGGTCCAAGTAAAAGTACATCTGCAGTATCAATATGATTTCGCACTTCTGAACCTGATACTGCCCAAATCTTTACCTGTATCCCTCTTGCCTCTGCTGCTTTCTCCATTTTTGTAACAATCAAACTGGAAGACATTCCCGCTGCACAGCAAAGTAAAATATTCATCTCGCTCCCCTCCCCCTTTTTCCAAACCTAAGTTATGGTGTAGCCCTTGCCACTACTAGGTTACAAATATATATGTCTAGATTTCTAACTGTATGCCGAGCTTAAAAACAAAAATTTCTCGGTTTTCACGCTATTCCATCTATCCGTATTTTCCTAGTAAAGAAGTCTCTAACTCGCTATAATGATTCAGTATGATTTTTTATAATCGATAGGAGGGTATATTTATGAAGGCATATCGCTTTCCGCTTATTTTATTATCTTCTATCCTAATTGGTGGTTTCATTGGTTATTTCATGGGTGCCGATGCAGTTGCTTTAAAGCCGCTTGGTGACATTTTCTTAAACTTAATGTTTACGATTGTTGTACCTTTAGTATTCTTTAGCATCGCGTCATCTATTGCTAATATGGATGGATTAAAACGTTTCGGTAAAATTATGTCTAGTATGGCTGGAACTTTCTTATTTACAAGTATTTTAGCTGCTATTTTTATGATTATTATCGTGAAAGTATTCCCGCCAGCACAAGGTGTTGTATTAGAACTAACGCAGCCTGATAAAGCTGAAAAAGCAGTTAGTGTTGCTGATCAAATTGTTGGTATCATAACAGTATCAGACTTTTCAAAGTTACTATCTCGCGAGAACATGCTAGCTCTTATTTTCTTCTCTATCTTAATGGGGGTTGCAACTTCAGCAGTTGGTGAAAAAGGGAAACCATTCGCTACATTCCTACAAGCTGGTGCAGAAATTTCAATGAAAGTTGTATCTTTCATTATGTACTACGCTCCAATCGGACTAGCTGCCTACTTCGCAGCATTAGTTGGTGAATTCGGACCACAACTTCTTGGAACTTACTTCCGAGCAGCAATGGTATACTATCCAGCTTCTCTTATTTACTTCTTCGTATTCTTTACATTCTATGCGTACCTTGCAGGTCGCAAACAAGGTGTACAAATATTTTGGAAGAACATGGTCTCTCCTACAGTTACATCACTTGCAACTTGTAGTAGTGCCGCAAGTATTCCATCGAACTTAGAAGCAACGAAGAAAATGGGTATTTCTTCTGACGTTCGTGAAACAGTTGTCCTTCTTGGATCTACACTTCATAAAGACGGATCTGTTTTAGGCGGGGTATTAAAAATTGCTTTCTTATTCGGTATTTTCAACATGGAATTCGAAGGACCGAAAACATTAGCAATCGCACTTGTCGTTTCTCTATTAGTAGGAACAGTAATGGGTGCTATTCCAGGCGGCGGTATGATTGGGGAAATGTTAATCGTTTCTCTATACGGATTCCCACCAGAAGCATTGCCAATTATCGCAGCAATTAGTACAATCATCGATCCTCCTGCAACAGTGTTAAACGTAACAGGAGATAACGCTTGTGCCGTAATGACAGCTCGCCTTGTAGAAGGTAAAAACTGGATCAAAAATAAATTTGCTTAATATATAGAAAGAGGATGCTCCTAACAAGCATCCTCTTTTTTGTTGTGATAGATATATTGGAATAATCGTTGATATATTTAAAGTTGTGATACATATATTTCGAAATAATCCATTCCGCCACAAATTTGTTATAATCTTCACAAATACTCCACACCTATCATCCATTCTCCGTACTATAATCATGTATGGAAAAGGAGATGGATATAGTGACACAAAGCGCACCAGAATTCAAAGTTTTGCAAAGCATTGCATTTCTTGCTGTCGTTTTGCAAAGTTCCTTATTATATACAATGAATCAAGGAAATGTCTTACTCGAGCAATCCCTCATTATGGGCATGCTATTTAATCTTGCAAAATTTTCAGCACCTGCATTCATATTTATCGTCGGCTTCCATTTAATTCGGCAATATACGAAGAAACTCGTTTATACAGAGTATATTTATGAAAAATCCACACATTTACTCATCCCTTATTTCTTTTGGTCTATTCTTTATCTATTAACAACAAACGATGTCATTACACTACAAGGCGGAATAAAAAGTTTATTACTCGGAACAGCTGCACCTCATCTTTGGTACGTTATTATGATGTTCCAAATTCACTTATTGTTCCCTTTACTATGCACACTATTTTATTGGTTTCAAAAACGAACAGAAAATAAAAAAGACATATATAAATATATGATCATTTTCGCTTGTCTATATTTCTTCTTAATGTGGTACTCTTCTCACTACATTTTTAATGGAGAGAAACTGACTAGTTCAACCATTTTACATTATACAGATCGTTCCTTCTTCTTCTACTCATTCTATTTCGTCATGGGAGGAATAGCTGCTGTATCATTAAAAACTTGGCGTATATTTGTCATGAAACATATTCCGCTTATCACAATACTATTTTTCATCTTATTTTTATTCATCAATTATGAGTTATTTAGTTTTTACGGCGCCAATTCTATTCATTTAACGGTTTCTACTTATTTAAAACCGTCCATGTTTTTATATATTGTTTGTGAAATTATGATACTGTACGTGTTATCTATTACAATTGTACAGCGACGTGGTTTCTTATATAAAGCTTTACGTTTTATCGGGAATTACACGTATGGCGCTTATTTAGCTCATTTTTTCTTCTTGCAACTATGTACAAAATTTCTTTCCTTATTCGCACTGCAAGAAAACACAATATTATATAGCCTATTATTATTTATATTAACGACCACAATCTCTATTTCAGCAATGGTCATTTGCAGTACACTACCACTTCATACGTGGATTACAGGGCCTTCCCCTACGACAAATATGAAATGGGCGAAGATTGCCATTCGGAAAAATCATGAAAAAGTATTTAAACCATATATTTGATATAATAGTATTTCATATAAGAAAAGAAAGTAGGACACACCTATGATTAATCAAATTGGACAAATTATGTTATATGTAAATAACCAAGATGAATCAGTACAATTTTGGACAGAAACAGTAGGATTCCAAATCGTTGCGGAAGAAAATAACGGTCAAGGATTTCGCTGGATTGAAATTGCGCCGGCAAAAGAAGCCGGAACAAGCATCGTCCTTCACGATAAAGCGTTAATTGCGAAGATGCAACCTGAATTAAACTTAAATACCCCTTCACTTATGTTCTTCTCTAATAACTTAGATCAACTGTATAAAGATCTTTCTGAGAAAAGTGTTACAGTTGGACAAGTTGTAGATTTACCTACTGGTAGAGCATTCAACTTTGCTGATAATGAAAATAACTACTTTGCAGTTATGGAAAAGAAATAAGAAAAAGCTATCCGAAAAGGTCATAATAAAACCTTTTCGGATAGCTTCTTTTATTAAGAAACTTGCTCTGCATTCGTTTCCTTATACTGTATATGACTCGTAACCCATGTGATTCCACCAGCGACAACGAGATAGCATAATAAAATTAAAATTTGCATTCGTAATTGCGACCAATCTCCTAAAGAGATAACATCTTGTAATCCTCTAAGAGAATGAGACATTGGAAGAAACTGTCCAATTTTGCTAAGCACAGCTATATTTAACTCTCCTGGGAAAGTACCTCCGCTCGTCGCTAATTGAAGAACGAGAAGCGTTACCGCTGCGAACTTCCCAACAATGCCGAATACCGTTACTAACATAAGAATAAATGTCATGAACGTAAAGGAAATAACAATACTTGATAAAATAAAGAGTGATACACTTGCAACTTCTAATCTCATAACCCCTAACACTACCACATCTACAAGTAGTGCTTGAATGAGTCCAATTAAATATACTAATCCTAGTTTATTAATAAAATGTACTGTTCCGCTTACCTTCATATTTTGTCTACGGCCAAGAGGTAAAATATTCGATGCCATAATTCCACCAACATAAAATGCCAGTGATAAAAAGTATGGTGCAATACCTGAACCGTAGTTAGGCACATCAGAAACTGTCGACTTCACTAATTGAACCGGCTCTGAGAACATCGTATTGCGTGCATCATCATTGCGAACATCCGCTATCTTCTCTGCGCCCTCTCCCAATTTCGTAGAAAGTTCTTTCGCACCATCGTCAAGTTTAACAAGTCCGTTCGTTAACTTATCAGCACCATGATTCAGCTCTGTTCCGCCACTCGCAAGGTGATTTACACCTTCTTGTAATGATGTAAATCCATTTCCCCACTTCGTAAATCCATCAGCTAAATTCGAAGTACCATCTGCTATCTTTTTCGTTCCAGCGGTAGCTTCGTTTAACTTAACTCCGAATGTATTCATGCCTTCCTCAATCTTATGCTGACCATCAGTAAGCTTCCGCGCACCTTGTGTCAATTGTTGCTGGCTATTATTTAAAGTGTTTGTTGCTTTAGCTAATCCGTTAGAAGTAGCAATGATCTTTTGAAAAGCAGGATCTTGCTGCACTTCTGGATGACTTTTCACGTACTCTTCTAATTGTTGTTTTACACTATTTGCTGCATTGTCCGCTTTCACTTGCCCTTCAGCAAGTTTCTCACTTCCGTTCACCCATTCATTTGTACCAGCACTTAATTCACTAACTCCTGATTGTAAAGTTTTTTCACCTTGCGCTAGTAACTCCATACCACTATGAAGTGATGTCGCTCCTTGACTAAGCTCATTTGCACCGCCACTTAAGGCAGATTGGCTAGAAGCAAGTTTTTCACTTCCCTCTTTCACTTTTGATGTCCCGTCACTTAAACGATGAATACCATCTGCAAGCTGATTTGCCCCATTTCTTGCATCTATCGTTCCTTCATGTAACTTCTCAGCGCCATTTCTTGCATCACTCAACCCTTGTGCCAAATCTTGAAACTTTGAAAAGACACCTTCTGTATAAGATTTCGTAATACTATTTGAGATTTTTGTTTTCATATTTTCAACAGCTGTCGTTCCAATTTGAGCTGCTACAAAGTTTTTCCCTGGATTTACTTTGTACTGCAGCCTCGCCGGCTCTGGTTTCTCATCCATTAGTGTACTTACCTTTTTAGAGAACTCCTCCGGAATCGTAACCACCATATAATACTTATCTTCTTTTAGCCCTTCATCAGCATCTTTTTCTGATACGAAATGAAACGCCAATTCCTTATTCTCTTTTAAATTTTTAACAAAATCGTCTCCAGCCTGGATTGTTTTTTCATCCATCACAGCACCCTTATCTAAATTAACAACTGCAACAGGTAATTTATCTAATTTTCCGTACGGATCCCAATATCCAGCTAAGAAGAATCCTGAATAAATTAAAGGAACGATTAATAAAAAAATTAAAGCGATACGTCCATGTTTATGGTTCCACATCGCCTTCCAATCTTTAAATATAAGTTGAATTCCCTTCATGAAACATACTCCTTCTCCTAATTTAACACCCTTCGAATGGTTTAACAGATTTACTATACACGTCACTTTCCATACTGTATAATACATCTTTAATTATCAATTCATTCCTTTTGGTCTATAGAAAGGAGATTCGAAGTGGAACTTCTTCAATTAAAATACTTTCAGACAGTCGCACGACTAGAACATATGACAAAAGCAGCTGAAGAATTGCATATCGCGCAGCCTTCACTCAGTAAAACAATCGCTAGACTAGAAAAGGACTTAGGCGTCCCCTTATTTGATCGCCAAGGTCGACAGATTACATTAAACTCTTTCGGCAAAGTATTTTTAAAACGAGTAGAACGCATTTTTCATGAATTAAGTGAAGGGGAACGCGAAATTAAAGATTTAGCTGAATTACAACAAGGCTCTATTACACTTGCAGTTTCTATTCCAAGAATATTACCCGAGTTACTCGGTTCCTTTTTACTAGAACACCCTAACGTTCGATTCCAACAATTTCTCGCATCTACTCCTTCTATGAAACGGCAACTAGATAATATGGAAATTGATTTTTGTATCTCCTCTGTACCAATTGAAGGCGAGGAAATGGTTTGGGAACCACTTATCACAGAAGAAATTTTCTTAGCTGTTCCTTCAGGACATCGGTTATCAAACCGCGAAAGTATCTATTTGCATGAAGTAAAAGACGAATCGTTTATTAGTATGAACACTGGTTACGGATTTCGGCACTTAACAGATGAATTTTGTAAAAAAGCTGGTTTCACTCCACATATCGCTTTTGAAGTAGATGAACCAACCGTGATTAGCGATCTCATTAAGCAAGGTCTTGGCATCGCCTTTGTCCCAAGTTTAACTTTATTAAAAAACTCTACTTTAGCATCAAATAAGTTACGTATTATTGAACCTAATTGCGAACGAACTATCGGCTTAAGTTGGTCGAAGAAGCGCTATTTATCAAACACCGCCCAGCAATTTCGTGAATTCGTGATTGATTACTTCTCCAATATTAGGGCGTAAAATTATATCGCTTTACAAACAAATAACGACACAAATAAAAGGTACCATCCCCATAGGGTGGCACCTTCTATTTTTTACTCTTATCCAATTCCATTTCCGCTAAAAGCGGCAATACGTTATCGAAAATATGTGTATTATTATTCTCACCTGTTACATATCCACCATAATATCTACTAAATACATTATCATTTCGGAATGTATTCATCCGCTCATACAATTCCTTCGCAAACTTTGTATCACCTGTTTGTAGTACGTACAAAATTGTTAATCCGTAAGATGCTGGTGATTCATAGTTCACAGCTTGTTTTCCCGTTTCTAAGTTATAACGACCATATAACTTTTCGTCTTCGCGAAATTTCTTCTTTATAAATTCCAAATAAGCATCTGATGAAAGACCGCCTAAACTACGATGATAAGCAACGTATGATTGATCAATAAGATTCACTTCTTTATCGTACGTAAATGTCCCATCATCTTTATACTCTTTCGGGAATGCCCAGCCCTGCCTTGGGTAATCCGCTAAAAACTGAACAACTTCCTGATACTGCTGTGCAGAAATTTTCCCATACTTTTTCATATAAGAGAATGCATGCGGATTTATGTAAGATGTTGTTGCAAAGTTATTTTGTTTCCCTGTATCTGCATCGTAATAATCAACGTAATAATTACCTTTTTTATGATAACGAAGTACAGAATCACTCAATTGATCTGCAAGGTTTTTATAGCGATCTTCCTTGTACATTTCATAAGCACGATATAATTGTTCTATAATACGAAGATCATCGATAAGTGCATTAGTAGCTGACTGCATTTCTCCCTTTTCAGAGATTTTCCATATAACGATGCGATCCTTGTGTACAAAGTTATTTTGAATAACCTTCACTTGTTCATCAAATAAAGCTTGATCATCTTTATCAAGTGTATATTGTAGCCATAACCCTGCAGATTCTGATAAAGCTTCACGGCCCTTCGCTTCACCCTTACCTGCCTTTGTATCCTCTAAGCGATACGTTGCAAGTGTCCCATTTTCATTCACCATATGTCGTAAAATAAAATGCTCGGTACGATTTCCTTGTAAAGCTGACCAAAATACAACTCCACCTAAAGCGATTAAGAGAATAACCCCAATCCCTATATATAAACGTTTTCGCAAGCTTTTCACCTCCTTTTAAGGCTAACCTTAATTTTACCAGAACATACGCAAATATAAAAAAGACAATCCTTTAGATTGTCTCTCTCACCTTATCCTTCGCAAGCCTCTTTAGAAGGTCTATATAGCGATTCCACAAGTCGATCATATTCACGACGCGTAATTTCTTTATTATACAACTTTAATAATAAATCTCTATGCTCTCTTGAAAATGCCATCTTTTTAATGACTTCAGGATACATAAAACACCCTCTCCATTTCACATAAACTTCTTCATCCCGGAAATAGAACTTACGTTCGCATAAAAGATTATAAAAGATTCAGCCCTAAAAAACAAATAAAATATTACCAAATATCAATTTCTTTTTCTTTAGAATATTTAAACATTAAATTATCGTACTCATTTTTTAAATACATATATATTTTTGGTAGTTTTTTGAATAAATTTTCCAATTAAATCAGAAAATAATGGCAAAAAGAAGAGGAGTATACATATGGATACCGTAACATTAGCAAGGGCATTTTTTGGTTCTTCATTAGCATTCCACATTATCTTTGCAACGCTTGGAGTCGGGCTTTCTTTAATGATTTTTATAAGTGAAATACTCTATCACTGGAAGAAAGATTCCGACTATGCCATTATGGCAAAAAGATGGACAAAGGCTTTTGCTATCCTTCTCGGTGTAGCAATTCCAACTGGAACAATTGTTGGTGTACAAATTTCACTTCTTTGGCCTGGTTTCGCCAAAATTGTTGGGCAAGTTATTTCCGTTCCGTTTCAAATTGAGATTTTCGCCTTCTTTTTAGAGGCTTTATTCATGTCTATTTACGTATATGCGGCTGATAAACTCCCTCCAGTTATGAGATTAATCTCGCTATTTTTCGTTATGATTGGCGCCACTGCATCCGCCGTGCTTATTACATCGGCAAACACATGGATGAATACACCTGCGGGCTTTTCAATGAATCCAGATGGCTCAGTCTTTAACGTTGATCCGTGGAAAGCTTTCTTTAATCCGAGCTTTGGCACAAGTGCATTCCACGTCGTTATTACGGCCTATACAACTGGAGCAGCTGTTATCGCTTCTATCGCTGGATTTAAATTATTAAAGAAAAATTTAAGTGCTCGTGAAATTGCTTACCATAAAAAAGGATTATTGCTCGGGCTTGTCGTTACATTTATCACAGGTGCTACTATGTGGCTTTCAGGACACGAATCTGCTATTGCCTTACATAAACATTCACCTGAAAAACTAGCATCTGCTGAAGCTTTGTTTGAAACGACATCACACGCGCCTTTATCGATTGGCGGGGTTGTGGACCCTAACACACTTGAACTAAACTATGCCCTTGAAATTCCGAACATGCTTAGCTTATTAGTGGGACTAGACCCTAACACCGTTGTAAAAGGTCTAAAGGAATTCCCACAAGAAACATGGCCACCATTTTACACACATACACTGTTCAACTTAATGGTTGGCACCGCTGCCTTTACCTTTGCAGTTGCAGCTATTGCCCTCTTATATTGGTACTTTGTTTACCGAAAAAAAGGAGTAGAGTTACCGAAGTGGCTTCTTTGGGGAGCTGCCGCCTGTGGACCCGTTATGTTGCTCGGTATTGAATTCGGATGGATTTTTAGTTGTAGTGGTCGTCAGCCATGGACAATTTATGGCATGCAACGCACGGTAGATGCTTCTACGCGCGCTGATTTCGTCGGTCCTTTATTTGTTTTATTCATCATTTTATATATCGGACTCGGTATTTTAACAGTCTTTGTACTACGGACATTCTTTAAGAAACATCCATTAAAGAATGATTTACATCACGAAGGAGGCGATTCTCGTGCATGAGGAAAGCATTGCAATCATCATCTTATGGGCTCTTATTTTCGTATATAGCATACTAGGTTCTATTGATTTTGGAGCTGGTTTTTGGGGCATGGTATACGCTAAACACCCGACACTTGCTGCCAAGCTTGCTAATCGGTACTTATCACCAACTTGGGAAGTAACAAATACGTTTCTTGTCTTTGTCGTCGTTGCTTTTCTCGGTTTCTTCCCAAAAGCGGCCTTTACCCTTGCAACCGTTATGTTTGTACCAGTTATGTTAATTTTAGTACTTGTTGCGATTCGTAGTACTTTTATGGTATTTGCTTACTCCCTGCCAAAATACCAACACCTTCTTCGGATTATTTCAGGTATTACTGGGCTCTTAATCCCAGCTCTATTAATTACCGTTCTGCCAGTTACAGAAGGTGCCTATATTACGATGTCTGAAGGAAAAGAAGTGCTCCTTTACGGAAAACTTCTTTCTAGTCCCGTTATTTATTGTTATATGCTCTTCGGACTAACTTCGGAACTATTTCTATCATCTCTCTTTCTTGCTGATTTTGCTAGGGAACAAGGTTCTGAAGATACGTACCGAATTTATAGAAGAAATGCCATCATACTTGGTCCTGCAACGCTCGTGACTGCTATTATTGCTCTCGTTGTAATGGACCCTGAAACACACTGGCTTATGCAAGGACTCATAAAGCAATTCCCATGGTTTACAGTCTCTATCATTTTATTTGTTATCGGATACTCTTCCCTTTGGTGGACAAATAAGAAATATGGCACACTAGGCTTTCCTCGCATTGCAGTTTTAGCTGTCGTCGCTCAATATGCATTTGCAAGCTACGCTTACGGCGTCGCCCATTTACCTTATATCATTTACCCGGACGTAACTGTATTTACAAGCTTTACGACGGTCGAAACATTCTATGCACTTCTTATTCTTTACGCAATCGGGATTGCAATTTTACTACCAGGATTTATTTTCTTCTGGAATTTATTCTTAAAAGATCGAACATTTTTAAAGGAAAAATAGTAAATGAGGGGCATTCACACATTGAATGCCCCTCATTTATTAGACTCCTCTCCTAATAGTTATTACACTACTACTTATACTTGCCTTATTGCTCAAAATACACATATTCACTAGATTCAGGTAGATGCCTAGTTCTTCTTATTTTCTTTTGAATATAATGCTATATAAACTTGAGACAAGCTACATTTGTTCAAGGGAAAATAGAAAGGTAGGTTAAATATGAGCATTGAAATATGGATTACTATTATTGTATTCTTCTTAACGATGATTGTTATCTTTTGGCGCCCTCGTGGTATAAATGAGGCGTGGCCGGCAGCAGTCGGCGCCGGCATTATCCTCATTACTGGACTTGTATCAAAACCAGACGTCATAGACATTATAAGTAAAATTGGAGGCGCCTCCATAACAATATTAGCGACCATCGTTATGGCAGTTATATTAGAAAGCTTCGGCTTCTTCCACTGGTCCGCAGCAAAACTCGCAAATTTAGCGAAAGGTTCCGGACACCGCCTATACTGGTACATTCAATTACTATGTTTTCTTATGACTCTTTTATTTAATAATGACGGTAGTATTTTAATTACAACTCCAATTTTAATCCTTCTTCTGAAAAATCTTCAATTAAAACCTCATCAACAAATCCCTTATTTATTAAGTGGCGCTCTAATTGCCACTGCATCTAGTGCACCAATCGGTGTAAGTAATATCGTAAACTTAATCGCATTAAACATCGTCCATATGACTCTTTATATGCATACAGCTATGATGTTTGTACCTGCAACATTAGGACTACTGTTTATGTCATGGCTCATGTATACAGTTTTAAAGAAAAAACTTCCAGAAAGATTACCTGTTTCTTCATATGATATTGAAGAAATTTTCTTCACAAAAAACTTCCATCCGTTAAAAGGACAAAATTCTGTTAATACGAAACAAAAACGTACGAAATTCATGTTAAAAGTATTAGGCTTCGTCTTCCTTATGCGCTGTCTTCTATTCGTTGCATCCTTCTTATCGATTCCAATCGAAATTGTTGCCGTACTCGGTTCACTCGTTCTTCTCATCTGGAGATGGTACTACTTACGAACAAACCCAGTCGATATTTTGAAAAAGACACCGTGGCACATTTTAATTTTCGCCTTCTCTATGTACGTAATTATTTACGGGCTTCATAACGCAGGATTAACAGCGGCGCTTGTCCATTGGCTCGAACCAGTTGTAAGTCAGCATCTACTCTATGCCAGCTTTGCAATGGGCGGACTCGTTTCCCTCCTCTCTAACGTCTTCAATAACCACCCTGCACTTATGATTGGTACAATCACATTAACAGAAATGGGACTAGATCCAGTCACATTAAAAACGATCTACCTCGCAAATATCATCGGTAGTGACATCGGTTCACTATTATTACCAATCGGTACACTAGCTTCCCTCATTTGGATGTATATCTTAAGACAAAACAAAATTAAAGTGAAATGGAAAGATTATTTAAGCGTATCTCTCATCGTAATCCCACTCACAACAGTCGTCACATTATTCCTCTTATACTACTGGGTACAATTATTCTTCGCCTTATAGACGACAGAAGCCCCCTTTGCTACCGTCTTAGCAAAGGGGGCTTCTTCTATATTTAAGTTAGGTACAGTGTGATCAATCAAGTAAAGAGGTGTGACGTGTTATTGATATAAGTGACTACCAGTTTCTTTGAATTCTACCGCTTTCTCTTTCATTCCTTTTTCAATTGCTTCTGTCGTTTCTAAGTCATTTTCTTTCGCATATTCACGAATATCATGTGAAATTCTCATACTACAAAACTTTGGGCCACACATTGAACAGAAATGCGCTGTTTTCGCCCCTTCTGCTGGCAACGTTTCATCATGGTACTCCATCGCGCGTTCAGGATCTAAAGATAAATTAAATTGGTCGCGCCAACGGAATTCAAATCGTGCTTTTGAAAGTGCATCATCACGCTGATGAGCCGTTTTATGCCCTTTCGCAAGATCGGCTGCATGCGCAGCGATTTTGTACGTAATAACCCCTTCGCGAACATCATCTTTGTTCGGTAAACCTAAATGTTCTTTCGGTGTTACATAACAAAGCATCGCCGTTCCAAACCAGCCGATCATCGCAGCACCAATCGCTGAAGTAATATGGTCATAACCTGGTGCAATATCTGTCGTTAACGGCCCAAGTGTATAGAACGGCGCGCCCTGACAAATATCAAGTTCTTTCTCCATATTCTCTTTAATTAAATGCATCGGTACATGCCCAGGTCCTTCAATCATAACTTGCACATCATGTTTCCAAGCGATTTTTGTTAATTCACCAAGTGTTTCAAGCTCAGAAAACTGCGCTTCGTCATTTGCATCTGCAATAGAACCTGGACGTAATCCATCTCCAAGAGAGAACGAAACATCGTACTGCTTCATAATTTCACAAATCTCTTCAAAGTGAGTATATAGGAAGTTTTCTTTATGATGGAATAAACACCACTGCGCCATAATCGAACCACCACGCGAAACAATACCTGTCATACGCTTTGCAGTAATCGGAATGTAGCGAAGTAATACACCAGCGTGAATCGTGAAGTAATCAACACCTTGCTCCGCCTGCTCAATTAACGTATCACGATATACTTCCCACGTTAAATCTTCTGCAATTCCGTTTACTTTTTCAAGCGCTTGATAAATTGGCACAGTTCCAACTGGTACCGGAGCATTACGAATAATCCACTCACGTGTTGTATGAATGTTTTTACCTGTAGATAAATCCATAATCGTATCTGCACCCCAGCGAGTCGCCCACGTCATCTTCTCTACTTCTTCTGCAATAGAAGACGATACAGCAGAGTTTCCGATATTTGCATTTACCTTCACGTGAAAATTACGTCCAATTATCATCGGTTCCGCTTCAGGATGGTTAATGTTCGCCGGCAAAATCGCACGACCTTCTGCAATCTCCTTACGAACAAATTCAGGTTCTACCCCTTCACGAATCGCAACATATTCCATCTCAGACGTAATAATGCCATTACGCGCATAATGCATTTGCGAAACATTTGCACCTTGCTTCGCTCTAAGCGGCTTACGATCCATTTGCGGGAAAACAGGTATATGTTTTGAAGCCACTTTCACACCGTCATCCTCAGGTTTAATTTCGCGTCCTTCATAAGCTTCCACATCACCACGCCCCAAGGTCCAAGAGTGGCGCGGCGCATGCAACCCTTTTTCCAGCTCCACTTTATACTCTGGATCTGTATAAGGTCCACTCGTATCATACACACGGATTGGCGGATTTTGAACACCGTTCGTATCGCTTTGTTCAATCTCGCGCATTGGTACTTTCATACCTTCACGTGTTCCATCCACATACACTTTCTTACTTCCTGGTAAACTCGATTTCAATTCAATTTGCTCAGCTGAAACAGACTGTTTCATAACCTTTGTTGCCCCCCTGTTCGTGACAAGGACGAGATATGGCCAGCGCATGCCAAAATAAAAAGAGCCAGGTCCATAAACGAATAAGGACCTGGCTCATAAAGACATAATTATGTAAAGCCGTTAACTTCCCTACGCTGGTACGAGCCAGATCAGGTCCAAAGGGTTAAGAAGTTCACACACTTCTCTCTCAGCCTACGCATACGTTAGGCACCCCTAGTTTATCACTGATTTAATTTTCAATACTTTCCCATCATACACTATAATCTGAAAAATGAAAAGTTTATTTCTTTTGTTGTTTACGGAATCATCCAAGTTAAATAATAAGCCTGCACATACGTCATAATCCCAACAATAGTAACGAAGAATAAACTATGCTTCAATGTAAAGCGGAACAAATCTGACTCTTTCCCAGCAAGTCCAACTGCCGCACAAGCAATCGCAATTGATTGCGGAGAAATCATTTTACCTGTTACACCGCCCGTTGTATTTGCTGCAACGAGAAGTACTTCAGATACACCGACTTGCTGCGCTGTAATTGCTTGTAAATTCGAGAACAGTGCGTTCGCTGACGTATCTGATCCCGTTAAGAATACGCCAATCCATCCTAAGAATGGTGAGAAGAACGGGAATAGTCCGCCAGTTCCTGCAAGTGCTAACGCTAATGTAGAAGATAGACCAGAATAGTTTGCGATAAATGCGAATCCTAATACGAATCCAATAGATAGAATTGGCATTTTTAGTTCATTTAACGTTTCTTTAAATGTTGCTACTGCATCTTTTGCACTCATTTTCAAAATAAAGATAGAAATGATACAAGCAATTAAAATTGCTGTTCCAGTCGCTGATAAAATATCTAATTTCAAGATTGCTTCATAAGGTGTTGGTTTATTTACAATAGGCTCTGCTTTCATTACTAAATTGTGCAAGCCTGGAACTTCAAATTTAAATACGAGACTTTCTAAAGCGCCGCCCGGAGCGAATAACGCTTTAAAGAAACTCTGGCTCCAGATGACTACCATCACAGTCAAAATAATGAACGGAGACCACGCTTTTACTACTTTTCCTACCGTTAGTTTCGGCATAGATGTCGTTGTCGTCGCCGCGGCTACTTCACTATTCGCTTGCTTAGTTTGATAAATTTCTTTCGGCTGCCAAACTTTTAAGAATAGCGATAAACTTACTAAACTTACAAGCGCTGACGTAATATCCGGAAGTTCTGGTCCTAAAAACGTCGCTGTAATAAACTGTGTAATTGCAAATGAACTACCCGCTACAAATAAAGCAGGCCACGTTTGTTTTACTCCTTTAAAGCCATCCATTAAAAATACGATAAAGAACGGAACAAATAAAGATAAGAACGGTAATTGATGCCCAGCCATTTGTCCAATTTTATGCGGATCAATGCCTGTTACTTGTCCAGCAACTGTAATCGGAATCCCCATCGCTCCGAACGCTACTGGTGCAGTATTTGCGATTAAACAAAGACCTGCTGCATATAAAGGATTTAGCCCAAGGCCTGCCAGAAGCGCTGCCGTAATCGCTACTGGTGCACCAAATCCTGCTGCCCCTTCCAAAAATGCTCCAAATGAAAATCCGATTAAAATAACGAGTAAACGATGATCATTCGTAATGGATAATACAGATGCACGAATGACATCAAATTGACCTGTTTTCACAGAAATTTTATATAAAAATACTGACATAATGATAATCCACGCAATTGGCCATAATCCGTATAAGAAACCGTATCCGGTCGCTGCCATTGCCATTGTGAATGGCATTTTATACGCAAATAACGCCACCAAAATCGTTAATACAACTGTAATAAATCCTGCCACATACCCCTTCATGCGGAAAACTGCTAAAGCTAAGAAAAAAAAGATGATTGGAATAAGTGCGACTGCTGCCGAAATCCAAATGTTACCGAACGGATCGTAAACTTGTGTCCATGTGTTCATTGTTCTCTCCCCCTAAAGAATCCCCTTTTAAATAAGATATAACCTTATCAATAGACTATCAGGTCATCATACCTTTAAGTCTAAAAAAATATAAAACGTTTAAGAAAACGTTTTCAATAATTTTATCACAACAATTTTCATTTAAAAAGATTTTTTTGAAAATTTTATCATTTAAATAGAAAATCTTACAAAAGCGTCACGTTCTTGTAATGTTAATCGATAGGAAGCTCGCCAAATTTCCTGCATAATAAAAGTATAACAACGGACATTATTTATGAGGTGATATATATGAACGGAAACAAAATATTAGCAGCTTTATCATACTTTAGTGTATTATTTGCGCCCATCTTATTCCCTATTATCGTGTGGATTGTGGGCGACTCTGAAACGAAACCACATGCAAAACGTGCTCTATGGACACATATCATTCCAAGCATCGCCACATTTATTGGATTAGTTATTCTAGGAATTATGGGTATCGGATCTGATCAATCAGACGTAACACTTGGAATCGGAGCAATGATTGTCTTATGCATTTGCGGAATCATTAGCTTATACTACTTCATTTGGAATATTGTAAAAGGGATTAAGGTACTGAAAGCTTAGTTTTAAACAAACATTTGTTTAAAAAGAAACTGTCCAAAAATTGATGTCGCATGATGGTAAATAAAATTTTATCGGCGATTCGACAAGGAATATCGACTTAACTACAAAATACGACAAGAGTAACCTACCTATTAATAAGAAAGAAACCGTCCCAAAATACCTTTTGGGACGGTTTCTTTATCTTCTGCGTTTCTTCTTTTTTCTCATCATTTTCTTTCGGCGCGTATTCGCTTTATCCGCTATAATGTGGAGCGTACTTGCCACAACAATCCCCATTACAAACGTTACAATTTCAACCTCGTGTTCCTTCGCAATTTCTATTAAATTTCCGCCGAATGCGATTATATTTAATAGGAATAAAAACGGAGAAAACACGATTAACATGTATGCAATACGAATAATATCACCAATTATAATCGTATGTGTGAAGAAGGAACGATGGGGCATTACGCTCCTATATGGATACCAAAAAATACGGAGGAATCCCCATTTATTATACGCATTACTGTACGTATCTAAATCCGGTGTTAAAAATGAAGTACCTACTAAAAAGCCAATTGCAAAAGTTAATAAAAAATCAAAACTTGTTAATCCATACGAAAAGAGCATAAACAAAACAATCGGAAGGGATATTAAGTTTATTTTCGTATGCGTTCTTCCTGATGGCATAATGCACTTCCTCGCTTACGTTCGCCCTGTCATCCTATGACAGTTCTCACCTATTGATCTAATTTTTGATCGATAAATGATGTGTCTATATCCGAACCAAACCATTCTGCCAACTTCACTCGCGACTTATCTTTCACATCTTCATTTACGTATATCGATGCTTGTAATAGTGCGGCCATTAACGCACCTAAATCATCCGTATAACCGACTCCAGCAATGAAATCTGGAATGGCATCAATCGGTGCAATGAAATAAGCAAGTGCTCCGATTACAATAATTTTCACTCGTTTTGGAACATCCGGTCTTTGCAAAACGTAAAACAACAATAAACTCGCATAGATTACCGACTGCCCTGCCTGCTTCGCAACATGTTTTATTTTCTTCCAAAACGCTTCAACTGAAAATTTTTGTTTCATTCAAAAGCCTCCCTATTTTCAAAAGAAATAAGCTACAATATGTTATGTTATCAGTAAAAGTTCATCAAAATTACACATAATCTATCAATGAAATTTCATTGTAACAAACAAAACCAAAAAGAACAAGTGTTCGTTAATTTTTTCATATTTTCCTTCATATAATAGTTTTCTAGACAACCACTTAAAGATTTCTATTCCATATTTCTCAACCAAAAAACTTTCAATTCCGCTTAACATTCTTTTCTATTTTTGTTATATTTTCTAGTTGACGGGCATATAAACGAATGTTAAAGTTTTCTCTGGTAGAGACAAATCACATACAAAAAATGTAAATTGTTATAGTGTTTCTCAGAAATGAATTTTGTTGTATAATACAGAAATGACGTTATGCTTATGAGCAGCACAAGAAACCAAAAAGGGTATGCATAGTTAAAGTCGTATATGGGTGAATATAGAAACTCTAATTATGGCCAAGAAAACTATGTATTTTTTATTTTAGCATTTTTCGCTCCAAAATCGACCAAGCCTGATAGAGAAAGGGTGGAAATGAATGAAAGAAACCATGAAATCACAATTTCAAAACGTGCGTTTTACTTTATTCGTAGCTTTGGCCGTATGGCTAAAATCCTACATCATTACACGCACTAGCTTCGATTTAAAACTTGAATCTTTCATGCAAGAATTCATTTTATTCATTAGTCCATTAGCAGCATCATTACTGTTTGTGGGTCTTGCATTATTTGCAAAAGGGAAAAAACGTAACTATATAGCACTAGGAATTAACTTTATCTTAACGTTCATTCTTGTTGGTAACGTAATGTTCTACGGATTCTACAATGACTTCGTTACTTTACCAGTACTAGGACAAACGTCTAATTTCGGAAGTTTAGGTTCCAGTGTGAAAGAATTATTTAACTTCAAAATCATCCTTGCATTTGCGGATATTATCGTATTCTTCGTTCTATTGAAGAAGAAGAAAGATTTTGCACCGACAGAGCGTGTAGCACGTCCGATGCGTTCCCTATACTTCGTGTCAACAGTTGCTATTTTCTGCGTAAACCTAGGATTTGCAGAAGCTGAGCGTCCAGAACTATTAACACGTTCATTCGACCGCGTTATGCTTGTTAAAAACTTAGGATTATATGTACACCAAGCATACGATCTTGGCTTACAAGCAAAATCAAGTTCACAAAAAGCGTTTGCTGATAGTAGTAAATTACAAGAAGCAGAAAACTATGTGAAAACAACACAAAGTAAACCAGATCCAAATATGTATGGTACTGCAAAAGGGAAAAACGTAATTGTTGTCTCTCTTGAATCATTACAAACATTCTTAATTGGTGCGCAAGTTAATGGACAAGAAGTTACACCATTCCTAAACCAATTTGCGAAAGAAAGTTATTACTTCGATAACTTCTTCCATCAAACTGGGCAAGGTAAAACATCTGATGCTGAATTCTTAGTAGATACTTCGTTATATCCACTAGACCGTGGTGCTGTATTCTTCACACACGGTAACAACGAATATACAGCAACTCCAGAAATTTTGCGTGAGCAAGGGTATCACACATCAGTATTCCATGCAAACAACGCAACATTCTGGAACCGTAATATTATGTATCCGGCACTTGGTTATGATCGTTACTACAACGAACTTGACTACAAGATTACGCCAGAAACAAAATTAAACTGGGGACTAAAGGATATCGAATACTTCGATCAGTCTATCGATATGTTAAAACAAGTGAAGCAGCCGTTCTATACTCGCTTCCTTACTTTAACAAACCATTACCCATTCACTTATGATGACAGTACGAAATTAATCGACGAGTACAATTCTGGTGATGGAGTATTTGACCGCTATATGGTAACAGCTCGCTACTTAGACGAAGCAATGAAGCACTTTATTGAGCGTCTAAAAGCTGAAGGTATTTACGACAACTCTGTTATCGTATTCTACGGTGACCATTATGGTATTTCTGAGAATCATAACCGTGCAATGGCACAGTTCTTAGGAAAAGAAGAAATCACTACATTTGACCATATGAACTTACAAAAAACACCGATGTTTATTCACGTTCCAGGTCAAAAAGAGGGTAAAACAATTTCAAAACCAACTGGTGAAATTGACATTAAACCAACAATTCTAAACCTACTTGGTGTAGATTCTTCGAATCAAATCCAATTCGGTCATGATGTATTCTCACCAGACAATAAAGGATTCGTTGTTCTTCGTGACGGTAGCTTCATTACAGATAAGTACATGTACACAAACAGTACATTCTACGATCGTAACACAGGTGAAGTTGTACAATTACCGAAAGAAGAAGCTCAACCACTTATTGATCGTGCACAAAATGAATTGCACATGTCTGACAAAATCATTGAAGGCGACTTACTTCGCTTCTCTGAAAGCAATAAGATCAAAACTGGTGAAGTAAAAACGGTTATTAAAGAAGAAAAGAAGAGCGCTGAGTAACCTCAGCCTCTTTTTTATTTTCCTCTCTACACATTCTTCTATACATTAACTTTAAAATTACATAACCTTCACCTAATATTTACACCACATTAACGAAACATCTTTATAATAAAATATGTAAACAAGGTTCTACATATTTCTTATCTCTCATCTTCAATAAGATCCCTTAAAGAAATATGTTCATCATTTGTTTTCAACTTTCTTATAATTGTCTTTCCAAGTGTTTTGTTTGCATAAATGAAACCTTTAAAGACGATGTCCCTATGAAAGATAGCTACCCTCCTTTTGCAACATTCCATACGAATGTTGCTTTTTTTTTTTCAAAAAGCAGGATTCTTATTTCTCATTTCCGAATTTGTATATACAAAATGCTATAAAGTGAAACTTTCATCAGTGGGGGTTTTGTTCATCCCACACTGATTATTCGCCCTCACCAATCGGGCGTTTACGGGCAGTTAATGCAGGATAAATCACCACTACTTCTCTGTGATTTACAAATACATATACGTCATATGTAGAGAATTGCTTACATAAAAGTTACTATAGTGATTTTTATTCATGTACTAACGAAAGGATGGGACGAAAATTGGCATACGAAAGATTTGTACTATGGAATGATGCAGTTATTGATACAACAAAACATCGCGCGTACATAGAACTTGAAGAAAGAGGTTTACAATTTGGTGATGGCGTCTATGAAGTTATTCGCCTTTATAACGGAAACTTTCACTTATTAGACCCACATTTAACAAGATTATATCGATCCCTTGAAGAAATAGAATTATCACTTCCTTTCTCAAAAGCCGAACTCATCATCTTACTCTACAAATTAATTGAAAACAATAATTTCCACGAAGACGGAACAATTTACTTACAAGTATCTCGTGGTGTACAAGCTCGAGCACATGCATTTTCATATGACATATCTCCGACAATCTATGCTTATATTTCAAAAAAAGAAAGACCATCTTTATGGATTGAATACGGTGTACGTGCTATATCAGAACCTGATACACGCTGGCTCCGCTGTGATATTAAATCGTTAAATTTATTACCAAATGTATTAGCTTATACGAAAGCTGAACGCAAAGGTTGTAAAGAAGCACTTCTCGTACGAAATGGTATTGTAACTGAAGGTAGCCACTCTAACTTCTTTCTCATAAAAAACGGAACACTGTATACGCATCCAGCCAATCACCTTATTTTAAACGGCATTATTCGTCAGTACGTCCTTTCTTTAGCTAACACTCTTCAACTTCCTGTAAAGGAAGAGCTTTTCAGCGTTCGCGATGTTTATCAAGCAGATGAATGCTTCTTTACGGGAACGACTATTGAAATTTTACCGATGACCCATCTCGATGGAACTGCGATTCAAGATGGTCAAGTTGGCCCTATCACCAAATTACTACAAAGGTCATTTTCTCAAAGCCTTTTAAAATCCAACAGCACATCTTCCTAAATACGAATAATCTTCTCATTTTTCACATCAAATATATGTATTTAAATGGAAATCAAGGTGCAGATTTATACCTTGATTTTTTTTTGTAACCTTTTTGTCATATTCAGATTACCACATAAGTCTTGACAGTAATCGACATGCTCTTTAGAATTTTTAACAGTTGGTAAATATTTCTTCACTACATTACAGACAGAAAGGAATCGAAAAATTATGAAAAAATACCTTGCCGGTCTTGCGGCAGTGTCTGTAGCAGGAGGAGCAGCTCCTACACTTGATAGTGTTCAAGCTGCCCCTGAACAAAATACACAAAAAGCTGCTACACAAACTGTCCAAGCTTCCGCATCAAACAATTCATCATATACGGTGAATGCTAGCGTACTACACGTTCGTGCAGGATCAAGTACTTCTCACGACGTCATCTCTCGCGTTTATAATGGTCAATCATTAAACGTAATTGGAGAAGAAAATGGTTGGTTCAAAATTAACGTTAATGGACAAACTGGTTTTGTTAGTGGCGAGTTTGTATCAAAAAACGGAGCAACGAATAACAATGTAAGCACAGGTGGAAACAATAAAGTTACTGCTGATGTATTACGTGTACGTACAGCTCCTAACACTTCTAGTTCTGTTTCAGGACGTGTATATGAAGGACAAACATTAAACGTAATTGGTCAAGAAAATGGTTGGGTGAAAATCAACCATAATGGGCAAGTAGGTTATGTAAGTAGCGAATTTGTATCAGGCGCTTCTTCAAATACGGGTTCTACAAACAATAATAACAATCAAACAAATGTACAACCAGCAAGCGGAAACTACACAGTAAATGTATCTTCTCTTCGCGTTCGTACAGGTCCTAGCACTTCTCATCCAACTGTAGGTTCTGTTAAACAAGGACAAGTTGTACAAGTTGTAGGCGAAGTTCAAGATTGGTTCAAAATCAATTACGCAGGACAAACTGCTTACTTAAGCAAGGACTACGTAACAAAAGGCGGTTCTAACGAAAACGTCACTCAAGGTAACAACCAAGAGCAAAATAATAATGGAACTGTTCAAACTGGCGGTACTTACGTTGTTAACGCAACATCTCTACGTGTTCGTACAGGCCCTGCTGCTTACCATAGTGTAATTGGCGGCGTGTTAAATGGTACAACATTAAACGTAGTTGGATCTGAAAACGGCTGGTTTAAAGTAAACTACCAAGGAAAAACAGGCTATGTTAGTAGCGAATTTGTAAAATTCGTTAAAGGTGGCACTGCTACTCCTGAACAACCGAAACAACCTGATCAAGGTGCAATTGGTGACTACTACATTAATGCTTCTGCACTAAATGTACGTAGCGGCGAAGGTACAAATTATAGAATCATAGGCGCACTTCCACAAGGACAGAAGGTTCAAGTAATCTCTGAAAACTCTGGATGGAGCAAAATTAACTACAACGGTCAAACTGGTTACATCGGAACACGTTTCCTATCTAAAACACCAGTTGGTGGCGCAGTAGATAATAAGCCTAACGACAACCAAAATAACAATCAAAATAATAACAACAATAATAATACTAATAATAGCGGTGACAGTTCTTCTCTACTTGCATACGCGAAATCTATGCAAGGCGTACCATACGTTTGGGGCGGTACTTCTGCTAATGGTGTTGACTGCAGTGGTTACATCTACCACGTATTTAAGAAATTTGGTCATAACATTAGCCGCCAAAGTGTTGCTGGATATTGGAGCAGCTTACCACAAACTTCAAGTCCACAACCTGGAGACTTGATTTATTTCAAAGATACTTATAAAGCAGGTCCTTCTCACATGGGTATCTACCTTGGCGGGGGATCATTCATCCAATCCGGAGATAAAGGTGTAGCAATCGCTTCATTAAACAACTCTTATTGGAAAAGCCATTTCTTAGGGTATACGAAAGCACCTTAAGTTATAGTTTCAGAGCCTTCTAGTTTACTAGAAGGCTCTTTTTAAAAGACTCAACATAGTAATCCCCTTTCATTCTCTCTACGAAAAAATTATGCGTTCATTCTCCTATTTCATACACTATATTCTATTGAAATTGCCCAAAACGTTATCATAATGAATATATTTCAACAAAAAACATAACCTATTTCATGTCTATTCATTTTATATGTGTTTTTTCAAAGAATTTTCTTTTTATTTAAACTTTTCGTTAGACGTTTGACCTCCGATGTCCATTATGATAAGTTACTTAAGATGTTATATTCGCAAAAGTATAGACAACTGGTTTATACACTTTTTTACTATGAGGAAGGAGCATACACTGCATGAATGTTTTATGGGGAATTGGCGGCGTGATTGGAGTATTAGCAATTGCTTTCTTACTATCTTCTAACCGCAAAGCTATTAATTGGCGCACAATTTTAATCGCGCTAGCATTACAAATGACATTTTCATTTATCGTATTGCGATGGGATGCTGGAAAAGCAGGCTTAAAAGTTGCTGCTGATGGCGTTCAAGGATTAATTAATTTTTCTTACGAGGGAATTAGGTT
Organism: Bacillus sp. DB-2; assembly: GCF_003315125.1. Classification (NCBI taxonomy): domain Bacteria; kingdom Bacillati; phylum Bacillota; class Bacilli; order Caryophanales; family Bacillaceae; genus Bacillus; species Bacillus sp. DB-2. The sequence continues at coordinate 287,006 of NZ_QNRN01000003.1, read as the reverse complement.
CGTTGCTGGGGATTTAGTCAACGCAAAAGGCCCTTGGGGATTTGTTTTCGTTATTCAAGCACTACTTCCAATTGTATTTATTAGTTCATTAGTTGCAATCTTATATTACTTAGGTATTATGCAGAAATTTGTTAGTATCGTTGGTGGTGCATTAAGTAAACTTCTTGGAACTTCTAAGGCAGAAAGCTTAAATGCAGTAACAACTGTATTTTTAGGACAAACAGAAGCACCAATTTTAATTAAACCATACTTAGCACGTTTAACTAACAGTGAATTCTTCACTATTATGGTAAGTGGTATGACAGCTGTTGCCGGATCAGTTCTTGTCGGATATGCAGCAATGGGAATTCCATTAGAACATTTATTAGCAGCAGCAATTATGGCAGCTCCATCAAGTTTATTAATTGCAAAACTAATTATGCCAGAAACAGAAAAAGTAGATAATAATGTTCAACTTTCAACAGAGCGTGAAGACGCAAACGTTATCGATGCAGCTGCACGCGGTGCATCTGAAGGTATACAACTTGTTATTAACGTAGCTGCAATGCTAATGGCCTTCATTGCATTAATCGCTTTATTAAATGGCTTATTAGGATGGGTTGGTTCTTGGTTCGATATTAAACTTAGCCTTGATTTAATCTTCGGTTACTTATTATCACCATTTGCAATCTTAATCGGGGTTTCTCCAGGTGAAGCTATCCAAGCAGCAAGCTTTATCGGTCAAAAACTTGCAATCAACGAATTCGTTGCATACGCAAACTTAGGACCACACATGGCAGAGTTCTCTGCAAAAACAAATATGATTTTAACATTTGCAATCTGTGGTTTTGCAAACTTCTCTTCTATCGCAATTCAATTAGGTGTAACAGGAACGTTAGCTCCTACTCGCCGTAAACAAATTGCACAATTAGGGATTAAAGCAGTTATCGCTGGTACACTAGCGAACTTCTTAAACGCAGCAGTCGCAGGTATGATGTTCCTATAAACTCATGTAAAGTCTCCTCTTTTAAAGAGGAGGCTTTTTTATATAACATAAATATAATTTTCGTATATATTAAATACTTTATGTATAGATGTATAGACGCTATGTTACAATAATTAGTATGTCTGTTTATTTTTTCTTATAAAAGAGGGATACTACTTGATGTATCTCGCCCCAAAAAACTTCCAGCTACATGGTCATTTCTTAATAATTGTGCATACTACAAATATCCAGCACGAATTATTTTTAAGGAGGAAAGTTTCGTGAAAGATAAGTCCTATAAAGTCCTCTCTATGTGGATTTTACAAATTTTATTTTATTTTACTACTGTACATGTGACGAAATATGAGCACGCGCTCATTTTTACAATTATATATGTCATCATAAATGTACTATTCTTATTTTTACCTGATAAAACAGCATTTATTTTCTTCATACTGGGAACAATCATTTCAGTATTCTATTTATTTTATCAAGCGTGGCTTCACTTATGGAGTACATCAGATCAATGGGAATATATTATTACCCACTTCCTGATGGCAGCTAACTTCTTCATTGTTTATATTTCAACCCATCTATTAAAAAAGGTTATCCTTAAAAATAAAGAGTTAACTGAACGGGTAAGAGTGCTTGAGCAATACATTGGAGAATCAAAATTATTAACAAGACAAGAATTCGAAAGACGACAAGCTTTATTAACAACTGCGATGAATCGTCGTAATGAAACAGGCATTATCATTTTCTTTGATTTCACTTCCTTTAGTAAATATACGAAAGAAAGTGTCATGGATCGTGTAGCTTCATTATTAGTTGATACAGTCAGAGCTGACTTTGACCTTGCTGCTGAATATGACAGCAACACATTAGTTATTTTATTACAAAATACAAATGAAGCCGGTGCTGATATTGTAATGAACCGTCTACATCCAAAAATGGCACAATGGCTTGCTGCTGAAGCAATTCAAGATATTAAAATAAAACGAGAACAAATCAATGCAAAGGGACATATCACATTATGATGACACTCGTTATGCTTCTTTTATTTATTTTGTTTTGTGTACTTGTTTTCTGGATTAGCATCACATTTTCAATTAAATATGTATTGATTTTTACGGCCTTTCTATTCTCTGCTTTACTCGTTTATTACTCTTTCTTAACAATTGCGGGTTTAATTCATCGAAATAGTAAACGAAAAGATCGTACGCTAGAACATTATCCAAGTGTAGATATTTTAATACCTGCCCATAATGAAGGGGTTGTTATTAAAGATACATTAGAAGCAATGGCAAAGATTGAATACCCAGGCAAACTAAACGTTTATTTATTAAACGATAACTCTCAAGATGAAACACCTGAAATTGGCGATGATTTCGACAAAGCTTATGCTCATATTCATCACATTCGTGTACCACCTGGCGAACCGAAAGGAAAATCGCGTGTATTAAACTACGGCCTTAGCATTTCGGATGGTGAATATTTCTGTGTTTACGATGCAGATAATCAACCTGAACCACATGCACTGCGAATGCTCGTAGAACATGCTGAAACAACAAAGGATGCCGTTGGAGCAGTTGGACACGTTCGTACAGTAAATGAGAAAAGAAACTGGCTTACACGAATGATTTCATTAGAATTTCAGATTTTCCAGCTCCTTATGCAATCTGGACGCTGGCTATTATTCCAAACAGGTTCACTAACTGGAACAAACATGCTTCTTCGTCGTTCTGCATTAGAAGAGCTTGGCGGCTATGATCCTTATGCAATTGCAGAGGATGCCGAATTAACATTAAGGATTACCCAAAAGGGCTATCTCTTACCAATCGTCCCGGAATCGATCACATGGGAACAAGAACCTGAGCATTTAAAAATTCTTATTAAACAGCGGACACGTTGGCTTCAAGGAAACTTATACATTTTAGAAAAAATGTTTTCTTCATTAAGCTTTTTTAAAGGGAAACTTCTCGTCCATTCCTTACAACAAGTTTTAGTGTATGTCGTATTTTGGCTATTCCTAATCATTTCAAACGTTTGGTTTGTAATTGGACTGCTCGGCATATTCCAAATTCAATATAGCATTCCATTACTATTTATGTGGTATGTCGCATATATTACATATGTTTCTCAATTATTTAGTGCCCAGAGCGTCGAACGAACCTTTACACCGACCAACATTTTCATAAGCGTCATTATGTACTTTACGTACGCACAGCTCTTTACGTATTTGTTTATTCGCAGTCTCATTCTTTACTTACGCGCAAAGAGCAAGAAACAAGTAATTGGTTGGGATAAAACAGTACGATTTAAAAAAGAAAAATAGATTTCATTAAAAAATAAGCACAGAGCGCCGTATGCTCTGTGCTTATTTTTTACCGTAATACTATATATATCAGACAATACCCCTTAGCTGAAAGTTATTTCACGTCCATCCCCCAACGAACGATCGACCTTCATTTATATACGAAAAAGTGATTGCTATTTTTGTAGAACCAATTGCTTCTCTTGATGCTCTTTACGAGTTTCAGTCTTTGGTTCCGTGCTTTCTTGGGCATTTCGATGTGCCACACGTTTCAAACAAATATGCTTCCACTTTCTTTCGTAACGTTTCATTATTCTAGTTGTCCCCCTTGAATGCGCTTTAAAACTATTTGAAATCGCTTACAGGAAATAATATAGCACATATACATAAAAGTAACAACACATTTCCGACATATTTTTGTCAAAAATATGAATATAATGTGTAAAATATCGGATATTGTCGAACTATATCGATTTTTCTTTTTAAATTACCGATATCTATAGTATTCCGCAACAAAGTAATGCTTTTCCTACAATAGTATAGAACAGTGAAAAAGGACTGCCGAATGTCAGCAGTCCTAATACTATTTATATATACAGAATTTTTTTCTTCTATTATTAATGTTGTTTCATGCGTCCTTCTTTTTGCAACTCTTTAAATAGTGCTGCAATCATAAAGAAAATAACAAATACGAACGGGAAGGCCGCAATAATCGACGCAGTTTGCAGCGCCTCTAATCCTCCGACATACAATAAGATCGAAGCTAACGCCGCTAGAACAATACCCCAAACCATTTTAATACGATTTGGTGGGTTTAAGCTACCATGTGTCGTTAACATCGCTAGAACAAACGTAGCAGAGTCTGCCGATGTAATAAAGAATGTTGAAATAAGTAAAATAGCTAACACACATAAAGCCGGTCCTATACTACCCATTTGGTCTAACATAGCAAACAATCCTACTTCTGTGCCCATTTCTTTAATTTGTCCATATATATTTGCACCATCAAATAGCTCCATGTGAATACCTGTTCCTCCGAAAACAGAGAACCAAAGCGCACCAATTACTGTTGGTACGAGTAACACACCAACAACAAATTCACGAATTGTACGCCCGCGTGACACACGAGCAATAAACGTACCTACGAATGGTGACCATGCAATCCACCATGCCCAGTAGAAAATTGTCCATGACTGAATCCATTGATTTCCGCCTTCATTTAATGGACTTAAACGGAAACTCATACTTGGCAATTCTTGAATGTATGAACCGATTGTTGAAGTGAAATAATTCATAATAAAGTTTGTTGGACCTGCAAATAATACAATTATCATAAGTGCAAACGCTAAAATAATATTCGCATTACTTAAATATTTAATTCCTTTATCAAGTCCCGTTTGCGCAGATAGCATATAAAGAACAGTTACAATTCCGATGATTACTAGCTGTGTTGGTAATGAGTTTGGAATGGATGTTAAATAACTAACACCACCCGCAATTTGCTTTGCCCCAAGTCCTAATGATGTTGCCACACCAAATACTGTTGCAAACACAGCTAGAACATCAAACATATGGGCAATACGGCCATGTTCACCGCCTTTAAATAGCGGACCGACCGCCGCACTAATTGTACTTGCTCTTCCTTTTCTAAATGTAAAATACGCAATACATAATGCTACAAGTGCATATAATCCCCACGGATGTAATCCCCAATGGAAAAATGAGAAACGAAGTGCAAGGCGTGCACTCTCTTCAGTCGCACTCTCTCCAAACGGAGGTGTGTATAAATGGTTCATCGGTTCTGCGACGCCCCAGAAAACCAAACCGATTCCCATACCGGCACTAAATAACATAGCAAACCATGTCATATAACTATAATCAGGTTCATCATCATCTTTACCTAAACGAATCGAACCGTACTTAGAAACAATTAAGAAAATAGCAATTCCTAAGAAAATAGAAACGGAAATAATATAGAACCATCCAAACTTACTAACTAACGCAGCTTGAATTATAGTCGTTACATTTCCTAAGCTACCTTTTCCAATAATAGATTCGGGAATAATCCCCCAAAGTGTAAATGCAATACATAATGTTAATGAGACAATAAATGTTTTCGTCAGTTTCCTCATCAAATCCCCCTTCGTATGTTTCATTTCTTGTAAAAATCATAAATTCCGATATGTTAAATCGGATAGAAAACCATAGTTTTTTGTGGTGATTTTCTTTCGGCTTTCTCAAGTTTGCCTTCACCAATTAGAGTTCTTATGGACAGCCTTACCTTCCGTACAACCTTTCCACTCTGCAAGAGCTACAAGATTGGAATACTACTGTCAAATTGTGTGAGAAAAATGCGGATGGGAAGAGATTTTCCCAAAAAAGGATGTGTTACAGTTTTAAAAAAGGGCAGATTTATTCTTTACAACCCTTTCTTCTTGTAACAATTATGCGGTTTTTTGCTAGTATATAGCGCGTGTTTATAACTTCACAAACGAGATGTTTATGTTTATATAACTATATTACCCATAAAACGGTAAAATACTCAAGGAATGTAACTGTATAGTAATCATTATGTAACACCCTTGTAATATTTTTATTTACGCCGAAAAAAATACGTTGTATTAAATATTTTGAATATAACTAGAAACCTACTAATTATATGGAATGAAAAACGCTTTCCTCTCATTCTAGCTATATTACAAAGTGTTAACGACTTATTACGAATGGTTTGTAATTGTGTGTTTTCCCAAAATCCGAAAAAATCTGTTGCTATAATGAGGACACGAAAACAAACGCAATGGAGGCTATCATGAAAAAATTAATTGGAATAGCAACAGCAGCAGTTTTTGGTCTTGGGATTTTCACCGCATCTGCTAATGCAGAAACTGTTGTAACAACAGACGTACTAAACGTACGAGAAAACCCTACTACTGAATCAAAAGTTGTCGGTAAATTACAGAATGGTCATAAATTAGATGTTCTAAATACAGAAAACGGATGGTCACAAATCAAATTAGATGGTAAAGACGCATTCGTAAGTGCAGAGTTTACAAAGAACTCTTACTATGTAACAGCTAACGTATTAAATGTACGTGCTGAAGCGAACACAAACTCAGAAATTCTTGGAACGCTTAAGAAAGACGATATGATCGAAACAACGAACCAAGTACAAAATGAGTGGTTACAATTTGAATATAACGGGAAAACGGCTTATGTTCATGTTCCTTTCTTAACAGGTACAGCACCTGTTATCGAGAAACAAGAAACGCCTGCTCCTGCTAAAGCTCAAGCACCAGCTAAGGCTCAAGCACCTGCACCAGTAAAAACAGCTGCTAAGCCTGCTGTGAAAGCTGCTGAAACTAGCGAACCTTCTAATGGTCGTGAGTTAACAGTTGTAGCTACAGCATATACAGCTCATCCGAGCGAAAACGGTGGCACATACGGCGGCCGTGTATTAACTGCAATGGGTCATGACCTAACAGCGAACCCAAACATGAAAATGATCGCTGTTGACCCGAAAGTAATCCCATTAGGATCTAAAGTATGGGTAGAAGGTTATGGAGAAGCGATCGCTGGTGATACTGGCGGTGCAATTAAAGGTAACCGTATCGACATTCTACTTGGATCAGATAGCGCTGCTAACAAATGGGGACGCAAAACTGTTAAAGTGAAAATTTTAAAATAACCAATGACTGCTAAGTTACAGCCGGTTCTCTTTATTGAGAGCTGGCTTTTATTTTTTATATAATACATATAAGGAGGTGACGTCCATGAATTTACAAGCTAAGGTAGACTGGGTCGGTACACCAAAACCGTACATATATAAAGATGATATAACATATGATGCTATCGCAATTGACTTCTCACTCGCAAGTGATGACAATCGCTATAAATTAATTGTGCTCAAGTCTGAAGAAAATACACATTACAAACTCGTACAATACGGAATAAAACCAGGCTCTCAAAAGCCATTCCCTATTGATATTCCATTCGAGCAAGAAATGCTACCGCTCATAAAGCAAATATTAAATGATCCATATGTAGAAGCGATATTAAAGGAAGCCCGCTTCTAATTGCAAAAAAGGATATCACCTAGTAGGATTTTCCAACTAGGTGATATCCTTTTTACTTTCCCTTCATGAACACGAGTAGAGAAAATTATATCAACGGTTCAACATGGAATATCGATTTACCGACAAAGATTGACAATAACGGCAAGCTACCTAAAGAAAGAGGCTGTTCAAAATTGAACAGCCTCTTTCTTATATTAACGAGTCGGACCAGATACTTCCTCTGATTTCAGCGTATTATTCGCTCCAAGAGAATGGTACAATATCTTTCCATTTCCATTAACAGTAACGATATGGTCATTATTAAAGCTCTTGAATTTTACAGAGCCGTCACCGTAACGAATATGATATTCTTCATATGTCGTTACTTTATATTTCGTTGCACTTTGACGTTCTACATTGCGGATATTCATTGTCAATAAATCTTCTGTAATTCCTTTTTTGTGTAGATATTGTAAGTAATCACGGTCTTCCTTATACGATTTCCCGCTCTTATCATAATTATTTTCAATTAAACTAAAATCGTTTAATGCAATTGCACGCACGTTATTATAAATATGATTTTGTACAAAATCTCCAACCGCTGAACTAGAAGCTTCTTTTGGGAACTTTAAGTAATATGTACTTTGATCTCCAACTTTAATACTTTCAGATTTCATCACACCAAATTCAGCGTTTTTCTCCAAATGTACTTCTACCGTTTCATCCGTCGGTACAGGACCAAGTTTATAACTTCCGTAATTTAACTTTCCGCGTTTCTTGCCATTAACAAATACAGTTGCATCATTTTCATCAGACGAAATGGTTACATAATTTCCTTCAAGTGATAAATTCACTTCTACTGTCCCATTCTTTTCATCTGCTAAATCCACTTCTTTTTCTGTCTCTAATTCAGCAAGTTCCGTCTTCGCCTTTGCCTTTACAACATAAGCACCCGGGAAGTATGGACCTAATTCTTTCGAAGTTTTATCACTAGAAAGCTCTGTTTCTTTTTTATCATTCACATATATTTCAGCATTCTTTGCAGTTGTGCTAACATTCATGTAATACGATTTCATGCTGAACTTATACTTCGGATACAAGAACCATTCTTTCCCGTCTTCTATAATTTTCCCATCTTTAAAAGATGCTTTATCACTTGCTAACTTTTGATCTACTGTCTCTCTTTGCAAATATGATAACAGTTCTTTATTATAAGAAGGATTCTCTTTTAAATAACGGATATACGCCTTAATATCTTCTGTCTTAACCTTTAAGGTTGGATCGTCTACTTTCAAAATCTCATCGATTGCATTCACATCTTTATTTTGGAATGCTTCAATCATTGCATTTACTTGCTTTTCCTTCGAAAACTTGCTCGCACCGAATTTATATGCGCCAAACAAAATAGCAAAAACAATGACAAAACCTATAAGTAAAAACATGTTTTTCTTACTTTTCACTGGCTTTGTTTCTCTCCGCATTTCTGAATGAGAAGAAGCTGTTTGATCAACAATTTCTTCTACTTTACTTCCGCAATCAGGACAAAAGTTCAAATGATCCGCAACTTGTTTATTGCATGTTCCACAAAACTTCAAGTATTTCTCCCCCTTATTTTTTTACTAATTTCATACCCACGAATGTTAATACGTAAGAAATAAGAAAACTACCTACTATTAAATATAGCGTGTTACTTTGAATAGATAATATCGGTCCAGAAATTCCAGCGAACTCCTTCATAATTTCCTTACTTCCTGAAGCTGTAATATGAATTTTTGCTAATCCATTTACACAAAGCATCATCACAGTATAAACAGCGCTAAACACTGCTATAGTTACGTACATATTTCGCATACGATATTGAGCCAATTTCATTCCAGCCCTAACTAGTAGAATACATGGTAGAAGAATTAATAATCCCCACCAATGTAAATATGAATTAAAATCCTCAATATCTTTTATACGATCAGCACTAGCACCATTAGCGATTTCCAGGTCTTTTAAAGACGTACCCTGTATTGATATGCCTGACATATACGATACATGCAGCGGCCCTTTTTCGACTGAATATCTATGCATTTCTCTCTCCATATTCCCCCACTCAATTTCAGTTGGAGAAAGGTGGGCCATATTCCACATGAAAGGTGTTGCTTCTAAAGAAAGTAATACTTTATACGCCTTCTCTGGAAAATCAATTGGACCCATTGATTTTGAACTACTAAATAAAATCGTAATAAGCATAATACCAAATGTAATAAGTAGTCCTTTCAAAACAGTCACTATACTATAATAAATAGACGTTACATACGGGACAAACTGACTAGTAGAAGAAAGCATACGATGCGGTCCTGCTTCAATACTCATACCAATAAAGCTGAATAATAGGCCAAATATAATACCAAACAATAAACTAACAACATGAGAATATACAACATCAATAGTCATCGTTTGATAGAAATAAGAAATAGATGTAGAAGAACTTGCCATAAAGCTTACAATACATAAGAAAATACCGTATATCATGCCAATTACACATGATGTCATGAACTTCCCTCGCCAACTAATTGAAGGTTTTTTTCTTTCAACAAAAAATCCACTTCCACCTAATATAAGTGCCGGAATAGTTACCAAGATGAATAACGGGATATGAAGAAGGAATGACATCGTGTATGCCCCGCTCCCGCTAATTTCAATACCTATTAAATGACACATTAAAATTAATGGTGCTATACCAATAAATGATTGATTAATGGTAGTCATATTCAACATACCATCCGTATTTCTAACCGCTGTCTCCACTACATCATTTATAGCAGAATCTATTATTAAACTGCCAATGAAGCCTGCAATGAACATACATACAATTGCAAAAGCACCACCGAATAATCCTTTTTTCAGCATACTTCCTGATGCATTTACATGTAATTGTGCTCCTGCATTTGGTAACTTTATGTTCGATTCTTTTTGGGCGACTCCTAATAAAGAATCACCGCATTTCTCACAATATGTAGCATATTCTTTACTTTCCTGTCCACATGTTCGGCAATACTTCGAAGATTGCGGGACTAACATAACATGGCTATCTATACTATCCGTACTTGAGCCGTCATGTGTACAATAGTTTACTGCCTCAGGCTGTTCTAAACCGCAAATTTTACAATACATGTTCCTCACTCCTTACTTTGCTTCATACCACATGCGGGACAGAATGTAGCTTCCGTTGCAATTTGTTCACCACATGAAGAACATGCTTCTTTTTCAATATTTTTTGATTGAAGGAGTAACTCATTTTCTTTACCGCACTGCCCGCAAAATTTATCATTTAATGATAATGGACCACCGCAACTACACTGTCCTTTTTGTTCTTGTCTCTGTAAATTAGAAATTTGTCTGCGCGTGTTATAAATAGCAACATCAAGCTCTTGCACTGGTGCTACAATAGCTTTCAACAAATCTACTCGAACTTCATCATCACGAAGTTGCATATACACCGTTTGACCAAGTTCAAGTAAAATTTCAGTTTTTTCTTGTAACTTCTCTTGTGTAATCTTCTTTAATTGTGCCATTTCCTGTGCTACTTGCAACTTCATCTTGCCTTGCTCAATTCCCTCTTGCAACTTATTCATGCCATTACCAAACTTCGATTGTAAATCTGACAAACAAATTCTCTCCTTTTAATTACATAGTAATATACAAAATTAACATTATATATATTACCATGATTTTCTAATTGTGTAATCAGAATTTCATTTTTTCTGTTTTGAGCATTTTTTGTTTATAATGGTAAAGGAAAGAAATCTGTGTACGGAGGAATATTATGCTGCAAGACTCAATTACGAAAGATGAAATTATGATGATTGCGAATGAGTTCGTTCAAGGGCTTGATCCACAGCAAGTTGCTGATCAAGAGCATGTCGCTACAGCTCGGCAACTATATCGTAGTGGTGTTGTCTATAACGTTGACTTTGATGGCTATACGCTATCCGGAACTGTAAATGCTGAAGGCAGTGTATATAGCGTTCACATCCCGATTCGTAATGTCACTGAAAGCTATTGCGATTGCTTCGCGCCAACGCAATGTCAGCATATGCTTGCTGTGTTACTATCTGCAGCTTCTAGTTTTGGGCAAGTAGGAGATGTATTAACTTTATTCAAAAATAATACAAAACCTTCTCTTCCTCCTATTCGAACTGCACGACAAGTATTGCAATCATCAGCTTTTGAAGAAATGGATTATAAAAGTTGGCAAACATACTTTGAAAATGAATATGAATCATTTAAAAAAGAACAAGCGCGGCTCACTTATAAACAAATGTATTTTCTTATGAGTCTTTTTACAGACTTCTATACAAAATTAGAACGAAAAGCTCCGCGCATCGTTGCTATTCATGAATTATTTAAGTTGCACGCGGCACTTTATTGCTTTCAAAAATTATTAGAAGAAATTCAAGAATTTGAAGCAAACAAACTATATTCTTATCACCAACCAGTTAACGTCGTTCGCCTATTCGTTGATAAAGTTGAATCTACCGTTAGGGACCTAAAAACAGAGGCGATTCCAGAAGAATCCAAACCGATTTTAGAAGAAACAGCGCGGCTCATACATGAATCATTCTTCTCTACCGATGCCTATACACAAGAGCGATTCTTCATTTATCGTCACGTATGGGGTGAACTGTTACGAACAGAAGAGCAGCTACAAGAAGAAAAGAAACGAATCGATACTAAAATCAATCCACTTTCCAAAGCATTAGCATCTTCTCATCTGCTCTTTTTAAACGGTGAAGATGTATCGGCAATGGAATTACTGGAAAAACAGCCTTCTTCTGTTGTGAGCCTTTACTTCTATTGGTTAGAAGAGTTATTAAGTGCGATGGAGTGGGACCGCGCTAAAGATTGGCTTTCCTTTACTTATAAACAAGTAAAAGAAACGATAACGGAACAAGAGAATACCGTCTTCATACAAGATATCGTTCGATTATTTGTGATGATGTATGAGACATATGCAACGCATACGAATGAACAAGCGGGATTAGAAATGATTTTACAAGAACTATTACCGTATAGTTTCACAAATTATGAACAATATGTACTCGCGAAGAAACAATACCATGCATGGACGGAACTTCAGCTCTTATATGGATTCGAAGTAATCGAACTTTTGAAAGAACCATTGAAAGATATTGAAAAAGAAGCGCCCGAAGCAGCACTTCCTCTCTATCACCATGCCGCAATGGAAGCAATTGAAGAGCGAAATCGCAAATCATATAAACGTGCCGTTCGTTACTTAAAGAAATTACGTATGCTTTATAAACGACTGAAACGAACTGATGAATGGGATGCTTTCATTATTCATATCGCTAACTTACATTCACGTCTGCGTGCACTACAAGAGGAATTACGGAGAGGAAAATTAATCGATGATCATACAAACTGAAGTAACAATTAGGCTCCAGCACGTTAGTCAAGGTTGGTTCCTTTGGGGAGAAGATGATGGCGGTACTCTCTTATCCGTAGCAACTTGGAAAAAAAATGCGTTCGCATGGCACTCTACTTCTTTCTACGGAACGTTTTTAAAAGAAGCAACGTACGAGGGCAAACAAGGCGTTATGTTAACGAATGCCCAGGCATTTGAATACATCGCAAATAAACCGATGAATTCATTTGCAAATATGCAAATGAACGGTCCTATTACGGCACTTACAAAGGACGCAAGTGAATTATGGGACGCTTTCGTCAGCGGCAGCTTCGCACCTGACATGAAGCATTGGTCTCAGCAGCCATCTTGGAAAGTTCAGAATACCTCAATTGAAGATGACATGTTAGCATCTCTTTTCTCTGCCGCTGTGAACGAAAGTATTTTGCAAGATGCTCGCTCAAATGACGGATGGGAAGATGCAAAGAGACTATACGAACATTACGACTTTACGAAAAGGCAATTGGAAGCAGCACTACATGAAGAGGATTGGCTTCGAAAAATTGGTTACATTGAAGATGATCTTCCATTTACAGTCGGCTTAAGACTACAAGAACCGCAAGAAGAACTTGAAATGTGGAAGCTTGAAACAATCGTTACACCAAAACGTGGTGCACATCGCATATATGTATATGAAAGTATCGATTCCTTGCCAAAACGATGGCACGATTACGAAGAACGTATCCTTGAAACACAAGAAGGATTCAGTAAGCTCGTACCGTGGCTAAAAGAGGACGACAAGTTCCGAGAAGAACTCTTTGAAACGGAAGCTTGGAACTTCTTAACCGAAGCAAGTAATGAATTACTGGCAGCAGGTATTACAATTTTACTACCATCATGGTGGCAAAATTTAAAAGCAACAAAACCGAGGTTGCGTGTACAGCTGAAGCAAAGTACAGCACAAACACAGTCTTTCTTCGGCATGAATACGCTCGTTAATTTCGACTGGCGCATTTCAACGGACGGAATTGATTTATCAGAAAGCGAATTTTTCGAACTCGTTGAACAAAACAAACGTCTTTTTAATTTAAATGGTCAATGGATGAGACTTGATCCTGCCTTTATTGAAGAAGTAAAAAAACTAATGCACCGTGCCGATAAATATGGACTTGAAATGAAAGATGTGTTGCAGCAACATTTATCTAATACGGCAGAAACAGAAATTGTAGAAGACGATAGTCCGTTTACCGATATTGAAATCGAGCTAGATGGATATTACGAAGAGCTTTTCCAAAAACTTCTGCACATTGGAGATATTCCAAAAGTAGATGTACCATCTTCACTACAAGCAACACTCCGCCCGTATCAACAACACGGTGTTGAGTGGTTGCTATACTTACGAAAGCTTGGATTTGGAGCGTTATTAGCCGATGATATGGGACTCGGAAAAAGTATTCAAACGATAACTTACTTACTATACGCTAAAGAAAACAATCTCCAAACAGGTCCTGCATTAATTGTGGCACCAACATCAGTCCTTGGAAATTGGCAAAAAGAATTTGAGCGTTTCGCACCAAGCTTACGTGTTCAGTTACACTATGGAAGTAACCGATCTAAGGATGAGTCATTTAAAGATTTTCTTCAATCAGCAGATGTTATATTAACTTCTTATGCATTAGCTCAGCTTGATGAAGAAGAACTTAGTACGTTATGCTGGGACGCCGTTATTTTAGACGAAGCACAAAATATAAAAAACCCACATACGAAACAGTCGAAAGCAGTAAGAAACCTACAAGCAAATCACAAAATTGCTTTAACCGGTACACCGATGGAAAACCGACTTGCTGAGCTTTGGTCTATTTTCGACTTTATCAATCATGGGTATCTCGGAAGCTTAGGACAATTCCAGCGCCGCTTCGTCACACCGATTGAAAAGGACCGCGATGAAGGAAAAATCCAGCAAGTTCAGCGGTTTATCTCGCCGTTTTTACTGCGTCGTACGAAGAAAGATCAAACGGTCGCATTAAACTTGCCAGATAAACAAGAACAGAAAGCTTATTGTCCACTAACTGGCGAACAAGCTTCCTTATATGAACAACTTGTTCAAGATACATTACAAAATGTAGAAGGATTAAGCGGAATTGAAAGACGCGGATTTATATTACTAATGCTGAACAAGCTAAAACAAATTTGTAATCACCCAGCCCTTTATTTGAAAGAAGAAGAACCACAAAATATCGTCGAGCGCTCTATGAAAACAAAAACGGTAATGGAGCTCATCGAAAATATAAAAGACCAAAATGAAAGTTGCTTAATCTTCACTCAGTACATTGGCATGGGGAACATGCTAAAAAGTATGTTAGAAGAAACATTTGGTCAGCGCGTCCTCTTCTTAAACGGGAGCGTACCGAAGAAAGAGCGTGACAAGATGATTGAGCAGTTCCAAAACGGAACGTATGACATCTTCATCTTATCGTTAAAGGCCGGCGGAACAGGATTAAACTTAACTGCCGCCAACCATGTCATTCACTATGACCGTTGGTGGAATCCAGCTGTAGAAAACCAAGCAACAGACCGTGCTTATCGCATCGGTCAAAAACGCTTTGTTCACGTTCATAAGCTTATTACAACGGGAACACTTGAAGAGAAGATTGATGAAATGTTAGAACGAAAACAATCATTAAACAACGCCGTCATTACAAGCGATAGTTGGATGACCGAACTATCAACCGACGAACTAAAAGAATTACTTGGCGTATAAGGTGGATAAATGAAAAAGGAGCAAATCTCTAACTGAGATTAGCTCCTTTTTCTATGCCAAAACCAATTGCTTATTATAATTCCTGTTAACCCGCCGCACGTATCAAGCAATGAATCTTGCCACATCGGTGTACGGTCTCCTGTAAACCATTGATGAATTTCATCAAATGTTGCATACCCCGCAACGAAAAGGAGGGCGTATGCAAAGCACCTTTTTCTCGAATAACCCGATCGATGAAAAGCATAATACGTCAGTGAACCGAGCATAAAGAACACCATAAAATGAGCACCTTTACGAAGGAAAAACTCAACAAATCCACCTACACCTTTATTTGCGATACTAACAGGCGTACCTCCGCCATAATCGATAGATACCCATGAAAAATGCTCTTTCACAAACTCAGCATTTACATATTGCTCAATATCCGAGCGCATATCCTGTTTTTTATATGGCTGTGCTGAAGAATAGAAAATAAGCCCCATCCATAGTAATACAGGAATCCAAAATAACCATTTACGATTCATTCTCCCGAAAACCCCTCTCTTAGTCTTTTAAGAGTACCAAAAAAAAGAAAAAATTTCACGCCAAAACATGACATTTACACCCTATTTATAAAGTGAAAGGGGGTGATAAACATGGCAGTTGAAACAATCGTAATGGATTTAACTTTACGCCTTGTATTAAACGGAGGATTAGACAAAAACGGTAAAACAGTTTTTAAGAACAAGCAATTCAAACGTGTAAAAACAAATGCAGATTTAGGAAAAGTACATGAAGTAGCACGTGCTCTTGCTTCACTACAACAATCATCACTTCACGCTGTACAACTTGTAAGCACGTCAGATCTTTCTAATCTATAATTAAAAGGAGGGAATAAAACATGCAAGTACTAGAGTTAGTTTTCGTGAAAGAAGATGGAAAAACAGTTGCCTTTTCTATTGAAAATCCCATCACACCAGTAAATGAACTAGTCGTAAATCAAGTAATGGATACCATTCTTTCTTCATCTGTATTTTCATCAATTAGTGAAAATACTCGTAAAAAAGGGGCTCGCCTCATAGAAAAAAACGTATCTGAAGTTCAAATCACTCCGTAAATCAAAAAGACGAATCTGCATTATTTTGCAGATTCGTCTTTTTTCTTCGGCATTTCAATTGGAATAAAGATGTTTGAAAAACCAACACAAACATACTTATAATTCTCTCCGCCTAAATCAAACTCTGTCGTATATGTTGAGAAGAAAATATAATCATTTCGCTTTGTATAATGCTCAATTAATAATCCAACTTGTGGTTCAACATACTTATTTGCCAATTTTTTTCCCGCCGATGCTAAGTCGCCAAGTATACCCTCTTTGTTTTCTTTCTCAACCTCTTCTAGCTTCTTACTCACATCATTACGCTTCATAAATTGTTTTGCTGCCCAATCCGTATATTCTCCCTTACCCGGATTACTGTTTGCTAAATAAACTAAGAGAACAACAGCTAGAGCCATAATAATATACTTTTTCTTCATGCTATATCACCGCCTACTCTTTTCTATTTTCATATATATGTACAAGCGATGCAAATTAGAAAGACTATCATCTATTGATTGTAAACGAACCGTAAAAATTTACAATACGAAACAAAAGATTAATAATAATTTTACATAATTCGTATATAATTATATTCAGAATAATAATTTTTACAAGGGAGGATTTTAGAATCATGGATAATGAGAATGATATTTTTATTTCTAGTTCTACAATGATGCTCGAACCTTGCAAACACCCTTATTACCGGACAAAAATTATCGGCAGTAGCGGAAACCCTCTGTACTCTTGCCAAACAGCTATCCAACTCATAAAGAAATCTTGTCTAACACATGTTCATTCTACTTATCAAGGTAGACGTCATGCAGTCCAAATAAACTTTAAGCTCAAACAAAATGTTCCAATTCCGATTAATCACAAAGAATATATTTGCGTTTTCCCTACAGAATCTCCTTCTTCTCCAAACTGCATTTGGTTGTTCTATAACCATATAGAGGAGATAGAGTTTCCCCAAAAAACTAACAAAGCAAACATTCATTTTTTTAACGGAACTACCATAACAATACAAATAGGCTCTCATAAGTTACAGCAACAATTTTTGAAAGCTGGACATATATTATCCCGAATGAACATAAAAGATTCACTACACTTAAAAAACCCCTTGCCACATTTACTGCCTTAAAGTAAATAGAATGGAACGCAATATTTCCTTTGCCTTCCATTCTACTTATTATTCTTATCCCCTTACACTATCTCTCATTTTCTCAAGTGCTTGTCGATATACCCATCTCACTTGATAGTACGTCATCCCCATTTCAGAAGCTATCTCTCCCATATTTTTCCCTGTAAAAAATCGCTCTGAAATGATATGCTTCTCCCTCTCATCTAACACACTCATAAAGTCCTTCGCCCTCGTTCCAGCATCGTCACACTCAAATCGTTCCTCATACTCGTCCGTGCATACATAGCGCTCTTGCACTACGCATTCTTTCTTCAACCTTTCCAATATATAACCACGTACCGTTACAACAGCATAAGCAGGGAAACTACCTTTCTCCTCCTCATACCTTTCATACGCATGCCAAAGACCAATTAAACCACATTGATAATACTCTTCATAATCCTGGTAAATATTTAACCTCTTTATTTGATTTACAATCATACCTTCATACAAAACAACCGTATCTGCAAAAGTCGCTGGCTTCACACAGTACCCGTTTCTAAAAGGTATACCTCTTTAGTATTCCGCGGTACCTCTACAATATAAAATGAGAAAGGAAATTTCATTGTGGGTAATTTCAAATACTGCTGCCGGAATTTGAAATAACACTAGGCAGTATTTGAAATTCTAATAGGGGTATTTGAAATAGGGGTAAAAATAAAAAAGGTTCCTCCTATACATTAGAAGCAACCTTTTGTTTATATATTGGCAAACTATATTACTCTTTAGCTACGCTTTTGAAAAATCTATCGATCGCATATAAACCAGTAGCTAAAATACAGCTTGTAACCCCAACAAATATATAAGGATTTTTATTCGGCATATATTCTACAGCTAACAACGTTACGACTAACATAAACAAAACATTTGCTAAAAACTTCTTAAGCATATTTATCTCTCCTTACAAAGATAATGCAGCAATTATTTTTATAATTGCTGCATTTCTTTCTAATGACGCAAAACATCAATATTATTGGAACATTCCTTTTACTGCGCCAAATCCAATAGTTAAGATAAAGAAGACAACCATAAGAATTGTTGCTTTCTTTTTGCTTAAACCAGCCGTAATTTGAAGACCTAACCATGTAATAACAAATCCCCAAATTGTGAACACTTCAATATTATTTGCAATACCTTTTGCAACACCACCACTTGAAGCGAAAATCGGTCCTAAACCAGTATACATTTCTTTCCCTGATCCGCCTAAAACAAGTGCTAATACTGTGTTTATTAATAAACCAAGTAATGAAATAATGTTTGAATACACACTAATCGTTAATAATTTCTTATAAGAAGTATCATTGCTCATTAACATCATTAACACTTTATACACTGCTGCACTAATAAAGAAACCTATCGCCATACCAATAGCACCAAATACTGCACCCATACCAAACGACATTATAGGTGTAACGCTAATACCCAAATCCTTATTCATCTTAATCGCCTCAGGGGTTAAAGAGTCTACATAAACAGCAAGTCCACCAACAACTGCTCCTAATAAAACAAGTATCCAAAATGCACCCCAAACCGCATTACTAGTTTTCATTCGCTCAAACTGCACACCTGGAGATGTAATCATTCCAAATAATGATGGCTTTTTCGAACCTACATCTTGCGTATTAATATTCGCTTCCATTATAACGCCTCCCTCTATTTATATAACCCGTTCTAACGGGCGGTTCACATCCTCATGTAGAGGCTACGAACCGCCCATTAGAACGGTAACTTGTAGTAGAGAACTTCTCTACTACACTAATAATTTACTCATAACGAAGTGCTTCAATTGGATCTAATTTCGCAGCTTTGTTTGCTGGAATTAATCCGAAAATAATACCAAGTGTCATAGAGAATAGTACGCCGCCAACGACAACTTCCCAAGAAACGAGTGGTGGCCATTTCGCAAATGTGGAAACAATATATGCCCCGCCATATCCAAGACCAATTCCGATTAAACCACCTAGAAGTGTTAACATAACTGCTTCAATTAAAAACTGTAATAAAATTTTACTACGTGTTGCTCCAAGTGCCTTACGCACCCCAATTTCACGTGTACGCTCTGTTACAGATACGAGCATGATGTTCATTACACCGATACCACCAACGACTAATGAAATACCAGCGATACCGCCGATGATCATCGTCATAATATTAGTCATTTTTGAAATACCTTCTTGAAGTTCTTTTAAATTCATAACCTCGTATTTACCAGTTGCATCACTCGGTTTACGACTATTTAAGACATCTGCAGCTTTTTTACCTGCTTTTTCTAAATTATCTACATTTTTTGCTTGAACAGAAATATTTTGAATTTCATCTTTTCCATACAGTGTCGGCCATAATGAAATTGGAACTAGTGCTTCTGATGGTCCCATTCCCATAAATTCGTTATCTGATTTGTAGACACCGATAATTTGCATCGGTTGCCCCTTCATTTCAATAATTTTACCGACTGGATTAGCATCCTTAAACACCTTATCTTCCATTTGTTTACTAATCATGACAACATTATTACCTTGATCCACATCTGATTCTTGTAAAGAACGTCCCTTTAACAACTTTACTTTATTTACTGAAAAATACTCACTGTCTAATCCAGTAATACTCACCATTTCTATTTTATCTTCAATATCAATTGGTTCCATACTTGAATTTGTTGTTACAACATGTGCGATATCTGGAATTTTTTTAATTTCAAAAATATCTTCTTCAGTTATCTTCGGTGCTTCTACCATCGCCATACCAAAAGGATCATTCATATCGGCACTATAATGAATCGGTACCGTTTGATTACCTGATCCAACAAATTGGGATTTCAGTGCAGCTTCCCCGCCTTGCCCAATCGCAACGACGGTAATAATAGAGCCTACACCGATAATAATCCCTAGCATCGTCAAAGCTGAGCGTAGTTTATGAGCTAAAATAGACGATAAGGCAATTTTCATACTATCTAGTAAACTCATACTGCACACCTTCTATCTTCTGTAACTTTCCCATCTCGCAGTACAATGCGACGGGAAGAATACGCTGCTACCTCTTCTTCATGCGTAACCATAACAATCGTCGTACCTTCTGCATTTAGCTTCGTGAAAATATCCATAACTTGTGCACCAGACTTCGTATCAAGTGCACCTGTCGGCTCATCGGCCATAATAAACGTTGGATTATTTGCAATCGATCTCGCAATCGCTACACGTTGCTTCTGTCCACCTGATAACTCACTAGGTAAATGATGGACTCTATCTGATAATCCAACTTTCCCAAGCGCTTCAAGGGCTCTCTGACGACGCTCTGCTTTCTTCACCCCACCGTAGATGAGCGGAAGTTCAACGTTTTCCACTGCGGAAAGACGCGGCAGCAAATTAAAGTGCTGGAACACAAAGCCGATATATTCATTACGAATTAAAGCTAGTTTTGACTCGTCTGCTGTTAAGATATTCACATCATTCAACATATATTCACCTTCTGTTGGACGATCTAAACAACCGATAATATTCATAAGCGTTGATTTACCAGAACCAGACGGTCCCATAATAGAAACGAACTCACCGCTTTGAATTGTTAAACTAATACCATGTAAAATCGGCACTGCCAATTTTCCTTGATAATATGTTTTAGCAATATTATTTAACGTAATCATTTCTCTTTCACTTCCATTCCGTCATACACGTCGTCGGAAGGATTTTTAACCACCTTTTGCCCCACTGTTGCGCCTTCAACAATCTCTGTCCAGTCTCCATCAGTAGAACCTTTTTTCACATTTTGTTTACGAAGCTTTCCTTTCTCTTCAATATAAACAAATGCATCTTCGCCTTTTTCTACAATGCTCTTACTTGGAACAGCAATCATCGTCTTATTCTCTAAATTTACTTGCAGAGAAACGTGATAACCTGGAGATAAACCATCTTGGCTATCAAGACTCGCTTTATATGTATATTGAGACATATTTTGAGTTCCCTCACCAGCAGCTTGAGCCATCTCTGCACTCGTTGGGAATTCACTTACTTCCGTAATCTTACCTGTCCACTTCTTCTTATTATTTGCTTTCGCAGTTACAGTGAACGTTTGATCTTTTTGAATTTGTGACTTTTGAAGCTCTGTTAAAGTCCCTTGAACCTGGAACGGGTCTTTAGAAGCAACTTGTAAAAATGCTTTCCCTTGACCACCTAATGCCTGAGATGAACTTTGCGCTGCATCCTTATCTAACTTCTGTACAACACCAGTAAAATTACTATAAATCGTAAGTTCTTTCTGTTTTTTACTTAACTCTTCTTTTTGTAACTTCCCTTTTTCTTTCTCAAGGTCAGTTGTTTTCTGAGCCATTTCTAACTCGCTTACTTGCTCTTCCATCGGGTCTGTTACTTCTTTCCCAGCCCCGCCATCTTTTACCTTCTTAATTTCTTTCTTCAATGAATCAATCTTCTTTTTCCCTTGATCGTAACGCATATCAGCCATCTTCTGATCAAGATCAGCTTGCTTCATTTGAAGATTAATTTCTTCATTATCATAAGAGAATAATTTCGTTCCCTTTTCTACCTCTTGTCCTTCTTTCACCGCAATATCTTTCACTTTTCCTTTAGTCGGATCCGCATAAAAACTTTCAATATTCCCTGGCTTCACCTGACCAGAAATTAACTTCGTATTATTAAGCTTACGCTCTGTCACTTTCTCAAAACTTACAGCATCTGTCTTCGCCGTACCTTTCTTCTTACCTTGCATAACAAAAATATTAACTGCTGCTACAATAACAATTAGTGCAATAACTCCGATGATAATCCATTTCTTCTTCTTGTTTGGAGTACGAACCGTATTTGGTAACATATTCTCTCTCCTTTTATATCTTAATAGTTTAATAGATATTTAATTGTATAAAACTTTCGGAAAATTTTATCCCCACTTACATTGTTACACTCATTTTACAAAGTTTTACACAATCATTTATATTGTAACAAAAATACCAATGATTAGAAATATGACATTCTATCTTTTAAGATAGTTTTAAGGAAAAGAAAAATCCAATTTAAATTAGTTTTTTTGTATTTAGATGATACATTTTCATCTTACACAACATCAATTTCATGCTCCCTCCTTTACTAAAGAACTTCCTACTAATTTGAATTATTAAACTAAATCCCCCAATTGCATCGCCCTCATTTTTGTCATATATATTTGACATTTTATTTATCCAAGTGTAAAGTGTCATATATATATGACACTTCAGTACACGAAGCCTACAAATATTAATAGGAGGTTTATATTTGAATAACGTTAAAAACTATCGGAAATCTGAAGGCCTGTCTCAGTTAGAATTAGCTAAAAAAGTTAATGTGGCTAGACAGACAATAAACTTAATTGAAAACAATAAATATAATCCTTCTTTAGCTTTATGTATCGAATTAGCAAAAGCGTTAAAAACAGATTTAAACAGCCTATTTTGGGAGGGAGATTAAATGATGAAAATTGAATGGAAAGAAAAAGTATATAATAATTTTATTGGAACAATTAGTGAAAGAGATGAGTATCAAAAACAAGAAATCAATAAAGAATTAGCTATAGCTGGAATTGGTTTATGGTGGTTAAATATGTTGGTAATGCTACTCGTCGATACTATGAACCATACAATATCTATAGGTACTATATTTATTTTTCTTATTAATATGATTTATGCTAATTATTTAATCTTTAAATTGAAAAAAAAGGGCCTAAATGATACTGAGTGTGCAACAGAAGAAGAGTATTTACAACATAAAAAAACATTAAGAAAAGCTGGCTTAAAAGCAGGTGTACTTTGGGGCTTCCAAATGTTTGTTTTTATGAATTATATCCTTCCCTATTTAGGCTCAGAAGAAATCTCGGTTTCTTTATTTAATGTTGTGCTTTACTGCTGTGGTGGCGGATTTTTTGGTCTATCCATGTATATAGTCGGTTTATTAAATCTAAAAAAATTATATTAAGTAACTAGCCCCTCAGTAACTGAAAGTACTATTTAATATATAAGCGATTTACACATAAAACTTTAATTTTACATATGGTCGTCCTTTCGATTATAAAAAAAGCGATCCAAAATAATGATTGGATCGCTTTCCCGAATAAACTATTACGCCACTTTAGGACCTTTTCTCTCATGTCCCATTTGAACAATCAGTAAGAAAATTGTTGATAAAACACCGCCTGCTAACAGTAACATGAAACAACCATCCCAGCCAGAACGATCAACAATAATACCAATTGCTGCGTTTGCTACGAAGCTTCCTCCAACATAACCAAACAGACCACACATACCAACTGTTGTACCTACTGCAAATTTCGGTACTAATTCCATTGCACTTAAACCAATTAAAAACTGTGGTACGTAAATTAAGCAACCGATAACAGAAACTGCAATACTCACAACAAGTATGCTAGTTGCTTGCCAATATACAACCGTACCAACAACAACCCCAGCCATACTAATAACACATAATGGCATACGTTTCCCTTTGAATAATTTATCACTTAAAAAGCCGACAATTAAAGAACTTGGAATCGCTGCTGCCTCAAATATTGAATACGCTGCATGCGCTTCTGTTTTTGTAAAACCTTTAACTGTTGTTAAGTAAATTGGTACCCAGTTAATAACACCGAAGCGAATTAAGTAAACAAATGCATTGGCAATACATAAATACCAAACGAACTTATTTGTCACTACATATTTCATTAAAATTTCTTTTGGTGACATCTTGTTAGCATTATCTGCTTTTTCAAGATCTTCATAGTCATTACGATACTCATCAATTGGCGGAAGACCTTCAGATTCTGGTGTATCCTTCGCATTAATCCATACTAGAACTGCAATTACCATAACGATAATCGCTGGGAAAATAAATACGCCACCTTGCCAATGACTTTCACCAAAAATACCTACACCAATTCCAATGAATGGCGGAACAAGTAATCCACCCACGTTATGTGAAATATTCCAAAGACCTGTTTTCGTACCACGTTCTTTCTTTGAAAACCATTTCGTCATAACAATACTACACGGTGGTGCTCCCATACCTTGTACAATACCGTTTAGAACAAGTAATGTTAAAATCATCCCAAAGGAAGATGCAAAACCGAAACAAATATTAACAAGCCCAGATAAAAATAAACCTACTGCAATAAATCGTTGAGCAAAAGCCTTATCCGATAAATTCCCCATAAAGAATTTACTAAGTCCATAAACAACAGCCATTACTGCACCTAATAACCCGATTTGTGTAGTGCTAAATCCGTACTCGTCTACTAAATACGTAGTAGATAAATTAAAGTTACTACGAACTAAATAATAAGCAGCATACCCAACTGAAATTCCCATTAGCACACGAATACGTAATAATTTGTATACCCTGTCAATCATATCCGCCGGCAATCTCTCAATTGCAGGTGCTGGCTTAAGCCATTTAAACATATTCTTTCGTCTCCTTTTCTCACTGCTGAGAGAGACGCTGTCTATTCCATATCTCGATTATTCCACTATTTGATATATTTTTGTTCGTCCTTCTAACCGGCTGACCTTCTATCTCTTTCTGATTCTTCGCAAACATCGTTGGTACGCCAAACGAAACTTTTTCTAAAATGTGCCCCGCTTCTTCTGATAAACAATAATCAATAAATAAGTCCGCAATAAAACCACTCGGTGCACGCTTCAGTTTCGAAATCGCATTAACAGATAATCCTGTTTGCTCAGGTTCGTTACTTAAAATAGGAAAGCCTTGTTTTTGAAGCATTCTCTGATCTCCCGCAAAATTGATGCCTATCATATATTCACCGCTCGCAACCAGTTCTGCAGGCATATAACCATTCACCGTTACTTCACCAACTTGCCTTGCAAGATTCTTAACATACTCTTTCGCTTCTCTTTCACCTAAAGTATCAATAAGTGATTGAAACAAAGTATATGCTGTGCCGGAAACATTTGGATCAGGCATTGCAATCTTATCCGTATATACCGGATCTAATAAATCTTGCCACCTTGATGGATATGGAAGACCGAGCGGCGCTATTTCTTCATTCCACCGCTCTTTATTAATCGCGATTGCCAGTTTCTCCACTTCATAACCGTACCAATAACCATCTTTATCTTTAACAGTCTTTGAAATACGATTCGCATGCTGGGTCGTAACAGGAATAGAAAGGTTCTTTTGCTTCATCATTTGATGCGCATCTACTGTACCGCCAATAATAATATCCGCCTTCGGATTTCCAGCTTCCTCTTCTACTCTCCGAAGAAGTTCTTCTGTCGATAGACGAATAAATTCATATGTACACCCGCGTTGTTTACAAAATGACGAAAGCAAAGCTTCACCAACTTCCTCGCGGGCCGCTACATACGCAACGAGATGACGATCATCCAAAATAGGGAGACCACTTTTATTATATTTAATAGAGGTTGTATCTCGAGAGCAACTAGACATCGCTCCTCCGATTACTAGCAAAAAGAAGAAAAAGGCTATCTTTCTCATGACACACTCTCCTTTACAAGGAATTCTGCTAGGGAGCCCTTCATATACATGACATTCCCGTTATTATCACCGAGATATTGCACAACAAAGTACGATGGATACACAGAAATAGTTAGAATATCCTCCCGCTCATTCTTTACACGTTTGCCTGTTTTATAGGCAGTAATATAAGCAATCGGCTCATTCTGTGATTGTAATAATTTCTGAATTTCTCCGTAATCTGTAATTTGCCTTGCGTATCGAATAGAATCAAATATGTGTGTAAGATCTATAGTACGTATTACATCCCCTTGCCTCACTACAACTTCCTTTGCCTCCGCAAAGAAATTACTAATGCGCTCTGGTGTATAATACAGACTTAACAAATATGTTTGAAATGCTGAGATCATCGGATCCGTGCCATTCTTTCCGTATACATTAGTCTCGTACTGGAACAAGTCACCTACTGCAAAAGTACGTTTATGTCCATTCAAGTACGTTACTTCTCCAGTAAATACTTGTTCTTGATTCCTCGCTTCTCTCGGTTCTATTCGAATTCGGTCAAAGAATGAAACAATCGTATGCAAACGAACTTCATCCGTTACAACAATTTCTCCCCACTTCTCATGCCTTACTTTCACTTCAGTAGGAAGAGATTCATTCACTCTTTGTAAAACGGCTTGTTTGTCATCCACAATTGTGATTCGATTATATATTTGCTTCTCAATAACATAAAACAAAATAAGAGAAACGATCATACAAAAGACAAACATAAGAATTTGAAATGATAGCCTTTTCATTTCTGCCTACCTCCAAGATAAAAAAACGTTGTTTCGAAAATACCGCATAATTGTTTCATAAATGTATCATTTAACCGCTTTCAAGTTTTTTATGTCTTCCATCCGTCTCGGAAGTAAAAATGTAATGCATATTGTAGTTCCCATTTCTTCACTACTCTCAATTCGCATACTTCCGCCTTGCTTCTTCATAATCTCCTGACAAATGTATAAGCCATAGCCATTCCCGTAACTTGAAGGAAGCACCTTACCTTCCGGAGACTCATTCCATTCTGCAAGCACACCTTCATCCATACCAATACCATCATCATGAACAAAAACTTTCGCTTCCTGCTCATTTATAATTACATTCATACGAACTTGCGTAGCATCACTATATTTAATCGCATTATCAAGCACATTCAAGAAAATTTGCTTCGTCTTATCAAAATCCGCAACGACGTGTACTTCTGTTAACTCATTCATAACTTCAATTTCAAACTGCTGCAACCTAAGTTTCACAATCGAAACCGCTTCTTCTGCCAATTCTTTAATATTCGCGACTGTAGGTGACACTTCAAACGTACTCTTCCCGTACTTTGAAGACTTAAGTAATTCCTCTACAAGTGATAATAGACGCTCACTTTCCACAGACACATAACGGAGGCTCTCCTGCACATCTTCCTTCGATTGTAACTTCGGAATTAAATCTACATAACCGATAATTGCTGTTAGCGGTGTTTTCAGCTCATGCGTAATGCGGTCCAAGAAATCTTTCTGTTTCTCTTTCTCTTCCTTCAGCTGCTTAATATGCAGCTCAATCCCATCAGCCATCGCATTAAAGGACGCTGAAAGCTGCGCAATTTCCACATACTCATTCAGCTCAATCTTACTTTCATAATCTCCATTCGCAAGCCGATATGCCATTTGCCTTAACTGATCAATTGGTTTATGCAGAGACTTCGCCAAACGAATCGCAAAGAAAATACCAGCAGCTACTAAACAAAGAGAAGTCATTAAAAACGTCCAACTCACATTTGTTAAAACTTCCTTCTCATCCGTTAACTCATTTATAAAACGAATACTTCCAATGACATCGTTTCCATAATAAACCGGACTTGAAAACAAAAGAATTGGAGCTGGGTCTCCCTCCTCGAAAACATACGATTTCTTTCCCTTCAAAGAACTCTCGATGTCAATATTCCGATGAAGTAACGCTCCTTTTTGTGTATCTGCAACAACATCTCCATTCTTCCCAATCATCTGCACCCGGACATCCATTCGCTTCGCTAAATACGAAGCAATTAAAAGCGAATTAGGACCTAGCGTCTCTACTTCTGCTTCCTTCTCTAAATAATTCATCGTATAAATTTGCGCTTCCACACTTAACTTTTCTAAGGAATCTGCCGCATTATGATACACATTCTTCTCCAGTGCAATATAAACAACCGCATACAAAAGAACAAGAATTGGAATCAACAACCCAACTATTCCAAACACCATATTTCGTTTTAAAGACATATCATCACCTTTTAGCAATCAAGCTTATACCCCACACCATAAATTGTCTTAATATACTCCCCGCTCGTGCCGAGTTTCTTTCGAAGCCTTTGCACCATAATATCAACCGCTCTCGTATTTCCGATATACTCAAACCCCCATACCTTCTCTAATAGCTCATCCCTCATGAACACACGCTGCGGATTCGAAACAAACAACTGACATAAATTAAACTCTCGGTACGTTAACTGAACCTCCTGCCCACTCACATGAAGCTTTCGTTCCTTTGGACAAATAAGTAAATCACCAGCCACAATCACCTCATGATTTAAAGGAACCTCCTTCTTCGTCACGCGCCGCGCCATATTCTTCACCCGAAGAATAAGCTCCGCATAATTAAAAGGCTTCGTCACATAATCATCAGCTCCAAGCTGAAGACCAAGTAACTTATCATTCATCTGACTCTTCGCTGTCAACATAAGCACCGGAATATCACGCTCCTTCTCTCTGAATAAGCGTAACAACTCATACCCATCCGTATCAGGAAGCATCACATCTAAAATAAGTACATCCGGCTGCTCATTCCATCTCTCTAAAGCTTCTCTCCCATCAGCCGCCGTCAACACTTCATACCCTTCCATCTCTAACTGCATCCGAATCAAATTACGAATACTCGATTCATCATCTACTACAAGTATTTTCATCATTCTCCTCCTTCCACCCTGTATTATAGTACAGTTTAGTATAGCAAAAATAAGACAAAAAAAGAGAGGGTATTGTCGAACATATTTTGTCGACGATACCCTCTCTCATTTATTAAACTTATTTCTCATACCCATTAGGTTTCTTCTGATGCCAATCCCACGCATGCTCGATAATTGTCTTCACATTTACATACTCAGGATTCCATCCTAACTTCTCTTTCGCTTTCTGAGCAGAAGCAACTAAACGTGCTGGATCTCCCGCACGGCGTGGTGCCATCTCAGCCGGAATCTCATGATTCGTAACTTCACGAACTGCATCAACGATTTCTTTTACACTAAAGCCATTACCATTTCCTAAGTTGTAGAAATCACTTTCTCCACCATTTTGCAGGTCTTTAAGTCCTAAGAAATGAGCTGCCACTAAATCTTCAACATGAATATAATCACGGATACAAGTACCGTCTGGTGTATTATAATCATCACCAAACATCATAATCTTCTCACGTTGACCTAACGCCACTTGTAAAACAAGCGGAATTAAATGTGTCTCTGGACGGTGATCTTCCCCAATAATACCACTTGGAGTTGCACCAGCCACATTAAAGTATCTGAAAATCTTATATCTTAAATTAGAGGCTTGGCTATACCAATGAAGCATCTTCTCAATTGCTAACTTCGTCTCTCCGTACGTATTCGTCGGATTTGTCGTCGTTTCCTCAGTAATAAGGTCTACATCTACTTCACCATAAGTCGCCGCAGTAGAAGAGAAAATAAACTTCTCTACTTTAAACTCATCCATTACTTCTAGCAAGCAAAGTGCGCCATACACATTGTTATTATAATATTGAAGAGGCTTCTCCATACTAACTCCAACTAAAGAATCAGCTGCAAAATGCATAACCGCCTCGATATTTTCTTGTTTAAAAACATCTCTTAAAAATTCCTTATCACGAAGGTCACCATTATAAAACTTTGCACCTTCCGTAATTGCATCTTCATGACCAGTTTGTAAGTTATCTACTACTACTACCGATAAACCTTCATCAACTAGTTTTTTAACAGCGTGAGAACCGATATAGCCCGCTCCGCCGCAGATTAAGATTGATTTCATTGTTTTCCCCCTACATATATACTAGGATTTCTTACTTACTTTACTAATATAGAAGGTATACGATTACTCGTATACCTTCTATATACCCTTCATTACTTCGCTACAAAATAATCCGTTACATATTGCGCCCAAACTTCATGCCCTTTAGCACTTGGGAAACCGAACTCTGTTTGTAAGTACGGTAAAATCGCTTTCGTTGTTGCATCAGGCCATGCTCCCCAATGATCAACATATGTATAACCATTTTGTGTCGCAAATTGTTTTAATGCTTCAATCGCTTTCGGATAATTCTTCGCACCATACACTGGGTTTGATGGTTGAATCATAATTGTAGCGCCTTTTGCACTAGTAGAAAGTGCTTGCACAAACTTCTGTGTACTCGCTACAGAATTTCCATTACCAGTTTTTCCGTTGTCGGTAATAAATGGTGGTTCAAATAAAATTACATCCGGATTGTCTTTCGCAATCTCTTTATCGCGTTTATTCGCAATTAATTCCTCTGTACTTTCACCCTTATATTCCTTTACCGTCACATTCCATAAACCTTTACCGTAAGAAGCCTCTAAATTAGCAGTGAACTTAGCTACCCAAGCATCTTTTTCAGATGAAGAAGCTTCATCACCAACAATAACAAGATTTACTGCCTTCTTATCCGCAGCAGCTTTCTTTAACTTCTCTTTCACTGCATCTGGCAAGTTCTTCGCGTATGCTTCATTAAAAGATGACTTTACATCTTGTTTTTTCTCTTCTTTTTTCTCGTCCTTCTTCGCACGGCTATCTTTCACTTCAGCCTTTGTTTTCGTTACTTCACTCGTTTGCCCTGTTGCATTCGCAATCTTCTTATTCCAATATAATTTACCGCTCACAACAGAAGCAATAAACAATACAAAAATAAATAGGACAAGTACTGCTTTCTTATTCATCGATTCACCTCATCTATTAATCTCACAATATATAATACTAATATAAATTTAAGCAAAAATAAACCCAACTCCTTCCAAAAGAGTTGGGTTCAATATATATTACTTAGTCAATTCAAGATGTGCTTTTAACTTGTTCGTTAAATCTTGTTTTGCTGCGTCTGGAACGTAGTAGTACCAAATACCGTCAGCTGCTTTGTGACCGTCACCTGGGATTTGAATTTCCTCACTGTTCTGTATGCAATCTTTATAATTCTTTTGAATATCAAACATTTGATCTTGGGTTAAACTTGTTTTGACATTTTTCTCAATTGCTTTTAATACATCACCGTAGCTTGCTAGAGAAGAAACACTAGCGCCTTGTTTAATTACTCCTTGGATTACTTGACGCTGGCGCATTTGACGTCCGAAATCACCACGTGGGTCAAGTTTTCTCATCCTAGAATAATGTAATGCCTTCGTACCATCTAAATGAATATTTCCTTTTTCAAAATGAATTCCTTCATATGTGAAATCTAAATCATTATTTACATCTACGCCACCAACAGCATCTACAATATCTTTAAATCCATCCATATTTACTTCAATATAATGATCAACTGGCACATTAAGAAAATTCTCTACTGTTTTTACAGCCATATCAATCCCGCCAAATGCGTAAGCATGATTAATTTTATCCTTTGTACCTTTTCCAACGATTTCTGTATAAGAATCACGTGGAATACTAACAATTTTCATAGATTTTGTCGTAGGATTTAATGTAAATAACATTAACGAATCTGATCTCCCTTGATCTTCACCACGTTGGTCCACACCCATCATTAAAATAGATATTGGTTTTTTATCCGAAACATCTACCTTCTGATCTCGTTTTTCAGATTTCTCGCGATCTAATGGTTTATGGACAGCATCTAATGTATTAGACACATTAGAATAAACAGTATATGCATATACTCCACCACCGACAATAAGAACGCCAATAATACCCAGAATCCAGAATAAAATTTTCTTTTTCATCTTTTTAACCCTCTTTCGAAAATCGAAATCTTTTCTCAAAAAACATAGTTACAATTATATCTTAAATACATTCAAAATATCTATAACTATGGTAAGTATTCGAACTCCCTTATGCAATTAATTGTAATAATTCAAAGTTCTATATATGCATTTTATACCAGAAATCTAACTTTTCATTTAATAAAACATATTCTTAATCAGCCGTTTGCAACTAATTCATTATACTCGTACGCCTTCTAAGCTTCTTAGTTTATATAGATTATTAAAATTGTAATAAGAAATTTGTTTACTACTTATATTCATACAATTACGCGTATCAAATATAATAGCCTTTCTTGCGTTATCAATAATGATTTGTTCGTCTACTTGTTTAAATTCATTATGGTCTGTTAGTACCAAAATACATTCTGCATTTTTCACAGCATTCTCTAGACTATATAAATTAAAATGCACCTGATTTTCATGAACATGGGGATCATGTACAGCAACTTGATAACCCTGTTCTGTAAGCAAATCTACAATTGTCATAGCTGGACTTTCTCTGACATCATCAATATTACCCTTATATGTAATTCCTAAAACTGCAACTTTTGCATTTTTATCTGGAATAATTTTCGCTAATTGTTCTACAACAAATGCAGGCATAGAATTATTTATAAAGCGCGCATTAGAAATTAATTGAGATTCTTCAGGTGCCTTTTCAATAATGAAATATGGATCTACTGCTAAACAATGTCCTCCAACACCTGGTCCTGGAAGATGTAAATTTACTCGAGGATGATGGTTAGCTAGCTTAATAACCTCTAAAGCATTTACGCCAAGTTTTTCGGAAATTTTTGCTAATTCATTTGCTAATGCAATATTTACATCACGGAATGTATTTTCCATAAGCTTAGACATCTCTGCTGTTACAGCAGTAGTTTCAAGGATTTCTCCTTGTACAAAACTACCATAAACTTCGGCTGCTTTTTGTGTAGATTTCTTATTAATTCCACCAACTATTCTTGTATTTTCTACTAATTCAATTAAAATACGTCCGGGTAACACACGTTCTGGACAATGTGCAAGGTAGATTTCTTCTCCTACATCCCATCCTTGTTCCTTAAGAATTGGAGCTACTACATCATCAATAGTTCTTGGTGGAATCGTAGATTCTACAATTACAATACTTCCTTTCTGTAAGAATGGTAAAATAGACTTAGTTGCTTCTACAACGTAGTCTAAATTTGCAGTGTGATCAGCATTATGTGGTGTAGGAACAGCAATAATAAATACATCCGCTTGTGTTGGATGTACGCTTGCGTTCAATTTCCCTTTTTCTACTACATCTTTAACTAATTCTCCTAGTCCAACTTCTTCAATATGAACTTTACCTTGATTAATCATTTCAATTGCAACTGGGTTAACATCTACCCCTATAACATCATACCCTGTTCTTGCAAATATAGCTGAAGTTGGTAAACCAATGTAACCTAAACCTATTACACAAACTTTTTTATTCATCTTCATCAATCCTTATCTTTTTTATTATTTAACTCATATATCAAAGTTATAATGAATATAAAATCTTTAAAAATTATACTTACTCAAATAATTTCATATAGACGCACTATACTTTATTATCCTTCCAGTTAATTAAATCCTATTATTACGTATCATTGATTATCCAGCCCTTAATTATAAACCTCTTTGCACTACCTATAATCTTTTATTTAGAATATACGCCTTCTATTGAGGATAGCATTTTTTCAATCGTAAAGTTTTCCTCAAATGACCTAAAGCCATTATTAGAAAGCTTATTATATAGACTAGGATTTTTTATAATTTCTAATATTTTTTGTGTGCCTTCTTTAGCATTATCTTTATCAAAAAGATAACCATTATAATCATCAACCACTATTTCATTATTACCTACAACATCCGTTGCAATAATAGGTTTTTTATATGATAATGCTTCTATTAATGAATACGGCATACCTTCGTATAAAGAAGTAGATAGGAATATATCAAAACAAATTAATTCTATATCTGGGTTTGAATGAAATCCTTTTAATTTAATAAATTCACTTAAATTATTCTTTTTAACATACTCAGAAATTTCTTTAAAATACTCTCCATCTCCAATATATACAAACTCAACGTTTTGTTTTTCCTTAATCACTTGTTCAGCTATACGAATAAATAACCATGGATTTTTTTGATAATCCATTCTCGCAATTGTTCCCACTACCAATTTCTCTTTACAACCTTTTAAAGGAAATTCGCTATCCGTAGAGGGTGAAGAAATACCATTATATACTACCATGGATTTATTTAATGAAATGACTTTATGCCCCAAAGCAAATGCTTCTTCGCCTTTGGAAACATGAAGGACCTTCGTTGTTAAAGAACCTAATAATTTTTCAACGCTCTTGTATATGAATTTTTTCTTCACTGATAAATTCGGGTTTTGAAATACATATGCATGTGGCGTATAGTATACTTGTTCCACTCCACATATTTTTGCTGCTATTCTACCTATTGCACCTGCTTTAGAGCTATGACAATGAACAATCTGCGGCTTAATTTCCCTTAGTATTTTTATAACTAATTTTGTAGCTCCTATGTCATTCTTAACTGATAATTCCCTTACCATTTCTGTGACTTCGTAAAAGTAGAGCCCCTTTCTCATAAGATTATTTTTTTCCGATAGAAATACATCATCCACCCGCTTAGTACCATGTATAACATGTACTTCATATTTATTTAGGTCTAAATTTGAGAGTACATCTACTAAATGCCTTCTAACTCCTCCACCTAATGCCTCACATATAAAAACAACTTTTTTCATTACTCACTGCCCCTTCTATCATTAGTTAGATCTACTTAATAAAGATTTAAGACCAATAATTAGCTTATTAGGAGCTACTAACAGGATAAAAGATTTTATTATTCCCACATAACTTTCTAAAACTAGAGGGTTAAAATATTTTTTTTGAATTTTTATTCTGCTATACAACTGTCTTTTTCGCCTACTTAATGAGATACTATTTGGATTGATTTCTTTACAAATGAGAACTTCATCTAAATTCGAAACCTTATATTTATTCATTATCCTGAAGAAAAACTCATAATCTTCTGCTGCTGGAAAATCAGTGTGATATACACCAATCTCTTCAATAATCACTGTTCTAAACATAACGGATGGGTGTGGGAAACAACTATTAATATGCATCCTCTTTTTTATCTCATCTGTTGAAAGCGGCACACGCTCTATAAACACTTCTTTACCATTCATATCCGTATGCCTCACGTTTGATCCTATCAACATGTAATTTGGATTATCTAACATATATTTTTTCTGCTTATAAAATCGATTAGGCTCAATTGTATCTCCTGCATCTATCCTGGCAACAAATGTATAGCCATTATCACAAATATACTTTAATCCTAAATTTAAGACATGCTCAATTCCTTTATTAACCTCAGACTTTATAAAAATAATATGGTGAATTCCAATAGTCTTAGGAACATGGATCGATTCCTTACTACCGTCATCAACAACTACTACATCTATCTTCTCTTTTGTTTCCTTCAATAAGGATTCTAAGGTTTGATTTAAACCAACTTGATCGTTATATACGGGAATTAATAATGCTATTTCTGACATATATTCTCTCCAATCCACTTATTAAACACACATAACAAAAAGGGACTTAAGATCTTAATTAATACAGATTCTCAAATCCCTCTTAATATAAAATTAGTCTTATACCTTTAATTAAATACACCTTTGAATTCATCAATCTAATCAATCTTAGCATTTAGCTTATTACTTTTGAATATATTCATATTATTAGCTGCTACAATTCCTCCCATAAATATAAGCCAATAACTTAGTGTAAAATCATAAGGTCTTTGATAAATCGATAATAAATAAATCATAGTAAAAATCCATACTTTCCTACTTTTCAAAGTAAATGCATAACCCATAAAATATAAAGTATGGAGAACAAATAATAATAATCCATTTATCACTACAAAGGTTTTCCAAGATAGCGCCTCTGAACCATACGCGTTTGCTTTATAAAGGTATTCTTTCTCTTTAATTCCTAATAATATATTTCCATCTTGCTTAAATTCTCTGTATATTTGCTCAAAACCAGCATTACCTCTATTATTTCCGTCTATATCGTTATTCCCTAAATCTAATCTATACAAAATTTTGCTATATACATAACTATCTTTAGGTACTGTATTCATCAATATTATTAAAGTTCCCAATATCACTAATATATATTTGTATTTTTTTATTGCTAAAAACAGTAGTAATATCATGAAGAAAGCGAAAGAAAACGATAATGTACCAGCAATAAAAATTATCTTCTCATAACTTCTACGTAAAGAAAATCCCTTTGAAGCTAAAATCAAACCACTAACTGTTCCAACAACACCCGGTTCATCAAACATTCCACAAATTCTATCAA
Source organism: Bacillus sp. DB-2 (assembly GCF_003315125.1). Classification (NCBI taxonomy): domain Bacteria; kingdom Bacillati; phylum Bacillota; class Bacilli; order Caryophanales; family Bacillaceae; genus Bacillus; species Bacillus sp. DB-2. The sequence continues at coordinate 250,288 of NZ_QNRN01000003.1, read as the reverse complement.
TACTTCCCCCCCACGGAAAGAAGTACCTTTGGTCTGCACCATTAAAGAAATGGTAGATAGAAAGATTAAAATAGTTTCTATAATATGGCTTTGTCCATGATGTACTAGATAATTGTGACCACTGTATATCAAATCCTACAAATAAGAAAATAGCTATAATTATAGCCGGAATAAGCGATATAGCAATTATTTTAATGAATTTATCATAAATCTTTAAACGATCTTCTTGTTTTATTAATACTAAAGGAATTAAGGACGCTGAGTATAAACATAAATTACGTACTATATGCTCATCCTTAAAACTAAACAGAAAAATTAACATTAAAGCAAAAAAAGCACTTAATATACCAGCTTTATTAATTTTAAAATCTGATATAAAAGCCCAAAATAAAAATATCAAAATATGGATTACCCCAAAAAGAGGAATTATGGAATTATTCCAAGTGAAAAAAGGATTCAACCATAAAAAACCATAAAATGCTGCGATATATATATATATATTATAAAAGAGTAAATCCATTCTCCCTCTTTGCATTTACTTATATCATCCTATCTTAAATTCTATTAGATACATTTAGTACTCAAATTCCCATTAATATATAGTATGATCAAACAAAAATAATAATATTATTTTCAAAACCCTATTTTAACAAATTTAAATATTTACTAGAATTAAAATCATAACTATAAAATCTCTTTAATTGATCATAATTGAATTCTAAAGGATTTAAACTAATTTCCACTAATTTATTAGCGATTTTTTCCTTCTCATTATCTACATTATCAAATAATCCATTCAAGTTATTTCCAACATTTAAAATTCGTTTATTAGCGTAAAGATAATCAATAATTTTACTAGGAATTTGACTTGTACTTTTATTATTTAAATTAATTAGTAAATCCATTTCTCTCATAATATTAAGAATCTCACTTCTACTTTTAAAATTATTAATTTTAATAGGAAGTTTTTCTATATCCAATCCTTCCATATTTAAAAACTCTTCTAAAGCCGTCACATTCCCAAAATAATGAAATTCTATTTTTTCATTCTTCTTACTAGCCAAAGATAACGCATGGATAAACTCTACTGGACTACGTATGCCCCTATAAAAAGATCCTGCATACATTATATTAAATTTATCTTTATCTACCTCATAATTACTTTTTCCCTGCTCCTCCTCAAAGAGTTGAGGAATAACATGAATTTGCGACTTATTTACGCCTAAACTAGTATAACAATCTATCGCACTTTCTGTTGGTATTACAATCGAATCTACATTATTAAGTATCCTTGATTCCAGAAATTTATCATATTTTCTTATCTCCCGATCTGGATTATAAGAGAATGGATCCCCATAATCAGCTATCCATTTTACATGAGGAGCATCTTTTTTTAATAAATGTCCTGTAATATGAGTAGACACTGGTAATCCCACCGTCACCATAGCTATACTATTGCTATGTAACTGATTTTTTTTAGTATAACGATAAGCATTTATTGCCCATTCAATTGTTCTATCTGGCCAAATAAGTAGATCGTATAATTTTTTCAACCCTTTAGTAAGGAGGTTACTATGAGAATTGTTTAATATATTTCTGTTAACATCCCATCTATTTTTTTCTTTATGGAGTAAAATACCTGGTTTAACCTGATGTAAAGTGATATTATCCATATTTTGATTCTCTATTTCTTGGTACATAGCATTTTGGGGGATTACTAAATCCACATGATATCCATCTTTTAACAAAGATGAAACTATTCCTTTCACATGAAAGGCTCGAGCTACATTTTCCGGATAATACCAGTAACTGATTACTAATACCCTTTTCATTTTCTATACTAGCCACCTTTACAGTTTATATAATAATTACATTTTTTATATGTACCATTCGCGAAAAATTTATAAGTTTTTCTTATCAAGTAAAGTACATCTTATTTTTCATTTATAATATCCATATATAAATTTAATTCTTTGTCACTATTTCTATCCCAATCAAAATTATTTAACCAATCATTAGAGAGGTTTACACTATATTTATTTTTAAGAATAGATGAAATTTTTTCAGCAAACTTCTCTTCAAAATATTGGTCATCTTTTATAACACAAGTTTTATCAATAATTACTTCCGGAATTCCACCATTACCACTTCCTACTACGGGTATACCACACGCTTGTGCTTCTAATAAAACTGAACCTAATCCTTCCTGGCGACTAGGTAAAATTAATACATCCATTACACTAAGATAGTCGATTACTTCTTGAGGTGCTACCTTACCAGTAAACAAAAATTTAGCATCAATTTTATTAAAATTTTGTTTCATCTCTTGCTTTAAATCTCCGTCGCCTATAATAAGAAAAGTAAATTCTTCGTCAGTAATTTCATTAAGTTCCTTATATATTTGAGGGATTTTATCGACTCTTTTCACTTCAACTAAATTACCAATATAACCGACTATATACCCTTGAAGACCAAAATTAGTTCTTAATTCACTCTTCTTTTTTGAACAAACTGGATAAAATTTTTCTCTATCAATACCATTATAAATAATTGCAAAATTATCTCCACAATACCCAATATCTCTAGCTTCTTTTTTTAAATATTCACTCACAAAAATAGTTCTATCCGCATATTCCAGGTTTCGAAGAATTACTTTTTTTAAATTCATACTTTGTTTAGGCATAGTATGGATATCACTACCATGTAATGTCAATGTATATGGAATTCCCAAAAAGCGTTTAATATAGTATGCTAAACTTCCTTGAGTATGCCCCCAATGAGCACTTACGATATCAAACTCTCGTATTTTCATCTTATTTCTTAAAATAACCTCTAAATAGACTAAAAAGTCTAGTCCTAATTTTTCTAAAACCTTTTTCGTTAGGGTATTTTTCAAAAAGAGTTTTCTATATTTAATATCTTCATAAATAAAAAACTCTCCCTCTTTTTGATAAATTTTTTTCTTCAGTATTTTCTTCAATATTTTCAATACTATTCCATCATAAAAATTCACACAATATTTTTCACTATCTACCTTATTATTATTCAACTTAATCCTCTTATGAGTCGCATTGAATAATCCGGTTTTATTTTGAGGATCCATATTGACAAGATATAAAATCTTCATAGATTTCTCCCTTTTAATCTTAATTCTATATACATAATGTACCGAAAAGAAAAAATAGAATGAGGGACTTTCTCCTCATTCTATTTTTAAATTTTTTTAAAATAAATTCTATTGATGAAAATGGTTACAAAATATGTAGCTGTCGTAGCTATGGCTGCGCCTAACGCTCCAAATTTATAGATTAATATAAGATTAAGACTTATATTAAATACAAAAGATATACAACTTACTTTAAAATTCAAGTCTACTCGCCCTATGCTAAGTAATGTGATTCCTTTAGGTGAATAAACGCTCCAAAAGAATAATCCTATTACAAGGATTTGAAAATAAGGTACTGAATTCACATACTCTTTTCCAAATATCAGTGGCATCATTAACGGTATTATAAAGAATGTTGATGTACATAATAACGCCGTTATCATTAACATTCTACTTTCAAATTTTTTCAACATCTTTCTTATTTGAACCCTATTATCTGTTTGCTCGGATATATACGGTATCATTAATTGATTTAGCGTATTAGGAATAATCATCATAGAAGTGATTATAAGCTGTGCTATGCCGTAATAACCTACTTCTTTTTGTTCCACATTCATGTAATTTAAAATGAGAATATTAAACGTAAGTATTAATTGACCTAATAAATTTGTAATAAACGAATAGCTACCTAATTTTAATGGTTTGGCGATCAATCCTTTGTCTATTCGCTTATATTTTATAGATTGTAACTCCGATTTAATGAAAGGTACAAATAATAATGTTGTTAATGATAATGCAATTACTAAAGTAATTATGTATCCTGTCATTCCATAAATATATGCTCCTAAGATACTTATTATTACCACAGCAATTTTAGAAATACTTTGTACATTAGACATTAAATGGATTTTTTTCTGGGATTGTAAGTAAGCCACAAAATAAGCACTTATAGAAAGGAATGGTACCTGTAAAGCATAAAATTTCATTAGATTATTTATTTTTATATCCGATGAAAACCCTCCAAATCCCGCTATAACGATGGTTAACAAAGTAATAAATACTGAGAATATCACTGTTACTTTGAAGCCATCTTCAAATAACTTCTGCTTTTTCTGTATACTAATTTTTTCAGAACACATTTTTAAAATGGCCACATTTAATCCTAATCCAGCTATAATTACTAAATTACTTAAAAAAGATTGTAATACCTTTAATCTTCCAATGTCTTCAACAGATAAAATTCTTGTTAAGAATATCTGTCCACCGAATCCCGCTATTTGTAACAAGAAATTCGCACTAAGAAGATGCACGAAACCTTTCTCCATAGCTTTACTTGTAACTAGTTTAACTTTTTCAAATAGATTTTTGCTCCGCAATGCTATCGATTTCATTCTTCATTTCACCATCATTTGCTTTCCAAACTAAATTTAATAATTCGATTTTTTTCAGCAGCTAACAAAATCTTTTTCAATTTTAAGTTGTATATAAAATTATTAATAAGCACCCTTACGTAATACAACCAATAAAACTGTTTTAAATAAGATAGTAATATCTAATTTTAAGGATTGGTTATATACATAGTATAATTCTATATCTACTCTTTCCGGATATCCTACATCACTCCTACCACTTACTTGCCAATAACCGGTTAGACCAGGGCTAACTGACAAGAAGTCTGAAGTTTTTGAGCCATATTCTTTTAATTCTTCTTGGATAACTGACCTCGGACCAACCAAGGTCATCTCACCTTTAAGAACATTAATAAATTGTGGCAATTCATCTAGACTTGTTTTTCGTAAAAAGCGTCCTATATTTGTAATACGTGGATCTTCTTCCGGTTCAAGTTTATAATTATTATCTATATATTTCTTGTATAGTACTTCATTTTTTTCTAATTTTTCTTCTGCATTAACTACCATAGAACGGAATTTATAAATACCAAAAACCTCACCATTTTTACCAATTCTAGATTGTTTAAAGAAAACTGGTCCTTTTGCTTCCCCACGCATATATAGAATAGGAATTATAATAAAAAATGGAGAAAATATTATCAAACCAACAATAGCACCTATAATATCTATAGTCCTTTTTAAGAATGCATGAACCATTGATATTTTTTTAACCTCATCTATTTCTTTCCCTACAGATTCGTTTATTACGCCTCTTTCTTCCAAGCCCTCTTCACCTCAACTTTACACATGTACATTTTTTATTTTTACAAGTTCGTTCATATACTGCATTAATTCATCTTTCAATTCATCATGTTGCAATGCCATTTCAATCGTCGTCTTAATAAACCCAAACTTCTCCCCAACATCATAACGAGTTCCTTCAAAGTCATAAGCAAACACTCGTTGGATTTCATTTAATCGTTGGATTGCATCCGTTAATTGAATTTCCCCACCAGCACCTGTTTCTTGATTTTCAAGAAACATAAAGATTTCTGGCGTTAATACGTAACGACCCATAATTGCTAAGTTGGATGGTGCTGTTCCTTGTACTGGTTTTTCTACAAACTGACGTACTTGATATTGACGACCATTTTGCGTGATTGGATCAATAATTCCGTAACGATGTGTTTCATTTTCTGGTACCGTTTGTACACCAATGACAGATGAATGTGTTGCCTCGCACTCGTTCATTAGCTGTCGTAAACATGGTGTTTCAGCCTGTACAATATCATCGCCAAGTAATACCGCGAATGGCTCATTTCCAATAAATTTACGTGCGCACCATACTGCATGTCCTAAACCTTTTGGTTCTTTTTGTCTTATGTAATGAATGTTAATTTTTGAAGAAGCTTGAACTTTCTCAAGCATTTCATGCTTTCCTTTTTCTAAAAGGTTTTGCTCTAACTCAAAAGAATGATCAAAATGATCTTCAATTGCACGCTTCCCTTTTCCAGTAACAATAATAATATCTTCAATTCCTGATTCTATCGCTTCTTCTACTATGTATTGAATTGTCGGTTTGTCAACGATTGGCAACATTTCTTTCGGCATTGCTTTCGTTGCTGGTAAAAACCTCGTCCCAAGACCAGCGGCTGGGATAATTGCTTTTCTTACTTTTTTCAAATCTTGTCCCCCTAAAAATATCATTTTATCTGTATGTAACAATAACAAAAACCCTACCTATAGAGTCATTTTTATAACTCCATAGGTAGAGTTTCTGGCATAAATAAAATTATGGGCATCTAACCCATCCTCACGCCATACTCCCGACGACAAGCGTCTAAGGTAGGTTGAAATATAATTTCTACCCACAGCACAACCGAGTGCCCCCGTTGATAACGGTTAGGAGACATCACCAAAGCTCTTCAATTAAAAAATACCAAATAATTTCTTACGACGAATTTGTTCTGGATCTTCTTTATAAATTGCTTTTTCACTAATTAACAAATATGGATTTTCCTTTAAATCACTCATAACATTCATTCCAAATTCTTTTCCGATTAATTCATAGCTTTCTGCTAAATGAAACCCTCTTGATGTTGTGTTATGTGCATCTGATGCGATCATATGCGTTAAATTATGTTCAACGAGTTGTAGTGAGAATTTTTTTATCTTTTTGCCGAACTTTCCTAGTAAACTTCCTGCCGTTACTTGTGTTAATGCACCTTTACTTACAAGATTGTATAACTTATCTGGCCGCTCGATTAACTCGGCATTGCGTTCTGGATGAACGATAATTGGGATCATTCCTTTAACACGTAATTCATATAATAGTTGCTCTGCATAGCGAGGTACGTGATTAGATGGAAACTCAATTAATATGTATTTATTCGTTTCGTTTAAGGTAACGATTTTACTAGCTTCATAGTCTTCTAATAAATCACCATATAACCTGACCTCTTGCCCTGGTAAAATTTTCAGTGGAATTTCATTTTGTTGTAGTTCATCATTTAGTTGTTTTACTTGATGAATAATTGAAGTACGTTCATTTGTATATTTACCATTTTGATGGTGTGGTGTTGCGACGATTGTATGTATTCCTTCTTGGACAGCCTTTTGTGCCATGGCCAGACTATCTGTTACTGTTTGTGCACCGTCATCGATGCCAGGTAAAATGTGACAATGTAAATCAATCATTTGTTTCATCCTCCCTCTCTCATATAAAAATCTTTTTTCCTTTGAATATGAGTTATCTCATATCCAAAGGAAAAAAGGAGATATGTTTTTGCCATATCTCACTTTTTAATTAGTTTGCACCGTAGTAATAATATAAGCCTTGTTCACGTTCACGATCGTTCAGAACAACACCTAACAATTTACCTTTTGCAGATTCTAATAATCCTTTTGCTTTTACCGCTGTTTCTTTTTCTGTCGATTCACTACGAACGACTAGAATAGATGCATCACATACATTCGCCATAATTTGTGCGTCTGTTACAGCTAAAATTGGTGGTAAATCAAAAATAACTAAATCGTACATACTATATGCTTGAGCAAGAAGCTCTTGCATCGATTTCGAACCTAATAATTCCGCTGGATTTGGTGGGATTGGGCCGCACGCTAAAAAGTGTAAATTATCTACATTTGTCGTTTGTATACACTTCTCTAAACGTTGACTATGCGTTAATACATTCGTTAATCCGACAATATTGTCTACTTGGAACATTTGATGCATCGCTGGTTTACGCATATCTGCATCAATTAATAATACTTTCTTTCCTTGTTGAGCAAAAACAACTGCCATATTCGCTGTTGTCGTCGTTTTCCCTTCACTCGGGTTAGCAGACGTTACCATTAGCGAATGTAAGTTTGTATCAACAGACGCAAATTCAATATTCGTTCGAATATTACGATATTGTTCTGAAATTGGTGATTTCGGTTGTTGATGAGCAATTAGCTGACGACGTTGACGATGATTTTTTTTCTTTTTAAATAAACTATTAAGAACCAATTGTCTGTCCCCTCACTTTTCTTGATGATGGAGCATGTGATTTCACGTTTGCTGTTTCTTCATCCATACGAGCTACAATACCTAACACTGGTAAGCCAAGTAAGCTTTCTACATCCTCTTCTTTTTTCACTGTGTTATCTAAGTATTCTAGTAAGAATGCAAGGCCAACTGAAGCCATTAAACCAACAACGAAAGCAATTACAACATTTAACATCGGACTTGGTTTAATTGGGGATTGATTTTCCGCAACTTCTGCTTTTGATAGTACCGTTACGTTATCAACATTCATAATTTTTGCAACTTCACCTTTAAATACTTCTGCAGTTGCATTAGCGATATCACGAGCTAGTTTCGGATCTTTATCCTCAGCTGTTACAGAAATGACCTGTGAATCTTTTTCATTTGCAACATTAATTTTTCCAGTTAAAGCTTGCGCAGTTATATTTAAATCTAATTTTTCATTTACTTGATCTAAGATTACTGGACTTTTAATAATAACCTTATATGTATTCGTTAATTGAATATTCGTTTGAATTTCACCAGCTTGTAACATTGCACCTTCTTGCTTTTTCTGATTCACGAGAATTTGCGTCGAAGATTGATAGATTGGTGTCATGAAGAAGAAGCTAATGATAGCACTTACAATAGCTGCACCAAAGGCGATTACGAGGATCATTGCTAAACGTTTTTTTAAGATATGAAATAACTCTTTTAGACTAATTGTTTCTTCCATAAGTTCCTCCAACTTTCTAAAATTTACACATAGGAAAAATTATAACATATAAATCTTACATTTTTCATTTTTAATAATTCAGTTCTATATTCGTTCACAAGAAACAAGTTTAATCTTACAAAATAATCTTAAATATGACAACACATTCCAATCATTTTCCAAAATTTTTATTTTATCATGTTTTTCATGCTGTGTAACTTGATAAATAATTTTCAGAAGACAATAAAAAGCCAACAAAAATTTTGTTGGCTTTTTATATTTTAGTAATAACCATACTGCTCTTTTTCTTCCTTTTTATCGTTTAAAACGACACCGAGTATTTTGCCAGATGCTTTATCTAATATTTGTTTCGCTTTTACGATCTCATCTTTTTCTGTCTTTTCACTGCGTACAACGAGTACGATTCCATCACATTTATTCGCAAGTATTTGTGCATCCGTAACCGCAAGAACAGGTGGCGTATCGATTAAAATAATATCGAACATGTTATATGCTTCGAGCAGCGCCTCATCCATAGCCCGACTACCTAATAGTTCAGCTGGGTTTGGCGGTATAGGGCCTGATGCCATTACATATACGTTCTCTATATCTGTTTTTTGGATGCATTGCATTAGTTTCGCTTGTCCTGATAATAAGTTCGTTAATCCATTTGAATTATGAATCGCAAATAAGTTTTGAATTGTCGGCTTACGTAAGTCCGCCCCAATTAACAATACTTTTTTCCCTTGTTGACCGAAAACAACTGCTAGATTAGAAATAGTCGTTGTTTTCCCGTCTCCTGGATCTGCTGAAGTGACAATGATAGAACGAATATGGTTATCTACAGATGTAAATTCAATGTTCGTACGAATGTTACGGTATTGTTCTGTAATACGTGATTTAGGCTCTTTATGTGCAATTAATTGTCGTAATGGTTTTCTTTTCTTTCTTCCGAACATGTTCTAGTCTCCTTTTTCAAAATGCGACCTTTTCCCTTTTTCTCTTTTATGCTCGATATGCTACACCTATTTTTCATTTACTTCTACCGTTAAATTTCCCCATTACTTTCCTCTACAGTTCATCATAACGAATCATAATAACCTTTGTCCTATCTTATAACCTCCATAATGTGACAACGGCATCTCTATCTTTATCGCGCTATCATTCATCTTGATTCCAAGATATTTATAGCGTCATTATATACAAACTCCCATTCATTTACAATTAAAATTCTGATTAATCTGCATTTTAACATTTCAAACAAAAAATATAGTAATTAAAAAAATCCTTCTGTAATATACAGAAGGATTTTTTTAATTACTCTCTATTCTTTTTTATCACCAATTGCAAATGTAATTTCAGCTTCACACGCAACTTCACCATCCACTGTTGCGATTGCTTTTCCTTTTCCGATTGGGCCACGTATGCGCGTCATTTCTACTTCTAAACGAAGTTGATCACCTGGGCGCACTTGTTTTTTGAAGCGGCAGTTGTCGATGCCTGCGAAGAAAGCAAGTCTCCCGCGGTTTTCTTCTTTCTTTAATACAGCAACTGCACCAACTTGCGCTAATGCTTCTACAATAAGTACACCAGGCATAACTGCATAATCTGGGAAGTGCCCATTAAAGAACTCCTCGTTTGCAGATACATTTTTAATTCCAACCGCTCTTTTTCCCTCATCCACTTCTAATATTTTATCAACAAGTAAAAATGGATAGCGGTGTGGAATGATTTCTTTAATTTGTTCTATATTTAGCATGTAACAATCGCCCCTTTTGCAATATTGGTCTTACCACTTGGACATATTGTTATTATCCCATTTTGTTTATTATTTGTCATTATAAAGTACTAATTTACTTCCAATTATAAAAAATGCATACACTCTATTCCATTAAAATAGTTGCACTTCTCAGCAACTGACACGGAGGTAGAAAAGAGTGTATGCCCAAATTAGGGAAAGGCAATATGTATTTGAACATTTTTTGCCTTAATGTCGTATTCGACTCATTATATTACAAACGTTTTCAAATATGAAAATATTAAATTTAACCATATATATGAATATTTTACCTATTTTCTCTATTTTTCTTTATTTTCCTTCCATTTTCTCAATAAATTAAAAAAATATAAAAATATAAAGATATAAAAAAATAAAAAGGACCAAGGTTTGATACCTTAGTCCTTCTCACTTTATCCCGATTGGTGAAGGCTAATAATCAGCGGGGGATGAACCTCCCACTGATTAAAGTTTCACTTTATTTCAAAGCACGTCTTGGTAGTTTATCAATATTCTCTAACATAATACCTGTACCAATAGCAACACATTGCATTGGGTTTTCAGCGATTAATACTGGTACCTTTAATTCTTCTGCTAGAAGCATGTCGATACCGTGTAATAAAGCTCCACCGCCTGTTAGAATAACACCGCGGTCGATAATGTCCGCAGATAGTTCTGGTGGTGTGCGCTCTAGTACGCCTTTTGCAGCTTGTACAATGATAGCTGCGTCTTCTTTTAGTGCTTCTGTAATCTCTTCAGAGCATACTGTAATTGTACGTGGTAAACCTGTTACCATGTCACGTCCGCGAATTTCAAGCTCTTCACTACGTGCACCTGGGAATACTGTACCAACTTTAATTTTAATATTTTCTGAAGTACGTTCTCCAATTAATAGCTTATACTTACGTTTAACGTAGTTTAAGATTTCCAGATCAAACTTATCGCCAGCCATTTTGATAGAGGAAGAGGTAACAATATCACCCATAGAAAGTACGGCAATATCTGTTGTACCTCCACCAATATCAACAACCATGTTTCCGCTTGGCTGGAAGATTTCCATACCAGCACCAACTGCGGCTACTTTTGGTTCTTCTTCTAAAAATACTGTTTTACCACCTGAACGTTCAGCAGCCTCACGAATTGCTTTTTGTTCTACAGATGTGATATTTGTTGGACAGCAAATTAAAATGCGAGGTTTTGAAAAGAAGCTCTTCACGTCCAATTTGTTAATGAAATACTTTAACATTGCTTCTGTAATTTCGAAATCTGCGATTACACCATCTTTAAGTGGACGAATTGCTACAATATTACCAGGTGTACGTCCCACCATACTTCTTGCTTCTTCACCTACTGCTAATACTTTTCCACTATTACGATCAATTGCCACAACAGATGGCTCATTTAATACAATACCCTTACCTTTAACATGAATTAATACGTTAGCCGTACCTAGGTCAATTCCGATATCTCGCGCAAACATTCCCGTCATTTCCTCCTCGATATTCAAAATCAGGTTACACCCGAATTCTTTTACACCTAATTTCTGATTTTATCATAAATTTAACAGAAACGTAATATTCGCAAAAAGAATTCTTCTGAAAAATATTACCGAATTCACAAGGAATGTTTGCTATTTTAGATTTATTGGCGCACAGGGTTTTCTGTATCTTCTTTTCGGTACTTTTGCTTTGTTGCTTCTCCACCTCTTAAATGACGAATAGACTTATGATAATCAAGAATTTCTTTCACTTCATTTGCGAGCTCTGGATTAATTTCTGGCAAACGTTCTGTTAAATCTTTATGGACTGTACTCTTTGATACCCCAAACTCCTTTGCGATTACACGCACTGTCTTTCTTGTCTCCACGATATACTTGCCAATCTTGATAGTTCTCTCTTTGATGTAATCGTGCACACCACTCGCCTCCCTAAATTGGATGTGAGAAGTGTGAAATGAGACTCGCTGCATACGACTATGAAGTAAATGTGAGTGCTGTTTGTAAGCGTTAAATATTCTTGGATTTATAATGAAATGATTCACGATTTCTCACCTCAAACACTCTCTTTGCATTGGTTTATACCATTGTATTGCCCGCACTACTGATATATGCTACATGTTCACTATTTTTGCGGACTAAGTTAAGAAAAATTACGTTTTTTTGTGAGAAATACGTTAACGATGACAATTATGGCGAAAAAAAGTGACACCTCTTTATAAAAGGTGTCACTCTTCTCTTTCATATTCTTCTTCTAACAACTGATGGTGGGGAACTTCTTTCTTACCGGCAATATAATAATATAAAGCGAATAAAACAAACAATAAAATGATAGCAATCGACAGAACAGATAAAAATGACACAGTATCCCCTCCCTTTTGTAATATATATTCGAGAATCTCGTCATTTTTCCTTGTTATTGCAACTTTTTTCTCGAAATTGATTATTTTTATATGAAAATAAAAAAATCAGCTCTCCTAATGAGAACTGATTTTTTCACTTTATTATTCTTGTGAAGAAGAACCGTTAGATGATTCTGTAGAACCATTCGTTGATTTTTCTTCTTTTTGAGATTTGTCATCTTGTTTGCCGTTCGTCTCTTTATCACTAGTCGAACCGCTTGTTGATTTCTCTTCTTTTTGAGATTTCTCATCTTGTTTGCCGTTCGTCTCTTTATCACTAGTCGAGCCGCTTGTTGATTTCTCTTCTTTTTGAGACTTATCTTCTGGTTTCGTGCTTGTCGACTTTTCTTCTTTTTGAGATTTGTCATCAGCTTTTTTACCAGAAGCATTTGTCGCCTTTGCAGCACCTGCATCAGCTTTAATTTCTGCTACTGATTTATTTAAATAACGCTCAGGGTTCACAGCCACATTGTCTTTACGTACTTCAAAGTGAACGTAAGAACCTGCATCTTTATTCATTGCATTTAGACCTGATTTTCCTAACACTTCACCTTGCGCGACTCTTGCACCTTTTTCTACTTTCACACTGCCTAAGCTTTGATAAGATGCTGCTACACCATTTCCACTATCTACTGTTACAACATAACCAAGAAGTGAATCTTTTTCAGCTTTCGTTACTGTACCACTTAAAGCAGCTGTAACATCAAATTCTTTTCCGTTTTTCGCAGCAATGTCAATTCCTTTATTCGGGGAATATGTGTTGTTATAAAAGACAAGTGCTTTTTCTTGTTCCGCCTCTGATGCTGCATCTTCATAGAATTTCTTCTGTACTACTACTTCTGCATTTGCTGCAGTTGGCATTTTCACTACTTCTGAAGATTTTGTTACTGGTACTGCCGGATCTTCCGTTTGTGTATACGGTGTTGCTTGATCTTGGTTCGGAGCTTTCTTTGGATTAGCTCCCTGGAACCATAGCGCAACCATTAAGATTACCGCTGCACAAGCAATGTATAGTGCCGGAAACACCCATCTTTTTTGAAATAAATGTACTACTTTTTGCGACTTTTTACTATTTCTTCCTCGCATTCCATCATCACCTCAGCAATCATTTTGAACAATATTCACTCATCCTATACAACCTATAACTAATTACTTTTCGACAAAATCTGTAAAAATATGTATAGGAATTGCAAAATTTCCGAGGAAATGATAGAAAAAGGAAAAAACTGAGCGTTTCAGCTCAGTTTTTTAGTCTAGTTGTTTCTTTTTATAAACGATAATACAAAGAATAATAGAAAGTACACACCAAATTATTATATTTATTAAATCACCACTAACAGTTGATAATCCCTTTCCGTTCATTAGCTTCGGCATTGCATCCGCAAGGTGTTTCGTTGGAAGAAAATCAATCATTTTTTTTACAAAATCATTTTTTAAAAAAACTCCTAATATTGGAGCTAGAAGGAAAATAAATAAGATTGGCATACCTACTACTGATGTTGATGCTGTTGTTTTAGCTATTAATCCAATCGCCGTACCTAACATAAGAAAGAAAAATATACTAATAAGTAAAAATAGCACTATTAATGGAATATTCCCCTTTACTACACCTAAAATTGCGAAGTTACTAAAACAAATTGCAAATGTAATAAGACCTGTTAATGCGCTTTTTCCTAGTAACACTTCTAACGATGATGCTGGTGATAACATCAGCACACGTAGCGTATGCTTTTCTTTTTCTTCTGCAATTAAAGCCGCTTGAACAAAGCTTCCTACCATTGTTAAAGCCATTAAAGTTACCATATTAGATATTTCATCTTTCGGCCCATCCATCTGTCCATAAACAAAAGCAAATATAATTGGAAGTATTGCCATTACAAGTACAGATGCATTTGCTTTAATATCCTGTAACTCTTTCCGAAAAATAGCTGAAAATCGTCTCATTGAAAATGTCATTATAATCCCCTCCCAGTAACTTCAATAAAGATATCGCCTAGCGTTGGTTCGTGTGAATGAATCGATAGTAATTCGCCCTTTTTCATCCATTCTGAAATACGTTTTGCACCTAATTCGTCTTTTTGCACTACTTCTTTTTGCTTATCTTTTAATACGACTTGTATTTGATCTTTCGCGTATTGTAAGCGAAGGTTTTCTGGTGTATCAAGCGCTACAATTTCTCCGCCGCACAGAAAGGCGATGCGGTTACACAGTGTTTCTGCTTCGTCCATATTATGAGTCGTTAAGAAAATCGTTGTTCCTTCTTTATTTAAGTCTTTTAAGATTTTATGAATGTTTTGTACGTTTACTGGATCAAGTGCAGATGTTGGTTCGTCTAAGAAGAGGATATCTGGTTTATGAAGGATTGCTCTAGCTAATGTGACACGCTGCTTCATTCCTTTTGATAGCTTCTTTACTGGTGTTTTTTTATCATCTAATAGATTCACTTGCGCTAGTACTTCATCGATTCGTTCTTTTTTACAATCGTATAAGTCACAAAATAATAGTAAGTTATCATAAATGCTAAGTCTTTCGTATAAGCCGCTATTGTCTGTTAAAATACCGATTCGTTTGTAATCGATACTACTTGGCCCTGTAATGTCTTTCCCTAACACTCGTACTGTTCCAACGCTATGAAGCAATTGAGAAGTTAAAATCTTTACTGTTGTTGTTTTCCCAGATCCACTCGGTCCGAGGAATCCAAAGATTTCTCCTTGCTTTACCTCAATATTTACATTTCGAAGGGCCGTTTTTCCATCGAAACTTTTCATTACATCTTTCATTTCAATTGCCAATGTCATTTCGTCATCCCCTTTGTTTTTCTTTTTATAGATGAAAGTCGCTTTAGCGCTTTTCGTTTGTTTGTTTCGCTTTTCTTGACTCAATCATATGAAAAACAAAGGGTAGGCGCAGTAAAATACCGGCAAAAGGAGTATTTTTACTGTTGAATGAATCGTATTTTGAGCTTATCGGAGCATTTTTATAGCCCAATTACACCTTTTAACTCATCCATTCGTCCTTTTGAAAGCGGGATTGAACTTTTTCTTTCGTCATCCAAAATTAAACTAAAGCTATTACGTGTCCACGTAATCACTTCTCGTACTCTTTGTAAATTAACGAGGTACGAGCGATGACATCTGAAGAACCCGAATCCTGTTAATCTCACTTCTAGTTCACTTAATGTTAATGCACATACGAAATCTCCTTCGCGCACATGAATATGCGTCACTCCGTTTTGCGTTTCAATGAAATGGATCTCCATCGGATCCAGTAAAATGATTTTATCATTCACTTTCGCCGGTATTCTTTCAAGTTTCATTTGCGGAATCATTTGAACGACTTTTTCTTCATCGACTTCTTCAGCTTCTTCTTGCTCTATTTCTATCTTTTTCACACCATCTTGATTTAATATGTATACATCTTCTGTCAGCGAAAGGGCATCTGATAAAAAGGAGGACGTAATAAAGATTGCCTTTCCTTGTTCTTTCATTTTCATAATCGCTTTTCGAATAATAATCGTACTCTCTGTATCTACATTTTGCTCTGGCTCTTCTAAAATAACTAAATCCGGATTATGAATCATAATCCTCCCAATATGAAGACGACGTTTCTCTGAAAATGACAATTTTTCTATTTTAACGTTTAACTTATCGAGGAGGCCGACATATTGTACTACTTCTTCCATACTCATATTGGATTCATAAAGTCCTAATAAGAATTTGAAGTATTCTTTCACCTTCAAACGGTCATATGCTTCATCTTTCAAAAAACAAAAACCAATGCGGGAATAATTCTTCTTTCCAATCGCTGTGCCTTCAAATAGTACATTGCCAGTTGAAGCTTCTTCTTCACCGATAATGATGCGGTGCAACACTTTAGCTGTATGATTATTGCATTGCAAAACAACACATTGTCCTTTTTCAACCTTCAGTTCAACTGCCGGTAACTGGTTTGTTTTCCCTAACTGTTTCAACTCCAATAACGCCATTCTGTCTCCCCCAAATGTTTTTTAGTTCATTATACCAAACAAATAATGGAAAATTACGATATTTTAAGCAGAACAAAAAGGAGCTATTTTAAATTAGCTCCTTTTTTACTATGTCGAAAAATCACTATACGTCCAATCCTACAGCCTATTTTTTCACCATCAATTTTCCTTCATAATCATTCATCGTCTTTATTTCAATGCCTTTATAGTAATGAGCAACTATCTCTGTATATTTCTTACCTTCCGCTGCCATGCCATTCGCTCCGTATTGGCTCATACCAACGCCGTGACCGAACCCTTTCGTCGTAACGGTGATGTTATCTCCTTCTTGTTTCCACGTAAAGTCTGAGGAGCGTAAGTCTAATTTTTCACGAACTTGTTTTCCTGTTAATGTTTTCCCTTGAAACTCTACATCCTTTACTCGCTTTCCTTCCGTAAGGTCTTTAATATTACCAACCTTTCCGTTTGCTAGTACTTTCACACCGAGACGTTTTTGAAAATCAGCTACTGTGAATTTTTGCTCACTCGTAAATTTTGGAGAGGCTTGATCCCACGGACTATCTACGCTTTTCAAGTACGGATAATCATTTCCCCAATAATCAGCTGCATTTTCTGTTCGTCCGTTACTCGTTGAGAAGAAGGATGCTGAAATTGGTTTTCCATCATACGTTAAAACTTGTCCTGCGGTTTTCGAAACGGCTTCCTCAATTTTCTTTAAATTACTTTCGTAGTTATTACCCCATTGTTTCTTCAATTCCTCTTTGCTTTTGTACACTTGATCTTTCACCGTATCTGTCACGTCCGCATTGTTTTTCTTACCTCCGCTTAGCATACGCTGCACTACAAATGTTCTTGCTGCTAATGCCTGCGCCTTTAGCGCCTCTATTTCAAAGCTGGCATTCATCTCAGAAGCTACTACACCGGCCACATACTCCTCCATAGGTAATGTTTCTACCTTCTTCTGCTGATCACGATATACAGCAACTTGAACCGCTGTATCCACTTTCCCTGGAGCTGGTATACTTTCTATCGCTGGAGGAGTTTTAGAAGCTGCTCCTTCCCCTACTTTTGCTTTCGCAAACGGAATAACAAGAGCAGCAGGTACAATGATAACGAGCGCTATTAAGAGCGCTACTGTAATGAAAAGCGGCTTTGAAAATTTCATCCTATTCCCCCAATATAAAGTGAAACTTTAATCAGTGGGGGGTTTTGTTCATCCCCCACTGATTATTAGTTGAACCAATCGGGCATTTACGGGCAGCCCGACTCCCACTTAACTTCTTTGCTTCAGCCGAATTTTGAGGTGGGAGTTTTACTGACCGTTAATGCGGGATAAAGTTGGATTCCTTTCATTCTTATGGAAATACGGGATCTTTTAGAACATACTTGGGGGTATCGATATAAAGTGAAACTTTAATCAGTGGGGTTTTACTGACCGCAAATAGTGGAATAAAACAAAAATTTTCTAAATATTTTTACTGAGACGTGCATAAGTATAGAATTTATTGACTATAACAGTAATAACCCAAAAAAAAATAGCCCCTATGTCAAAAGACATAGAGACTACTTCAATTAAGCGTGAAGATCAGAAACTTCTTGTTCTTTCACTTCTTCTACTTTTTCGTTTACACGTTCAATAGTTGCACCTAATGCAGCTAATTTCTTATGGAAGTCTACATAACCGCGGTCAAGATGTTTTAACTCTGTTACACGAGTATAACCTTCTGATACTAAACCAGCTAAGATTAATGCTGCTGCAGCACGTAAATCAGTTGCGCCAACTTCAGCTCCTTGCAAGCTACTTGGACCGTTCATAATTACAGAACGACCTTCGATTTTAATATCAGCATTCATACGACGGAATTCTTCAACGTGCATAAAGCGGTTTTCGAATACCGTTTCTGTAATCATACTTGTTCCATCAGCATGTAGTAATAATGCCATCATTTGTGATTGCATGTCTGTTGGGAAACCTGGATGAGGCATAGTTTTAATATCAACCGCTTTTAACTTATCTGGGCCGATAACACGTACACCTTCATTTTCCTCAATAATTTTAACACCCATTTCTTCCATTTTCGCTGTAATTGAGCGTAAATGTTCAGGCACAGCATTTTCAATTAAGATGTCTCCACCTGTAATTGCCGCTGCAACCATGAATGTTCCTGCTTCAATACGGTCAGGAATAATAGGGTGGTTTGCACCATATAATTTTTCAACGCCTTCAATACGAATCGTTCCAGTTCCAGCTCCGCGTACTTTCGCTCCCATTGCATTTAAGAAGTTAGCTAAGTCAACAATTTCTGGCTCTTTCGCTGCGTTTTCAAGGACTGTTGTCCCTTTTGCTAATGTAGCTGCAGACATAATGTTTTCTGTCGCGCCTACGCTTGGGAAGTCTAAATAAATTTTAGCTCCTTTTAGTTCGCCCTCTACGTGTGCCTCAACAAATCCGTTACCAACTTTTACTTTCGCTCCCATTGCTTCGAAGCCTTTTAAATGTTGGTCAATTGGACGTGAACCAATTGCACATCCACCAGGAAGTGCAATACGAGCACGACCGTTACGTGCTAATAATGGTCCCATTACTTGAACAGATGCACGCATCTTACGTACATACTCAAATGGTGCTTCAATGTTTAATTCTTTAGAAGAATCGATTGTTACTTGGTTATTTTCAAATACGACTTCAGCATTTAAATGACGTAATACCTCGTTAATTGTGTATACATCAGATAATACTGGTACTTCAGATAGTACATTCTTTCCGTCACTCGCTAATAGGGCTGCAGCGATTATAGGTAATACAGCATTTTTTGCGCCCTCAACACGCACTGTGCCGCTTAACCGCTTTCCGCCACGGACGATGATCTTTTCCAAATTATTCCCCTCCGTGTCCTTTTTTCAGTATCTATTCACTCAATACTCAGAAGTTATGATCGGTGTGCCAACCACAATTGTATCTTTGTTGTTTGTAGAACGTATTGCTATTTGCACATTTATTTTCTCTCTATTTGTTGAAAGAGCGTCATTCCACTTTTTATTATATGCGGAGACTGATACAAATGCTCTTTCTTCTATCTGTTCGATCGCTCTTGCTGAAAGATCTTTCAAAACCTGATTGGTTTTATTTTGCAAAACACCTTCAATCTTATCATTCAGTACACCTTGAACACAAGTGTAAATTATAGGTTTTTCACTAAAAATTTTATCCATGTTCTGAACGTACTTCGGGTCCCATTTCGCCCCGCTCACTTCAAAAATAATAAAAGTGTTTTCTTTAGTATTTTCCTTACTCCAAGTTACTACTATTCGTTCTTCATGTGAAGAAGATTTTTTATAGGATGTAGCCTTATATCCATCTGGAGATTGTTCTAATTCCCAACTTTCGATGTTTGCCTCTTCCTTCACATCGTTTAACAATTTTTGAAACGTATGTATATTAGAAATTGTTTTCGTTTCTCGCGCTAACCATGACCACCGCTCTACTTTTGCATCGTTCTTCTCTAAAGCTGCAATCATGCTCTCCATTTTCTGTTCATCGCTTATAGGTTTCATCTCTTTATATCCAACCAAAAATAAAACAACACTTACGATAACGATAAGAATGGCTTTAAACTTCAATTTCATCCCCTCCTATCCCCATTGTTAACGGAGATATGAGGTTCTATACACTTACTTTACTAAATACGTTAAACTCTTTGAATAGCCTAAATAATCAAGGAAAAAGTTACTTACAGATGTCCCAATTGCAATTGTAATTAGGATAAGTAATACTCTCGTCTGCATCAATTTTCCAGACTTCATTAAGCGCTCAATGTGAATACCTTGTAAGGCCCACCACGTAATGGTAATAAACAATAAATGCGAAACAATGGCAATCAGTGCTTGTTGCCCTAAAAGATGTGCCAAAAAATCGACCCCTTTTTTTGCTTGGCTACTACTTACGCAAAATGTAAAAAACGATACCATAAATAAGTAGGAGCCACACTTTTTCAAACGTAAATAAGCATCTTACATCGTAATTTTCTCTCGGAAAACATATACCTATAGACGTTTTCATTTGCTGTTACTCCAAAATAAAAAGCGTAGAGTACGGACTCTACACCTTTTATTTCCACTATTGTACCACGTTCCCCAAGAAGAAGAAATCCTTCATTAATGGAAAATGTTCATAAAAGAAATTGTAACCAATCATCGGCATAATCCCTAGTATTACAATTGAAATTGCGCAAAGACTCATGACAATCTTTATATTTAACGGTAATCGGAGCTTTTCTTCTGTCTCTCCCTTGCGGAAAAACATTTGCTGTAATATTCGGAAATAATATACGAATGAAATAACCGTCGTCCCCATCATAATAGAAGCTAATACGTAATGAGCAGGTTCAACATGAAGTGCCCCTAAAAAAATGTTAATTTTTCCGATGAAACCTGCTGTCCCCGGTATTCCAGCTAACGATAAAATAAAGATCGTCATCACTATAGCTGTAAAGGGGGATCGCTTATATAACCCTGTAAAAATCGTCATATTTTCCTTATCATTTTGTAAGATTAATCCGTGGATGATTGCAAATGCTCCTATATTCATAAGCATATATGCAAGCATATAAAACCACATACTATCCATCGTAAACTGCGATAGCGCTACAAGAGGGACTAGCAAATACCCAGCATGCGCGATACCTGAATAGGCAAATAGACGTTTTACGTTGTATTGCTTTAATGCTACTACGTTCCCAACAATCATTGTAATACTAGCTAGTACCGCAATGTATATACTCATACGCCCGTACAAAGATTGTGCGTCTCCTTGGATTGCCACACCTGCAAACACCATAAGAAACAAACGCGTAATGAGTAGAAAACCAGCAATTTTAGAAATCGTTCCGAGAAAAGCAGTGACAGGTGTAGCCGCTCCCTCATACACATCTGGTGCCCACATATGAAATGGCACTGTTGCAATTTTGAATGAGAGTCCAACGAGCAAAAGTAGAAATGCGAGAGCTAACAATAACTGAATGCCCCCGGCCAATCCTTGCGTAAATACCTTTTGAATTTCCACTATGTTGGTCGACCCTGTAATACCGTATAAATAACTCATTCCAAAGAGTGTAATTGCTGTTCCAATTCCTCCATTAATGACATATTTCATTGCAGCCTCATTCGATGCACGGTTTCTTTTTCGGATTCCTACTAAAATATAGGAAGAAAGCGAAAGCAACTCTAAACCAACGAACAATGTGATGAAATCAACGCTAGACGCCATGAACATCGCTCCAAGAAGCGCCATTAAAAACAAATAATAATATTCCCCTTTATCTTGAATAGGCTCCTTCTTGTCATCGCTTATTGCCATACATAAAACGAGAGCTGCTCCGCCTAATAACAACGTTTTAAATCCTTTTGAAAATCCATCTAGTACAAACGATCCATTTAAAATATCTCCTGCCGGTTCGCTATATAGCGTCATTAATGACACTATCGCTAACAAGGTAGCGGCAATTGCACCAATCGCAACGTACCTATGGTTTAGCTTAAAAAACAAATCACATATGGAAAGAAGGATG
This sequence comes from Bacillus sp. DB-2, assembly GCF_003315125.1. Taxonomy (NCBI): domain Bacteria; kingdom Bacillati; phylum Bacillota; class Bacilli; order Caryophanales; family Bacillaceae; genus Bacillus; species Bacillus sp. DB-2. The sequence continues at coordinate 227,842 of NZ_QNRN01000003.1, read as the reverse complement.
GCTGCCCCGAGAATAATGAATTCTGGTACCATGAGATGCCATGATAAGCTAAGTAACGTGTTCATATCCATCCTACTTCACCCCCAATGTTTTCAATGTAGTTTGAAGTGGATCCCCTAGTAGTTCTGGCATTACCCCAATTGCAATAATACAAACGATAAGCACTATAACAGGAACGTACTCCCATCCGTGTATATCAAATTTCGCTTCCCATTCTTTCTTACCAAATATCACTTGAAGTGTCGCTCTTAATACGTATACAGCGGTTAAAATAATTCCAATTACACCGGCAGCCGCGATAACAGGTTTCCCTTGGAATAAACCGAGAAAGGCAAGGAATTCGCTAATAAATCCGGACATCCCTGGCATTCCAAGCGATGCCATACCGCCCGCTAGGAAGAAACCGCTAAGCACCGGAACACTTTTTGCAAGTCCACCAAGTGCTGTAATATCCGAAGTCCCGAAACGCTCTTCAATAATGCCAAGCAAGAAGAAGAGTAAGGCCGCAATTAAACCGTGAGACACAACTTGGAACAATGCCCCTTGTGTACCTGGTGCATTTAACGCTGCCAGCCCCATTAATACAATGCCCATATGCGAAATACTAGAGTAAGCAAGTACCTTTCTAAAGTCCGTTTGGATGAGTGCTAGAAAGGCCCCATACAATAAATTAATTACCCCTAAAACCGCAATTAGCGTTGCAAAATCACGAAAATATTCTGGGAATAATCCTTTCCCGAAGCGAACAATACCGTACGCGCCAATCTTCAGCAAAACCCCCGCGTGAAGCATAACTACAGCAGGATGCGCTTCTATGTGTACATTGACCATCCAGCGATGTAAAGGGAAAACAGGGAGTTTAATCGCAAAAGCAATCATTATGGCAAGAAACAAGCCGAACTGTACGCTACTTGAGACAGCCATTCCTCCCCCAGCACCTACACTCGTTAATATTTCTTTAAGCTCCGCAATATTTGTTGTACCTGTTTTCGCAAATAAAACCGAGAAAACGATAAGTAAAATAGCTGATCCAATACCGTTATATATTAAATAACTATATGCAGCCTTTTCACTCGACAATTTCCCCCACTTGCCAATTAATAAAAACATTGGTGGCAACGTAATCTCAAAGAACATGAAGAACAACATTAAATTTTGAGCAGCGAAGACACCGAGCATACCTATTTCTAACATGAGTAACAGCATGTAGAATGCTTTCAAATTTCTTTTAATAGAAAATGCCGCAATAGCTGCAAGCATCGCTAGAAGGGCTGTGAGCACCATCATTACAAGCGATAAGCCATCAATACCGAGCTCGTAATAAATTGAAAACCACCTTTTGTCCACTGCTGTGAAATCCCCAAATTTAATCCATTTCACTTTTTCATCAAATATCGATAAGCTCTTTCCTGAAGCGTATGTACAAGCAAGAACGATAGCAATTCCAAATGGAAGCGCCGTTCCGAATAAACCAAGCGCCTGCACTGTACGCGATTCTCGTTTCGGTGTTAATAAAAGCAAGAGAATTCCTAAAAGCGGGGAAAAAATGAAGAACGTTAATAGCAATCCATTCACCGTAAATCCCCTCCCGTATATAACAAAATAATTAGGAGAACTGCGAGCGAAACTGCTGTTACAGTTCCGTACACTTGTACATTCCCGTTTTGAAGCCGCGATCCTAGACCACTCATACCTTTAACGAGTCCAGCAATTAAAACTGCGATTCCTTCTACAACGTATACTTCAAATAAGCGAAGCACATGAGCGATTCCTTTCGTAATAGGAAGCACCGTCACATTGTATAGTTCATCCACATAATATTTTCCTTTCAAAAGGTTATAAAGAGGCGTCCCTTCTCCGCCGGCCCAATCTCTAGAGATAGATTTCTTGCCGTATATGAAATATGCAAGGGCAATTCCCGCAAATGAAACGAGCGTCGCAACAACCATAATCCAAACAGGTCCATGCACTTCCTTCACCTGGAATCCTATATCTTTCGTAAGCCAATCCCCAAGAAACGTTCCGAACCACGGTGTATTTATATAACCTGCAACTACCGCAAGAACACCAAGGACAATCATCGGATACGTCATTGTGCGAGGTGATTCATGCACCTCTTCCTCCGTCTTCGTTTCCCCTGTAAAAACAAGAAAGTATAGACGGAACATATAAAATGCTGTTAGAAATGCCGCAATTACTGCTAAAACGAATAGAAAGTAATTGCCATTCATCCAAGCCGCCGCTAAAATTTCATCTTTACTAAAAAATCCGGAAAGCAGAGGAACACCACTAATTGCAAGTGTGCCTATTAAAAATAGTGCACCGGTTACTTTCATCTTTTTCTGTAAACCGCCCATTTTATTAATGTTTTGCGTATGGACTGCATGAATTACGCTTCCTGCTGCCAGGAACAATAATGCTTTAAAAAAGGCGTGTGTCGTTAAGTGAAAGATACCAGCTACATAACCCGCCGAGCCTAGCGCAAGCATCATATACCCGAGCTGACTAACTGTAGAGTAAGCAAGAACCCTCTTAATATCAGTTTGTACTAGACCAATAGAGGCCGCAAAGATTGCGGTGAAAGCCCCAACGATTGCCACAGTTTGCATCGCTACCGCACTTGCTGAAAATAGCGGGAACATTGTCGCTACTAAATATACGCCGGCTGCAACCATCGTTGCCGCGTGAATAAGTGCCGAAACAGGCGTCGGTCCTTCCATTGCATCTGGCAACCATGTATGAAGCGGGAACTGACCCGATTTCCCCATCGCACCGATAAAAATTAATATCGCCGTTATTGTAATCATAGAAGGAGAGAGGTCGCCCGTATGAATCGCTTTAAAAATCGCGTCATATTCAAAACTACCTGCGTGCCAAAAAATTAATATCATCCCAATAAATAGCCCAACATCCCCAATGCGTGTCATAATAAAAGCCTTTTTCGCAGCAGCCTTCGCTTCTTCTTTAAAGAAATAAAAACCGATAAGTAAAAACGAACCAAGGCCGACTAACTCCCAAAATATATAAAGCTGTAATAAATTTGTCGATATAACTAGCCCAAGCATCGCAAAGGTAAAGAGCCCTAAATATGCATAAAAGGTTGGTAATCTGGTGTCACCTTTCATATAACCTTTTGAGTACACATGTACAAGAAAACTCACAAGCGTAACGATAAACAACATTAAAGCCCCTAATGCGGTAACTTCAAAACCAAATGATATATCTATATCTCCTACCCTAAGCCATACCCACTTATGCTTCACTGCCTCGGATGAAAACCGTTCTATTAGTACCACTACCGCGGATATAAAGGAGAGAAAGGTAAAGAAAATACCTAGTACACTACTTCCCTCTCTAATTTTCTTCCCGAACATAATAAGTAACAAAAACGAAACAAGCGGGAAAAGCGGTATGAGCCATGCATAATCGATCATTGTTTCCTTCCCCCTTTTCGGTCACAATGCTATCCTTTGAGCGTATCCATCTCATCTACATGAACTGTCGGGCGATTACGGTACAAAGCAATCAAAATTGCAAGACCTACCGCTGCCTCCGCTGCCGCTACAGACATCGTAAACAGCGAAAAAATTTGTCCTGTTAAATTCGGAAACAAGCCTAATTTACTAAACGCTACTAAATTTAAATTGGCGGCGTTTAACATCAATTCGATACAAACTAGTACAATTACTGTATTTCGCTTTGTTAAAGCTCCAAATAAGCCGATGCAAAACAAAATAATCGCAAGTGTTAAATACGCAGAAGCCGGAACGCTACTCATGGGAATCCTCCTCTCCCTCATCCTTCTTCGCAAGGATAATCGCTCCTACAAGTGCTACAAGTAAAATAACTGAGGTTAATTCGAATGGAATAATATATTTTGAATAGAGAAGTGTACCGATTTGAAGTGTGTTATTTTCATGGAGAGGTAAACTTCCTTGTGTGCTTTGATTTGAAAAATCGATACTATTAACAGCGAAATACATAACTGCTCCAAATGCTACAACCGCAAAGAAGATAATCCATTTTCGAAGAGTAAGGCGCGATTCATTTTCCGCGTTATGTTTCGTTAACATAATGCCAAAAATCATAATAATAGTGATTGCACCAGAGTAAAGTAAAATTTGTGCCACTCCGATAAATTCGGCTGATAAGAGAAAGTACAAACCCGCAATGCTAAGGAACGTAAGCACAAGGGCCAGCATCATATGCATTACTTTCGTTAAATTCAGCATAAGAACGCCGCCGATAATCGCAGACAAGGATAATATAAAGAAAGCTACAAACTCGCCATTCATGCTTTATTCTCCTTCCTGACGTTCTCGTCGTTCTCGTCAAGCCACTGCAAATTTTTAAATAAATCATCACGTGAATACTCTGCGAGTTCAAAGTTATTTGTCATTACAATCGCCTCTGTCGGGCAAACTTCTGTACATAAATCGCAAAGAATACAAATTTCAAAATTAATATCATACGTGTCGATAATTTTCCCTTTTTTCGTAGGATCAGGATGTTTTTTTCCTGTTAATTGAATGCAATCTGTCGGACAAATGTTGGAACACTGATTACAAACAATACATTTCTCTGGATAAAACTTTTGAATACCTCGAAAGCGGTCTGGTAATGGCAACGGTTGATTTGGATAATCATACGTCACCTTTTTCTTACTCAAATTACTAAGCGTATATTTTAACCCTTTAAATAGTCCTTTCATCTCTTGCTGGCACCCCCTTTATAGATTAGAAGAATAGCTCCTTAATCAATGCCGTTAAGAAAATATTTGCAAGTGCGATTGGTAATAATACTTTCCATCCAAACTCCATTAACTGGTCACCTCTTATACGCGGGAACGTAACACGGAACCAAATCAATAGAAAGACCACACTGCTGAATTTTAAAGCAAACCATACGGCTCCTGGAATAAATCCAAGGAACATAACTGGATTCCATCCGCCTAAAAAGAGTACTGTAATTAAAGATGACATCCCGAAGAAATACACATACTCTGAAAGCATGAAAAACGCCCAGCGAAAACCTGAGTATTCCGTATGGTATCCTGAAACAAGTTCTGACTCCGCTTCTGGTAAATCAAACGGCGTCCTATTTAACTCTGCAACTGCCGCGATTAAGAAAATGACGAAACCGATTGGCTGTGCGAAAATGTACCATACCTTCTCCTGCGCCGCTACAATTTCATTCAAGTTAAGACTACCAGCTAACAAAACGACACCAATTACACTCATCACAAGTGGAATCTCATAAGAAATCATTTGTGCCGCCGCACGCATCCCTCCTAAAAGGGAATACTTATTATTTGATGCCCATCCCCCAGTTACAACTCCGATCGTCGTAATCCCAGAAACAGCAATGTAATACAGTAACCCTACGCCAATATCCGCGAACTGAAATTTATCGGTAAACGGGATAACCGCAAGTACCATAAATGCTGGTGCGAATGCAATAACAGGTGCTAATATAAACAACGGTTTATCAGCAGCTTTCGGAATGCTATCTTCTTTTAATAATAGTTTCAAAACATCAGCTACCGTTTGGAGTAAACCGAACCGGCCCCCAACTTGATTTGGTCCAATCCGTCCTTGCATAAATCCCATCACTTTCCGTTCTGCCAAAATACCGTATGTAACGAAGCCAAGGACTGCAAATAATAGAAGCACCGCTAACCCGAAAAAAATGAAGAAATTCGTCCAGCTTGAAGGTGATTGTAAGAGCGTCTCAATCATTAGCCGTCAACCTCCCCAAGTACAATATCAACCCCACCTAAAATCGTAATTAAATTGGCGATATTTTCACCTTTCAATAATTTCGGTAAGATTTGCAAATTATAAAAAGACGGTCTGCGAAATTTCAAACGGTACGGCTCTTTCTTTCCATCACTAGCAATATAACAGCCAATCTCCCCGCGTGGTGACTCTATACGGACGAACGCTTCTCCCTTAGGTGCTTTAATAATTTTCGGGACTTTCGCCAGCACAGCGCCGTCTTTCGGGAACTGCTCGGCTGCTTGCTCAATAATTTTCAATGACTCCTCAATTTCCTCCATCCGGCAAACGTAACGATCCCAAGCATCTCCCGTGCTCCCAACAGGAACATCAAAGTCAAAACGATCATAAATAGAATACGGCTCATCTTTGCGAAGATCAAAGTGGACTCCCGTGCACCGCAAATTTGCGCCGCTTAAAGAATACGAGATCGCCTCTTCCGCGCTATATACGCCAACGCCCTTCACACGATTTAAGAAAATTTCATTTCCGCTAACGAGGTCGTGGTAACCTGCCAATTGCTCTCTCATATACGGAACAAACTCTTTCACCTTTTCAATCCAGCCGTCTGGCGCATCCCACTTCACACCGCCAACTCTCATATAGTTGAAAGTAAGCCTTGCACCGCACAATTCACTTAATAAATTTATAATCATCTCTCGTTCACGAAAGGCATATAAAAATGGACTAACCGCTCCTATATCAAGCAAGTTCGTTCCCCACCAGACGAGATGGCTCGCAACCCTCCCAAGCTCCATCGCAAGCACCCGTAAATATTCAGCACGCTCTGGAATCTCAAGATCCATCATCGTCTCTACAGCGTGGCAAAGGACGTAATTATTCGTCATTGCTGATAAATAGTCCATTCGATCTGTATACGGGATAATTTGTGTATATTGCAAGCTCTCAGCAATCTTTTCTGTTCCGCGATGCAAATATCCGATAACCGGTGTAGCCTCTTTAATAATTTCCCCGTCAATCTTAATTACAAGCCGAAACACACCATGTGTACTCGGATGCTGCGGCCCTACATTTAAGAGCATCTCTTCCGTACGGATCACAAGCTACACCTCCACATCATACGGTTCATAATCTTTCCTAAGCGGATACCCCACCCAATCATCCGGCATTAAAATGCGAGATAAATTAGGATGACCTTCAAATATAATACCGAGCAAATCATACGCTTCACGCTCCGGCCAATCTGCCCCTTTCCAAAGCGGCGTCACTGATTTCACTTGCGGCGCTTCCCTATCCAGCTTTACCTTCACTGCTACTGACTGTTTCTTTCCATATGAAAATAAATGAACGTATACTTCCATGTGTGTCACAAAATCTGTCGCATGTAGCTCTGACATATAATCAAAAGCAAGTCCTTCATGGAATCTTAGCAATTCCATCACTTCATAATATTTCGAAGGCTCCGCCACAAGCGTTGGAACATCTTTTGAAAGCTTATTAATATAGGAATCTACTAATGCATATTCTCCTACCCTCTCCTTAACAACCTCCACATAGCGATTTAAATATGGTTGGTTAACTGATGGTTCTTCCTGCTGCAGCTCGTCTTCTATCTTATTTACAGATCCCTTTGCCCTTGCCGCAGCAGCGGCTTTCGCTTTCACGGCTGCAATTGCCTTTGCTTTCTCATCTCCAGAATCCTCCTCACCTTGTGAGGCTTTCTGCTTCGCTAACGCTGCTGCTTTTGCTTTTGCAGCTGCTACGGCCTTCGCTTTGGCTTTTTCTTCGTCCGTTACTTCTTCTGATCCTTCTCGCTTCTGCTTCGCTAATACCGCTGCTTTTGCTTTTGCGGCTGCTGCAGCTTTCGCCTTCGCTTTGGCTTTTTCTTCGTCCGTTACTTCTTCTAATCCTTCTCGCTTCTGCTTCGCTAATACCGCTGCTTTTGCTTTTGCGGCTGCTGCGGCCTTTGCCTTCGCTTTGGCTTTTTCTTCGTCTGTTACTTCTTCTGATCCTTCTCGCTTTTGCTTCGCTAATACCGCTGCTTTTGCTTTTGCGGCTGCTGCGGCCTTTGCCTTCGCTTTGGCTTTTTCTTCGTCTGTTACTTCTTCTGATCCTTCT
>NZ_QNRN01000003.1:153138-219977 GCF_003315125.1 Bacillus sp. DB-2 | reverse complement strand
TGCTTCGCTAATACCGCTGCTTTTGCTTTTGCGGCTGCTGCGGCCTTTGCCTTCGCTTTGGCTTTTTCTTCGTCTGTTACTTCTTCTGATCCTTCTCGCTTTTGCTTCGCTAGTGCCGCTGCCTTTGCTTTTGCAGCTGCTGCGGCTTTCGCCTTCGCTTTGGCTTTTTCTTCGTCCGTTACTTCTTCTGATCCTTCTCGCTTCTGCTTCGCTAATACCGCTGCTTTTGCCTTTGCAGCTGCTGCAGCTTTCGCCTTTGCTTCTTCTACATTAATCCCCTTATCTTTTGGTAGCGCTTTCCCTTTTTCTCGATGTTCTCCTTCAAGTTTAGACATTTCCGCCTCATGTTTCGCAGCAAGACGTTTTCGCGCTTCCTCTTTCGCATGACGGGCTGCTTCTCTTTTCATACTTTCTAAGTCTTTATTTGGATCACTCATTTATTCGTCACCTGCTTCCCGGTCCTCGCCTCGTAACGAATTTTTTCTTTTAATTTATTAATTCCATAAATTAAAGCAGCAGGATTTGGAGGGCATCCAGGAATATACACATCAACTGGTACAATTTGATCTACACCTTTCACAACAGCATACGAATTCACATACGGACCACCGGCTGTTGCACAAGATCCCATCGCAATTACCCACTTCGGTTCAGGCATTTGATCATATAGGCGCCGAACAATAGGTGCCATTTTCTTCGTTACCGTTCCTGACACAATCATGACGTCCGATTGTCTTGGTGAAGTCCGAAAAAATGACCCAAATCGATCTAAATCGTAATGTGATGAACCTACTCCCATCATTTCAATCGCACAACATGCCAGTCCAAATGTCATCGGCCATAAAGAGTTGCTCCGCGCCCATCCCTTCAACTGTTCCAATGTAGAAAAAAAGATATTTCTTTCTAATTCCGCTCGCTCCTGTGGGTGTAATTCCTCAAAATTTATAACCATTGTAACACCTTCTTTTTCCAAGCATACGCTAATCCAACTAGCAACATCACAACGAAAATTAGCATTTCAATCAGTGCAAATAAACCAAGCTTGTCATATGCAACAGCCCATGGGTATAAAAATAAAGTTTCTACATCAAAGATGACGAATAATAAAGCGAAAATATAATAACGAGCATGAAACCGAATATTTGCATCATGAAAAGGCTCAATTCCACTCTCATACGTCGTCGCTTTCGCTGCACTCGGTTTGTTTGGACGCAGCATTTTCCCTAATGTAAGAGCCACTACCGGCAGCAATATACCTAATAGCAAGAAAATCAAAACGATCATATAACTATTTTCATATACACTTGCCATTGTGAAACCCTCCCCCCTGAATTAAGAACAAGTTCACATAGTAAACAATATGTCTTACTTGCATCATTTATTATTTTTAAATTTTTCTAAATAATGCAACTATTCAATTCATTATAGCAAACTTCAAATTCCTATGTCGATATATTGGGAACAGAAACAACAATTAATACTTGCTGAGCAAATCTATTTTTACAACTCATAATAAATGTGTAAAATAAATATAGAAATTCTATATGTTTTCAAGCAATCATAAAAAACATAAACTACAAAAAGGTGGTTCTTATGTATATACAGTGGGTGATATAAATGAAAAAACAAACACATGTAAGTATTCTTATAAGCATTTCATTGTTGTATATAACTATTCATTACGTATCAATGCCCTTTTTATATGAATACGCACTCCCATTTCAAATTTTGACTGGAATAAGTACCATATTAATTGATATTACAATTTGCAGTTATATATTTTACTTTTCAAATGTAAAACAAGGATTAGCACGTTTATTTTGGATAATATTAACTATCGGAACCTTCTCTTATTTCATCGGTGATATAATAGTTGCTTATCAACGCTTAATTTTGCATGACTACTATACATTCGTTGATCCATCAGACTTTTTTTACTTATTATTTTTAGTTAGCTTTGCATTTGCCTTTCTATATGAAATTATTTATGGCCGAGACTTATTGGAACAGCTTTTTACGATATGTGATATTTGTATTATTGTTACGGCTCAATTTACTTTAAGCTACTATTTGCTTATTGAAAGAACCATTCATATTTTTACAACATCATATATCGACATGTTTGTTCAACTCACGTATCCAATGGCTGATTTACTCTTTCTTTTAATAGGAATCAATCTTTTATTCAGACCATTATTCTTACTACCAAAACAAGTTGGCGCTCTTCTTGGCAGTGCTTTAATTTTGTATGCTACTACGGATGCTATTTATGCTTATATAAAATATTTCCAGCCCGAGCACTCTATGTTCACAGTTGCTCCATTATATCAAGTAACCTTAGTATTATTAGCAATCGCTTGTATACTTCACACAAAAGAGCCCGAAAAACAAGAACAAATATTACTAACGCCTCAATTTGGTGAATCAATCCGATTATCATTACCGTATATTTCTGTCGTGATGCTTATTGTTTTTATATTGGTCGAAAATGTTTTTGCACCTATCGTAGTAATTGGACTTATGGTAACTTTCGCCTTCGTTCTCATACGCCATACGTTAGTTCGAAGACAAAATAAAATATTATTGCTAGCCCAAATGCAATTCAGCTTAGAACTCGAGAAACAAATCGAACTACGTACAGAAGATTTAGTAGAACAAAAAAATGAGTTATATCATAACCAACAAATGTTTAAATCTTTATACGAGCATCATCCAGATCCAATTTTCACATTAGATTTGTACGGTAATTTTCTCAATGTGAACAACGCTGGAACTACTTTACTCGGTTATCAAACGAATGAATTATTAAACCAACCATACTATTCACTTATGTATGAAGAAGATTTGGAAGAAATCATTAATACCTTTCATCAAGTGAAAAAAGGGAAATCTATTTCTTTAGAAATACGGGCATATCATAAAAATAGAGATATTTACTACTTGCTTGTTACAGCTGTTCCCATCTTTTTAAAGGAACATATTTCTGGGGCCTATTTAATGATTAAAGATATTACAGAAAGCAAGCAGCAACAAGAACAAATTAATTTCCTAGCATATCACGATACTTTAACGGAACTTGCAAATCGCCGTTCATTTCATCAGTATTTAGAAAAAGCAATTGCACGAGCAAAAATATCGAAAAGCCCTTTTGCTGTTATGTTTCTAGACCTAGACCGCTTTAAAGTTATTAATGATACCCTCGGTCACCGGGTAGGAGATCTTCTATTAATTGCAGTAGCAAAAAGGCTCGAGCGAATATCAACACATAATATGAAACTTGCTCGGTTAGCTGGGGATGAATTCACAATCCTTATCGAAAATTATCAAAAAAGGACAGATGTAAAGAAGATAGCTGATATGATTGTAGCAGCCATGAACGAACCATTCGAAATCGAAAATCAACATTTACGAATCTCACCGAGTATCGGAATTGCCATATACCCTGAAGCAGGTGAAGATCCGCTGTCTATTTTACAACATGCTGATATGGCCATGTACGAAGCAAAAAATAAAGGGAAAAATCGGAGCTCTCTTTACACGAAAGAACTATATAAAAAAATGGAACGAAAAGCTCGAATCGAAAAAGATTTGCCACTCGCTTTAGTAAACAACGAATTTTATCTCGTCTATCAACCACAAATTGATACGACAGCAAATAAAATTATCGGTGCTGAAGCATTAATACGTTGGAAACACCCGCTCCTAGGTGACATTTCACCATGTGAGTTCATTCCAATTGTGGAAGAGACTCCGCAGGTCATCCCACTTGGACATTGGGTGCTACGAGAATCTTGTCTTCAACTAAAAATATGGAAAAGTTTTGGATACACAAACTTAAAAATGAGTGTCAATTTATCAGCGAAAGAATTTCAACAAAATCAATTAATCGAAAATATTTCACGAATACTAAAGGACGTTGAGATTGACCCGAAAGATGTAACACTTGAACTAACAGAAAGAATTGCGATGATTGATGAAAAAGAAACATTGTCTAGACTAAAGCAATTAAAAGAATATGGTATTCAAACGTCCATTGATGACTTCGGTACCGGCTATTCTTCTCTTGCTTATTTATCAATTTTCCCTATCGATACATTAAAAGTACCAAAAGAATTTACACAACTAGCCGATCATCGACCTGAAGAAAGAGCCATCGTTTCCACTATCCTTTCTCTTGCGAATACTTTAAATCTCTCCGTCGTTGCTGAAGGAATTGAAACAGAAAAACAGCTTAAGTTTCTGCAAAAAAACAACTGTAAATACATGCAAGGTTACTATTTCAGTAAACCTCTAACAAGTAAACAGTTTATAAAATTTCTACAAAAAACACCCAGTATGAACCAATAGTTCACACTGGGTGTTTTTTAAAGTGTCGGAATTCTTTTTTCGTAATATTCTTCTGCAATCTCTTCGTAAAAAGCTGCTGACGTCGTATAAAAATATGGAATTAACCATAAAAATCCAATCCCTAATGTAATACAACTTAATATAAACCAACCAATAAAGCTTAAACATAAAATGAAATACTCCATTTTATGTCCATCCATCATACGACGACTTTCTGTAATAGCTTGATTTATGGAATACTCAGGATGATCATTTATAATAAAGTACGTCATTGCATAAGAAAATGATTTAATAATGCCTGGAATAATAAATAGTAAACACCATAAGAAAATATAAATGTTTACTACTATATATAATAAAAATGACTTTATAAACTTACTTCCTTCTGTAAACCATCTGAATATATGCCCAATACGCGCTTCTTTTTCACGAATTATATGTAGTGCTAAACAATAACCACCTAGCGTTAATGGACCTACCATCAATATTGCAATACCATCTACTAAAAGTGAATTATTCACTTCTTTCCAATCCCAAACCTGAGAGAAAATGAAATCAATACTAAAACTAAAAGCTGAAGTAAGAATCGAAATAAGTAATGTTGCCCCAACAGCTAATCCCCATTTCCCTTCTAGCGAGTCTAATGCTTCTCCTTTTAAATCGCTAATCATAGTCTTCCTCCTATACGTAATAATTCTATTAGTATAGCACGTCCCTACTCCAATTCGTCTTTTGAGATATAACGATAGAAATGTGCTGTCGTTGTACCTACATATGGACTAAGCCAAAGAAATCCTATTCCAAGAGTAAGAATCGCTAAAATAGCCCATCCTATGAAGCTAAGCCATAGAAGAAATAAATCTAGTTTATGCCCCTTCATAAGATTCTTACTTTCTTTCATCGCCTGTGAAACGCTATAATCTGGATTTTCAATCATAACATAATACGTCATCGCATAAGAAAAATACATCACAATCATTACAACAATCGAAATAGCTAATAGTACAAAGAAAGCAATTGTTAACGATACATTCCCTTCCTCACCAAAAAACGCGAATACACCTAGTAACAACATCGGAATCCACGTACCTGTATATAACAAAATCGCAAGCATAGCCCACATTGTTTTCATCATTCTTTTAAAGCCGCGAAATCCTTCAAATAAATAATCTACTCTAGCATCTTCTCGTTTACTAATTTGTAGCAACACATTCGTATAACCGTATGATGTAATACCATAAGATGCATTACTCAAAATGATCATTATGCAATAAAAAATTCCAAATGTAATACCTGCCCCGACTGATATTGCTTCCTCTTCAAGTGATCCTGTTAAACCAGCAAATAAGAAAAATATAATAATTCCTGGAATTAAAAGTATAAGCATTGCAGCCATTGAAACAACATAACTTAAAATAATATGTAAAATCGTTGATCCAACACCTAGTCCCCATTTTCCCCTTAAAGAGTACAATGCTTCTCGTTTCATTTCACCAATCATTGATTCAGCTCCTTTATAAAATATAAATTGTTATATATTCTCTACTTATACAAGCAATAATATAATTATACCAATTTTGTTAGTCTATTCCATATATTAAATTGAGTTTCAGTTTCGACATTTAAATAAAACACAACTATGCATGGCTAGATGCTCTCTCCTACCTAAAGGGAGGCGTTTTTTTCCCACCTAAATTTATAGCTATATATAACAAAAAGATAATCTGCAGTTCTTTTTATTTCTTGATTTTCACACTTGGCATCGGGCAGAAAAAGGCTCTGACCGCTTCTATGCACGGCTAGATGCTCTCTCCTACCTAAAGAGAGGCGTTTTTTTCCTCTTTTTATTTATATCCACAACAAAAAATCCGTAAAGGCAAGAGCCCTTACGGATTTTTTTACTTCATATCAGAAACGTTTAAACGGTTCACAGCACGCTGCAAGGCCATTTCTGCACGTCTAAAGTCAACATGCGCTTGTTTATCTTGCATACGTTGCTCAGCGCGACGTTTCGATTCATTTGCACGATGGATATCGATATGGTTTGCTTCTTCAGCAGATGATGATAATACAGTTACTTTATCTGGACGAACTTCGATAAAGCCACCGCTTACTGCTACATAATCAGTGTGCCCACCATTTTTCAGACGAACCGCACTAATTTTTAAAGGTGCAACAGTTGGAATGTGACCTGGTAAGATCCCCATTTCCCCACTCTCTGCTTTTACGCTTACCATTTCTACTTCTTTTTCGTAAACCGGTCCATCAGGAGTTACAATACTGACTGGAAATGTCTTCATAATTCGTCCCTCCTAAGGCCTTACGCCATCATTTTCTTCGCGTTTTCAATAACTTCTTCAATGCTACCAACAAGACGGAACGCATCTTCTGGAAGGTCATCATATTTTCCTTCTAGAATTTCTTTGAAACCACTAACTGTATTTTTTACAGGTACGTAAGAACCTTTTTGACCTGTAAACTGTTCAGCTACGTGGAAGTTTTGTGATAAGAAGAATTGAATACGACGAGCACGATGTACAACTAACTTATCTTCTTCAGATAACTCATCCATACCTAAGATAGCGATGATATCTTGAAGCTCTTTATAACGCTGTAAAGTTTGCTGTACTTGACGAGCTACTCCATAATGCTCTTCTCCTACGATTTCTGGAGAAAGCGCACGAGATGTAGATGCTAATGGATCTACGGCTGGGTAAATACCCATTTGTGTTAAACGACGCTCTAAGTTTGTTGTTGCATCTAAGTGAGCGAACGTTGTAGCTGGTGCTGGATCCGTATAGTCATCGGCTGGTACGTATACCGCTTGGATAGACGTGATAGATCCTTTATTTGTAGATGTAATACGCTCTTGTAATTGACCCATTTCTGTTGCAAGTGTTGGCTGGTAACCTACCGCAGATGGCATACGACCAAGAAGGGCAGATACTTCAGAACCCGCTTGCGTGAAACGGAAGATGTTATCGATGAACAATAGTACGTCTTGTCCTTGCTCATCACGGAAATGTTCAGCCATTGTTAAGCCTGTTAATGCAACACGTTGACGTGCTCCAGGTGGCTCGTTCATTTGTCCGAATACCATCGCAGTTTTCTTAATTACGCCAGAATCGCTCATTTCGTGGTATAAGTCGTTACCTTCACGAGTACGCTCACCTACACCAGCGAATACAGAGATACCACCGTGCTCTTGTGCGATGTTGTTAATTAATTCCTGAATTAATACTGTTTTACCTACACCGGCACCACCGAATAGACCGATCTTACCACCCTTAATGTAAGGAGCAAGTAAGTCTACTACTTTAATACCAGTTTCAAGAATTTCTACTTTAGTAGATAACTCTTCGAATGCAGGCGCTTGACGGTGAATTGGATCACGACGTACATCCGCAGGAACATCACCATCTAAGTCAATTGCATCACCTAATACGTTAAATACACGACCAAGTGTTGCATCACCAACTGGTACAGAGATTGCTTTACCAGTATCTTCTACTTCTGTGCCACGAACAAGTCCATCTGTGGAAGACATTGCAACTGTACGAACTGTGTCATCACCTAAATGAAGTGCAACTTCAAATGTTAAGTTAATGCTTGCTCCGTTTTCGTTGCTTTGTTTTACCGTAAGGGCGTTGTAGATTTCTGGTAGCTTTCCGCCATCAAACTTAACGTCTACAACCGGACCCATGATTTGCGTAACGCGCCCTTTATTCATCGGGTTCCCTCCTAGCTTTCTTTTAATTAGCCAGCTTTCTAAGAGAAGTCGGCTTTTAATTTTTATTAGTTTATAGCTTACGCGACTCTCCTGTTCTGGACGAGCCGCTTACGCTTTTTATTGAATCTAGCTCCAGCGGTTAGAATGTTCGGTGGCTTCGCTTTTTCCTGCGAGGCACAAATCGCCTCTACGTCAAAAGCTCCATCCCCCTCTCATTCTGAACGAACCGCCTACGCTTTTTAATACTATTCTAACGCCGCTACTCCACCAACGATTTCCGTAATTTCTTGCGTAATCGCTGCTTGACGTGCACGGTTGAATGAAAGTGTAAGTGAATCGATAACTTCCATTGCGTTGTCTGTAGCACTCTTCATTGCTGTCATACGCGCCGCATGCTCACTTGCTTTACCGTCTAGTAACGCACCGTACACTAAGCTTTCTGCGTATTGTGGCAATAATACTTTTAAAATTTCTTCTTCAGAAGGTTCGAATTCATAGGCTGTCGTCGGTTTATCAGACGCCACATCCGTAAGCGGTAAAATTTTATTTTCCGTTACTTCTTGTGAAATTTTACTTACATAATGATTGTAGTAAATATACAGCTCGTCATAAGCACCATCTGCGAACATCGCAATTGCTCGAGAAGCAATATCTTTAATATCAGTAAATGATGGGTGGTCAGATAATCCAACTACTTCATCAATGATGTTAAAGCCGCGACGTTTTAAATAATCACGTCCTAGTCGTCCAAGCACAATAATTGAATATTGGTTTGAATCCATATTATGACGTTCACGAATTACGTTACTTACTGTACGTAATACGTTACTGTTATAACCACCTGCTAGTCCGCGATCAGATGTAATAACGATGTATCCTGTACGCTTTACAGGACGCGCATTTAGCATTGGATGATTAATCCCTTTACTTCCTTGCGCAATGCTCGCTACTACTTCTTGAATCTTTTCCATATACGGAACGAAAGATTTAGCATTTTGCTCTGCACGGTTTAACTTAGATGCAGATACCATCTCCATCGCTTTCGTAATTTGACTCGTTTTCTTTGTCGAGTTAATCTTCGCTTTTATATCGCGTAAAGATGCCACAGGTTTTCACCACCTTTTTTCCGGAAGTTGGCACGATTAGTAAGAATCCTCTTCCTAATCTACGTTGCAAGATATTCTTGCTCATGATTGAAGGAAAAGAATAGGTGCACCTACTCTTTTCCTTTACATAACCGTCAGCAATCTCAAAAGCTGAGATGCCTTTTATATGATCTAGCTAAGCCACAGTCGACTTCACTTTTTATTTATCTAGCTCCAGCGGCTTGAATGCTCGGTGGCTTCACTTCTTCCTACGAGGCAAAGACCGCCTCTTCGTCAGAAGCTCCATCCCCCTCACATTCAGAACGAGCCGCTTCCGCTTTTATTTATTATTCAGAAGCTACGAATACTTTTTTAAATCCGTTAATTGCTGCTGCAAATTTGTCGTCATCCGCAAGTTTCTTAGTTGTGCGAATTTCGCTTAATAAGTCAGTTGCATTTGAATCTAACCAAGCATGGAATTCTTCTTCGAAACGAGTGATATCTACTACTGGGATATCATCTAGGAATCCACGTGTTAAAGCGTAAAGAATGATAACTTGTTTCTCTACACGTAACGGTTTGTGTAATCCTTGTTTTAATACCTCAACTGTACGAGCACCACGGTTTAGTTTCGCTTGTGTTGCTTTATCAAGGTCAGAACCGAACTGAGCGAACGCTTCTAACTCACGGTAAGATGCAAGGTCAAGACGAAGTGTACCTGATACTTTACTCATCGCTTTAATCTGAGCAGATCCACCAACACGAGATACAGAAGTACCCGCATCGATCGCTGGACGTACGCCAGAGAAGAATAGGTCAGATTGTAAGAAGATTTGTCCATCCGTAATAGAAATTACGTTTGTTGGGATGTAAGCTGATACGTCCCCTGCTTGTGTTTCGATGAAAGGTAGTGCAGTTAAAGAACCGCCGCCTCTTGCATCACTTAATTTTGCTGCACGCTCTAATAAGCGAGAATGTAAGTAGAATACATCCCCTGGATATGCTTCACGACCTGGAGGACGACGTAATAGTAATGAAAGCTCACGGTAAGCCGCTGCTTGTTTTGATAAGTCATCATATACTACTAATACGTGTTTACCATTGTACATGAACTCTTCACCCATTGTTACACCAGCGTAAGGAGCTAGGTATAATAATGGAGCTGGTTGAGAAGCTGATGCAGTTACAACGATTGTGTAATCTAATGCACCGTGCTTACGTAGTGTTTCTACTACGTTACGTACAGTTGATTCTTTTTGTCCGATAGCTACATAGATACAAACCATATCTTCATCTTTTTGGTTAATGATTGTATCAAGTGCAACTGCTGTTTTACCTGTTTGACGGTCACCGATGATTAACTCACGTTGACCACGGCCAATTGGTACAAGAGCATCGATCGCTTTAATACCTGTTTGAAGTGGCTCATGAACAGATTTACGATCCATTACACCTGGTGCTGGACTTTCGATTGGACGAGTGTTTGTTGTATTGATTGGGCCTAAACCATCAACTGGTTGACCTAATGGGTTTACAACACGACCGATTAGTTCTTTTCCTACTGGTACTTGCATGATGCGACCAGTACGACGAACTTCGTCACCTTCACGGATTTCTGTGTAAGGTCCTAAGATAATGATACCTACGTTGTTTTCCTCTAAGTTTTGTGCTAGTCCCATAACGCCGTTAGAGAACTCTACAAGTTCACCAGCCATAACGTTATCAAGACCATGAGCACGCGCAATACCGTCACCAACTTGGATAACTGTACCAACATCACTAACTTCGATTTCAGACTGATAGTTCTCGATTTGTTGCTTTATCAGTGCGCTAATTTCTTCAGCTCTGATGCTCATGTGCTTCACCCCTATCTATTCTTCATTAATTCACGCTGAATACGTGCTAATTTTCCTTGTAAGCTTCCGTCGTAAATGCGATTTCCAATACGTACTTTAATGCCGCCTAGTAAATCTTCATCTACAACATTTTTCACGCGAATTGCATCTTTTCCTGTTTTTTTTGCAAATGCTTCTGCAATGTTAAGTTTTTCGTCTTCTGATAGAAGACGAATAGAATATACAGTTGCATCCGCTACGTTACGTTCTTCATTAGCAAGAACAACATATTCATCTGCAATTTCAGGTAGAATATCAATACGCTTGTTATCAATTAAAATATATAACGTATTTAAAATAGATTCAGAAACAGATGCGAATACGTTTGCAAGAAACGTTTTCTTCTGCTCTTTTGAAATGTTCGGTTGCGTTAAAAAGCTATGTAGTTCTCCGTTCTTTACATAAACGTTTTGTACAAGGCGTAATTCCTCTTCAAACATTTCTAATACGTGTTTTTCTTTTGCAATTTTGAAAAGAGCGACAGCATAACGTTTTGCTACAATCCCATTGCTCATCGCGCTTCTCCTACTTCTTTAATATAATCGCGAATTAACTTCACTTGATCTTCTTCTTTTAACTCTTTTTCAATTACTTTAGAAGCAATTTGAACAGATAAAGAAGCGACTTGTTCTTGTAAAGCAGCAATCGCTTGCTCTTTTTCGCGTTGAATTTCTTGTACAGCAGATGTTTTAATTGATTCTGCTTCTTCTTTCGCAGCAGCAACAATAACATCTTTTTGATCTACAGCTTGTTTTTTCGCTCTTTCGATTAACTCTTGTGCTTCAACACGCGATTGTTTTAACATTTCACGTTGTTCTTCTACTAACTTCTTCGCTTCAGTGTTACTTCTTTCTGCAGCGTCGATTTCATTAGTAACATGCTCTTCACGTTCTTTCATAATTCCCATTAAAGGACCCCACGCAAATTTGCGTAGCATTACTAATAGAAGTAAGAAAATGAACAATGTATAAGCAATCGTTCCAAATGGAATGGAAGCCCCTAATAATAAAGTTGGCACAAGGATTCACTCCCTTCAAAATATCTAAATTGATCATATGAAAAAAAAAGACATACGTTTAGTTCATAAAGCAATGGCGAAGAAAGTTCAAAAAACACTCTTCGCCATCTATGTAAGGGGAGTCTCCCTTATTTGTTCATTACGATGAAAGCAATAACTACACCGATAATTGGAAGTGCCTCAACTAATGCAACCCCGATGAACATAATTGTTTGAAGTGCGCCTTTTAATTCTGGTTGACGAGCAACACCTTCGATTGTACGTGATACGATAAGACCGTTACCAATACCTGCACCTAATGCTGATAAACCAATTGCAATTGCAGCTGCGATTACACCTAAACTCATTTAATTTGTCCTCCTTTGTATTATAAAAAAATAAATTTTTTCTTACTTAAATTATATTAATGGTCATGGCTTACTTTATGAGCCATATAAACCATCGTTAACATTACGAAAATAAATGACTGGATTGAACCAACGAATACGCTGAATCCCATCCATGCTAACATCGGTACAAGTGCACCTAATGCTCCTAAGAATGATGCCCCACCTAACTTAGCAAGTAATCCTAATAAGATTTCACCTGCGTAAATGTTACCAAATAAACGAAGACCTAACGTTAATGTGTTAGCAAACTCCTCAATAACCTTTAATGGGAATAAGAATTTCATAGGTTGGAAATAACCTTTAGCATATTCTTTCGTACCCTTCATCTTAATTCCATAGTAATGGGTGAGGGTAACTACCATCACGGCTAATGTTAATGCAACTGCTGGATCAGACGTTGGTGATCTCCACCATGCAATATGTTCGCCAGCCTCAACTGTTGAATACATGAATGGTAAACCAAGGAAGTTCGATACGATGATAAACATGATAAGCGTAACGCCAAGCGTTAAGAATCGTCCACCTGTTTTCCAGTCCATCGTACTATTGATAATCCCTTTCACGAAGTCAAACACCCATTCCATGAAGTTTTGCATTCCGGTTGGGCGAAGCGCTAAGCTGCGAGTTCCGATAACAGCGATTAAGAAAACAATAACTGCTGCTACAGTAACCATCATAACTGATGACAAATCGAACGTTAAACCTAGAAATTCAACTAATTTACCGTGTTCCACTAGTAATTCACCTCTCTTCCCTGCTCGTATACTCTAAATAAAGAAAATCTATGATCATGACAAGGTATCCTGTCAGCAATCCTACACCTAAGCCCCACATCGCAATTAACTCTTGATATTTGGCTGCAAATAAAATTAATAACCCAATCGTGGCGAATCTTGAATATGTACTTACCGCTGTCGCCTTAAACTTCACGTTTTCTCCATTTGTTACGCGATCTAATAGCTTGTCTGTTCTACGTGCAATGATGCGCAAACTAAGAAAACTGAAAATCGTTCCGATAATCAGCCCAAGAAATACATCCTTGTAAGAGGTAATTCCCCATCCTAGCACTAGAAGCGCAAGCAAGTAGTACATATATTTCTTTTGTCGTTGGACAAGTCCATGTACGTCTATCATCATTGCTCTCCCGAATAGTAATGTTGAATGAGTCGAATCATTGCGTATACCCCTGTTCCTAACCCGAGTAATAACCCTATAATAAGAAACAACGGAAACGTTCCAACCTTATTATCAATCCATTGCCCACCAAAGATTCCAATAAGAATAGAACCAACTAACTGAGCAAGTATTCCTGACATTAAAGCATACGCTTTTATATGGCTGCGATCGTTTTTTTGCAAGGATTCATCCCTCCAATATGTAACCCTCATTCACGATGTGTTAATAATAACTCATTTTTCTGCATAAATTCTATACAAAATAAAAAGTTTACATTTTCGTCACGGAATAGATGCATTTTTGTCACTGAAAGCCCTACCATCTATCCCCGTTGTTAGCATACAATAGGGTATTAACAGTGTCAACGAGAAATCGTAAAAAATCAAAAAATTTGAGTATTAGGCATTTCCTCCCAAAAATGAAAACGTTCCCCTTCTAAATACTGGTTAGAGATATGCAATTTCTAACAGTTTTCTCTTTATAATAGAAGAAAATGTTCACAAGTTTGTCACTATTATATTTTTAAGATATAGCGCTTTCCTTCCATAATATAGTGTCCCCAAGACGTAAGACTTCTATATTATATGTGATGTGTATATAACTTATGTTGTATATACCCTGTATATTTATCTCCCCCTCCCCCGTGCGCTGAGGGCGAAAAAAAAACGAGCGGGGAATCCCCCTCTCGTCTGTTGTCTTACTTCGTTCCGAATAAACGGTCACCAGCATCACCAAGACCTGGAACTACATAACCATGGTCATTTAACTTCTCATCTAATGCCGCTACATAAATATCAACATCAGGATGCTCTTCCTGCACTACTTTTACTCCTTCTGGAGCAGCTACGATACACATTAATTTAATTTGCTTTGCACCGCGCTTTTTCAGAGAATTAATTGCTTCAGCCGCAGAACCACCTGTTGCTAGCATCGGATCTAGTACGATAAAGTCACGCTCTTCTACATCCGTTGGAAGTTTCACATAGTATTCTACCGGTTGCAATGTTTTAGGATCACGGTATAGACCAACGTGTCCTACTTTTGCTGCTGGAATTAATTTCAGAATTCCATCAACCATTCCTAAACCTGCACGTAAAATCGGAATTAAACCAAGTTTTTTACCAGCGATCACTTTTGTTGTCGCTTTGCTTACAGGTGTTTCAATTTCAATGTCTTGAAGTGGAAGGTCGCGAGTAATTTCGAAAGCCATTAAGCTTGCTACTTCGTCCACTAATTCACGAAAATCTTTCGTACCTGTATTCTTATCGCGAATATATGTAATCTTATGTTGAATTAACGGGTGATCAAATACATACAGTTTTCCCATGTGAATCTCTCCTTTAGATGATATTCATGCGTTTACACGCTTTTTTACACTATTTACGATTGTAAAGAAAACGCTACTAATATTCAAGGGCAAATTTGGTAAAATCGTGAATTAGAATGAATCTATCTAGTATCTTTACCAATTATGGGAGCTGTATCCTTCATTATATCGCCAAAATTTATTCATCATTTGTATACATACTTTAAAAATAATATATGTCCACAAAAAAGACTGCCAAAACAATTACGTTTCAGCAGTCTTTTTCAATCTATTATAGATCTGTATACATTGGGAATTTGCTCGTTAACGCTTCTACACGCTTACTTGCTTCTTCTAATGCAACTTCATTCTCATGATTTTTTAATGTATAAGCAATAAGTGCCGCAATTTCATCCATTTCTTCTAAACCGAAACCACGAGATGTTACAGCTGCTGTACCGATACGTACGCCGCTTGTTACAAATGGGCTTGCTGTTTCAAATGGAATTGTATTTTTGTTCACTGTAATACCAACTTCATCTAATACGTGCTCTGCTACTTTACCTGTAATTTCTAAGTTACGAACATCAATTAAGATTAAATGATTGTCTGTTCCACCAGAAACAAGTGTAAGTCCTTCTTTTTGAAGACCTTCAGCTAAGCGGTTCGCATTATTAATGATATGTTGTGCATATGTTTTAAACTCATCTTGTAGTGTCTCACCAAATGCAACAGCTTTTGCAGCAATTACGTGCATAAGTGGGCCACCTTGAATACCCGGGAAGATTGATTTATCAATTTGTTTTGCAAATTGCTCTTCACATAAAATCATACCACCACGTGGACCACGTAATGTTTTATGTGTTGTCGTTGTAACGAAATGTGCATGTGGTACTGGGTTTGGATGTAAACCAGCAGCTACTAAACCAGCGATATGTGCCATATCAACCATAAAGTATGCACCCACTTCATCTGCAATCTCACGGAATCGTTTGAAATCGATAACACGAGGATATGCACTTGCACCTGCAACGATTAATTTTGGTTTATGTTCTTTCGCTTTTGCTAATACATCATCGTAATTAATACGGTGAGATTCAGCATCCACGCCATATTCTACGAAATTATATTGTACTCCACTGAAGTTAACAGGGCTTCCGTGTGTTAAGTGACCACCATGAGATAAATTCATGCCAAGTACTGTATCGCCTTGCTCTAAAATCGTGAAGTATACTGCCATGTTCGCTTGTGCACCAGAATGTGGTTGAACATTTACATGCTCTGCGCCAAAAATTTCTTTCGCGCGATCACGTGCGATATCTTCTACTACGTCTACGTGTTCACAACCACCATAGTAACGTTTTCCAGGATATCCTTCAGCATACTTATTCGTTAGAACAGAACCTTGCGCCTCCATTACTGCTTCACTTACGAAGTTTTCCGAAGCAATTAACTCGATCTTTGAACGCTGTCTTCCTAGTTCTGCCTCAATTGCAGCAAATACCTTTTCATCTTGACGTTTTAAATGATTCACCAAAATCCCCCTTTTCTGAACGAATTACATCAATTCCCAATAGTTTTTTCTCATTTATTCAGAAAAAACGAAAATTCAGGTTGTAATTCTTTCGAACCTTCATGTTTTCAACTACATTCTAACATGACTTTCTATATCATAAAAGAAAAAAAAAGACCAAAATTGGTCTTTTCTTTCTTCTATTATAAAGTCAGACCACATACCTTTTACCTTTCGATATAAAGCTGTTATAAGACTTTATAATTTTTCATGTTTAACGGCACGGAATAGCTTCTTCATTTGCCGCATAAACGGCACGTGCTCCACCTATTAGTTTCCCACGTGTTTTCGCCATCGTTACATGCGCACTTCCTATTTCCTTCACACTTGTACGAACCGGTACAGCTACATGCTTTAAATGCATACCGATAAATGTATCGCCGATATCCATTCCTGCATCTGCTTTAATAAACTCAATTACTACCGGATCTTTAAAATTGTGATACGCATACGTCGCTAATGCACCACCTGCTGATCTAACAGGCGTAACTGTTACAATTTCAAATTGATATTTCATCGCTACATCTCTCTCAACTACTAAAGCACGATTTAAATGCTCACAACATTGAAACGCCAATTCAATACCTGTTCTCTCTTGAAATTGTTTTAATTCAGAAAAAATCGCCTCTGCCACTTCCATCGTTCCTGATGTTCCAATTCTTTCACCTAGCACTTCGCTCGTGCTACACCCCACTACAAAAATTTGGCCTCTTTGCAGCGTGGCTTGTTCTTGGAAATCAGAAAGCGACATTTGCAGCTGTTCTCTTACCTTTACGATCTCTGTCATTACGCCTCTTCCTTTCACAGGTTGGTTCACCAAATTATATTTCATACTACTTATAGTTAGAATCTATTACTTTGTTTCGTACGTTTTAATTTTTCCTACGCGGTTTTCGTGACGGCCACCTTCATAGTCAGTTGTTAGCCAAATTTTCGCGATATCACGCGCTAGACCAGCTCCAATTACACGCTCGCCCATTGCTAACATGTTAGTGTCATTATGCTCTCTCGTTGCTTTCGCACTGAAAGTATCATGAACTAATGCACAACGAATACCATTTACTTTGTTTGCTGCGATTGACATACCAATGCCTGTCCCGCAAACTAAAATGCCACGATCTACTTCACCATTCGCGACCATTTCTGCTGCCGGAAACGCAAAATCAGGGTAATCAACAGAACCAGCTTCACATTCACAACCTAAATCAATATATTCAATATTTAACTCTTCTAATAAACTTACAAGTTCTTTACGGATATTCATACCGCCGTGATCAGATGCTACTACTACTTTCATTTTTACCCCTCCAAAGTTTCAATCAATTATCTTCATTTCACACTCGCTACCTTAATGCAACAAAGTGATCTCCAATATCGTATTATACACGAAACATTAACCTTCTGAATGTTTTTCCAGTAAAGTTTGTACAAGTTTTTCCATCTCTTCTAACGTTTCTTTATAAATAGAAAGCGATCCGCCAAATGGATCTGAAATATCCTTACTTATACCCTCAGTTAATCCATATAATGTATCCAATTTCTTTTCAACACTCGGATAATGCCCAAGTACAATTTGCTTATGGTTTTCCGTCATTGTTACTACAATATCCGCCCAATCAACCAAAGTATCGTTTACCTGCTGCGCGGCATGATCGATTACAATTCCTTTTTCAGCTAAAGCTTCCTTTGCATGTACCGACGCATCGCTTCCAGGATAGGCGAAAACACCAGCAGATTGCACTTCAAATTTACCTTCTCCATAATGGCGAAGCAAAGCCTCAGCCATCGGACTACGGCATGTATTTCCAGTGCAAACAAATAACACCCGTTTCATCTAAACCCACCCCTTTTTTCTGTTTCCTACCATTTATCATAGCGTACATTAGAATAGAACAAAAGGAATGTGAATATACGAAAGGCGCATTTCTCTTATATTTTTTCTAAGAAAAATGCGCCTTATCCACATATATGTGAAACCCTATTTCCAAGTGCCCAAAGTATTTCACCATACATAATGAACACACTACAAAACAAAATAAGGAATCCATTTCATACGAAACAGATTCCTTTCATACAATAATTATTTCATTGTAACTTTCATTACTTCTGTTGAACCTTTTGTAGCTGTTACACCTACAGTTGTCTTAATAGACTCAGCTGCATCTGTGTTTGTAATAACGATTGGAGTAATTGTGCTTTTCGCTTTTTCACGAATTAATTCTAAGTCGAATGAGATTAATTTATCTCCAGCTTTTACAGCTTGTCCTTCAGAAACGTGAGCTTCGAAACCTTCACCTTCCATTTTTACAGTTTCTAATCCAACGTGGATTAAAATTTCTGTACCGTTTTTCGCTTTAATTCCAATAGCATGTTTCGTGTGGAATAATTGTACGATTTCACCATCAACTGGAGATACAACTACACCTTCAGTAGGATCGATCGCAACACCGTCACCCATCATACGACCAGCGAATACTGGATCTGGTACTTCTTCAATATTTTTCACTGCTCCAGTTAATGGAGCTACGATTGTTTCTTCATTTGTTTTTGAACCAAAACCGAATAATTTTTTAAACATAGGATAGTCCTCCTTATAATTTACCTAAAAGTTTATAGGGCAATCTCTATTCAAGATCGAAATACACGTAAGACTTCATACTTCGAATGTTATACTGTAAAAACGCTTTCGAAATAAATTATGCCATTACTACTAGACTCTTATTGTAGCGCCTCACAAAATTCCAGTCAATTCTGATTGTCTGAATAACAATGAGAAGTTAACTTCTACTTATATTTTCTCTTTTTTTACCCAACTTGTCTAGAGGTCTTCACTACATTTTGTTTTTTGTTGTTAATTTGTAAAATTTAATTCAAACTTTTTTCGAAATCCACTTGACTAAAGTAAGTAACTATTTTATTATTACTTACATAAGGTAAGTTAATAACTTTTAGGAGGTTTTTTAAATGATGGATTTCGGTCTTCTTATTATTCGTCTTATTATAGGTATTACATTCATGGGTCATGGCGCTCAAAAATTATTTGGGTGGTTCGGCGGTTACGGTTTAAAAGGAACAGGTGGCTGGATGGAATCAATCGGTTTACGCCCTGGTGTATTCATGGCATTTATGGCTGGTGCAACTGAACTATTAGGTGGTTTCTTATTCGCATCAGGTATTTTCATTACAATTGGTTCATTATTTATCGTCGGAACAATGTTAATGGCAATCTTCACTGTTCACGGAAAAAATGGTTACTGGGTAACACAAAACGGATATGAGTATAATTTAATGTTAATCGCTGTTGCTGTTGGTGTAGCTTTAATTGGCCCTGGTGCTTACGTTTTACTTTAATATTTATCTCTATTTCAAGATATTTACCAAAAAAGAGATTACTTCAGTACAATCGAGGTAATCTCTTTTTTTTACATCATCAAAAAAATATTATTTTCAGCAGGAGATTCCCATTGATATCTTGTAAAGGAACAATAAGTATTCATATTTAGAAAGGGGATTACAACATGTTATCCATTAATCCAAACGAACAAACCGAAAAAGATAATTACAAATTACTAACAGGAAGTATCATTCCACGTCCCGTTGCATTCGTTACTTCTGTAACTAAAGATGGTGTATTGAACGGTGCGCCATATAGTTATTTCAATATCGTCGCTGCCAATCCACCACTTATCTCGGTTTCAGTACAACGAAAAGAAGGAAAACCAAAAGACACTTCCCGAAACGCAATCGAAAAAGGGGAATTTGTCGTACATATTTCTGATGAGTCTTACGTAGAAGCGATCAATGAAACAGCTGCCAACCTACCACCCGATGAAAGTGAAATCGAATTAGCAAAACTAACACCGATCGACAGCGATGTCATTTCTGTACCAGGGGTGAAAGAAGCAAATATTCGAATGGAATGTGTATTAGAACGCGCTATCCCGCTCGGCGGAACTGAAGACTCACCAGCTTGCGACCTACTAATCGGCCGCGTCGTTCGCTTCCACGTTGCAGAACACTTATACGAAAACGGCCGAATTCACGCCGAAGAACTAAAACCAATAAGCCGCCTAGCAGGACACAACTACGCAAAACTAGGAGAACAATTTGAATTAGTGAGGCCCATTTAAAGGCGGAAGCGGCTCGTTCAGAATCGCAGGGCATTGGAACTCTCGACCTTGAAGCGCTTTTTGCTTCGAGCGAGAGAGTGAAATGACCGGAGATTCTAGCCGCTGGAGCTGGATATATTTAAAAGCGCAAGCGGCTCGCTCAGCTCCTGCACTCAAACATAAAATCCCCCGCTAAAAGCGGGGGATTTTTTCACTGTAATTCTTCCTTCTTCTCTTCTAATGCAGGTAATTTCTCTTTTTTAGATTTACTAAGCTTTATTACAAAGAAATATAAAGAAAGCAATGTAATAAGGAAAACTATTAAAAACGGGTACGGAGAATAAAAAGTACGCGCTGCCTCCGTTTTCCCCGCAACAAATTTCAATGACTCAATATCTAAAAACTCAGCAAACATTTGTACACCGAGCATACTAAACCAAAAAACAAAAAAACTAATAATAATACCAAAAACTTGCTTCAATCTCGTCATCCATCTCATCCTTTCTATATTTGTAATTTTTTAGCGCGATCAATATAGTACAAACAGAACTATGCACAGAAAGGAACGATCTCACCATTCACAAATTAACTTAATCCAACCTAACATCGAAATTTGCAAAATAATACCCCAGATTATTAGCCTTCTTAGCCATCTAGGAAAGAAGGTTAAAAACTTAACATACCATTCCAATAACTTGTTCATAATTCCCTCCTATATAAAATTATATAGGAAAAAGGAGATATAATCCAAATCCAACCAGAATGATACCACCTACTATTTCACCATATGTACCAAGCATATTTTTGGCATGCCTACCGAGCAATAAACCCATCCACGCCAGTAACATACTTATTAGTCCGAACAATAATATCGTAATAATTGTCTCTGCTCCGTAAATTCCAAGACTAAGACCTACTGAAAAACTATCTATACTGACACCAAATGCAAATACAAATAAACTAATTCCAATTGGAGCAGTTCTAGTCTCTTCACTTTCTAAAATAGATGAATATACAATATAGAACCCTAGCCCAATCAATAAAATAGCTCCTGCAAAATTCGCGACATCCCCATACTTCTCTGATAGAAAACGTCCTAGTACCATTCCGATAAATGGCATAATAATATGAAATATCCCAATCGTCATACCTATATAAAGGATTTGTCTTAACTTTAATGTTACCATCCCCATACCGAGGCTCACTGAAAATGCATCCATCCCCAGGGCAAATGCCATAATTATTAAAGGTATTAATTGTTCAAGTGTCATTCATATCCCCCCTCGGACGTGCTACTTCACAATATGCTTATCCGAGGAAAAATATTCTGTTTGCTAAAGGTACATTATCATTCAGTGATAATATGATGTCCCGCAGCTTTTGTTAAACGATTCATAATTGCATTTCCTATACCTTCATTCGGGAATGATTCACTAAAAATAACATCTACTTCACTTGCATCAAACGTTCTAAGCACATCATATAACTTAGTCGCAACGCTGGCTAAATCGCTTCGCACACCACAAGACAATACAACATCTGCACTATACACATGTTGATACTCTTCGGTCGTTAATACACCTACTTTAAATCCTTCTTTCTTTTTCTCATCTACAATACGTTGAATAAACTCACGGGATCCTTCAACAATACTAAGTGGCGCTTTCGGTGCATAATGTGTATATTTCATTCCAGGCGATTTCGGTTTTTCTTTCTCATCCTTTAAAGCTGGATCTAAAGAAACATTTCCTATTACTGCTTCCAATTGTTCCTGCGTAATCCCACCAGGACGTAAAATCGTCGGAACTTCGCTCGTACAATCAATTACAGTTGATTCAACACCTACTCCTGTCGCCCCGCCATCAACAATACCAGCAATTTTCCCATTTAAATCTTCATACACATGAGAAGCTAACGTTGGACTTGGGCGTCCTGAACGATTCGCACTCGGTGCCGCAACAGGCACGTTTGCCTCTTCAATAAGGGCGAGCGCTACTGGATGATCCGGCATCCTCACTCCGACTGTATTAAGTCCTGCCGTAACCCTCTCTGAAATCCCTTTTTTTCTCGGTAAAATGATTGTTAATGGTCCTGGCCAAAAATGCTCCATTAACTTTTCTGCAACCGGCGGAATTTCTTTTACGATACCATCTAACTGAGATTTTGTTCCTATGTGGACAATCAGTGGATTATCGCTCGGTCTCCCTTTCGCTTCAAAAATTTTCGCTATCGCTTCATCATCCATTGCGTTTGCTCCTAACCCATAAACCGTTTCCGTTGGGAAGGCCACCGCTTCATTTTCTCTTAATAATCTCGCTGCTTCTTTTAATTGTGGATAATATTTTTTTCTTTCCACAACATTATCCACAACCCACATATTTGTATGCATTTTTTCCCACGTCCTTTTCTACCATGAAATACTTGTCTATTTTTAGTTTACTATGAGATTTATCCAAAAGACAAACAAGGTTTATCCACAAAATGTGGATAAACCTTGTTAATCCGTGGATAACTTTGTGAATAGCTGACAATTTAGTATTATTGCATTTAGCTCTTTTATATTTTTACAAAAGTGTTCTAACTGTCGAATTTCCTCTGGCACTTCCTCTTTCTCTATAATGACAAAGTTAAAAAACTGAAAGATGGTCACAGATTGTGGATGATTTGTGAGTAAGTACAATTGTCGAATATCTTTTTCTTTCATATACTGCAAAAACATCTCGAAAAAATATAAGAAAGTCTGTTTATCCACATTAGGTGTGAATAAACAAGAACGGATAAGTGCATTTTCTCCACTTTGTTCATATCCAATTACCGCTCGTATTTCTCCCGCCTCTTCCAAGATCATAAATTGTGCGTACAACTCATTTATTTTATCATCTTTTTTATTAGCTTGTCCGAAAAAAGAATGTAATCTTTCTACATCTGCTTTCGTAGCAAAATACACGTTCTTCATAGTAAATCCCTCCTCATTGATATATATGAGGAAGGATTTATTAATAGCACTATTTAGAGAATAAAGATGTAAAAGCTTCGACGATAAATAATTTAACCTCTGGTTTCTCTTCCTCTTCTACTGTTACATACTCATTTTGCTTTTCTTGTTTTTGCTCCACAGGTTTCTCCACTTTTTCCACAGTTTTTGTTTCTACTTTTTTTACAGGCTGTTCTTCTACTTGTGTTTCGTGTTTTACTACTTTCTTTTCAGAATCTGTTACTTTTTTTGCGACTTCCTGCTTTACAACCTTCGTTTCTTTCACTTTACCCTCTTTCTTCTCTGGTACACCCACTACTTCCTCATCTTGCTCCTTAACTTCCCCCTCCTCAGGAGATTCAGCCTTCACAACATGTTCTTCTTTCCTTACAGCTGTACCACTTGAAAAATCTAAGAAACACATCGGTGGAAATAATACACACCACCAGTTTGCACCTTCACCTTTTCCAATTGTAATAAGTACCGCTTCATATTCTCCTGCCGGATAAATAAAATTCCCATATACCTTTGTAGGAAACTTCACATTCTTACCGAATTTCACTTGAAACGCCTCTTTACTTCCTTCTCTTTTCAGCGTATTCGCCACTGTCTTTTCAATTTCAGGAATATGATTTTGAATTACTTTTCGAGCTTCTTCAAATGACGTTAAATCCGCTACCCATCCATCAATTTGCACTTTCACTTCATCACGTACTTTACGTTTTAATGCCTGATCTTTATCGGAATCACTATTAGCTAAAATACGTAATCGAACGGCCTCTTTCGGAATAACAGTAGGCCCTTTTGCATCAGCTTTCATATATCCAAACTGCACAAGTAACTGTGCACCAATTAATAATAAAAGAAAGTAAGCAATAACTTGTTTTTTCATTTCCTCCACCGTCCCCTCTAAAAACAGTGTGGACAGACTTTCATCTTTCTAAACTATTAAATTCGAAATCTATATAAAAAACCGATAGAAAAGCATTTTTTTAATTGGCGAGAGGGACTGGCTATGTATAGGAGCGGTCAGGGCCTTTTCCTGCCACGCGCAAAGTTTTAAAACAAAGACAGGCAACAAGGTGTATGTCCATTTTTATCTTTATGACAGCAATCTATAGGTAATAAGAGGCGTATTTTCTCTGGAATAATACCCCTTACCAAAATTCTAAATAAAATGTATGGCTGAGTAGTTACGAATTTTTCATACAAAAAATAGAGTAAGGCTTATGCCTTACTCCATCTCTGCAAATACCATGCGATCTTTTCCATTAATATCAAATACAACTTCGACTTGAGCGCGCGGGAAAGTTTGCTGTAATAATGCTTTCACATCTTCACCTTGCCCTACACCAATTTCAAACGCCACAATCGCCTTTTTCTGTAATACATTCGGCAATTCTTCCATAAAACGACGATAGAAATCTAGTCCATCTTCACCACCAACAAGCGCACGCTTCGGCTCATGCTCCTTCACAACAGTAGAAAGACCACGCCAATCTTCCTCTGGTATGTACGGAGGATTGGAAACAACAACATCTAACTTCTGACCTGTTTCATAAAACGGAGACAGTAAATCGCCGTGATAGAAAGTTACATCCGCCCCTAAAGTTTTTGCATTTTCTTTTGCAACTTCAATCGACTCCTGTGCGATATCTACTGTATACACATGAAGATTTTTATTTTCTAAAGCGAGCGTAATAGAAATCGCTCCACTACCTGTTCCAATATCCGCTATGTGAAGCTCCTCATTACCGAAATGGCGCTCAATTCTCTCTAGCACTCCAACTATAAGTTCCTCTGTTTCCGGTCTTGGTATCAATACCTCTTCATTTACAAAGAATGATCGGCCATAAAACATTTCATAACCGAGCATATATTGGATCGGAATACCTTCTACATGGTTGTGGATAAATTCTGCAAAACTTTTCTCTTGTTCCGCAGTTATTTCTTCACGCATATTCATGAGCATTCCGGTTCTGTTTGTCTTTAATACATGACAAAGGACAATTTCTCCCGCATTTTCATCTCGTCCATTTTCCTGTAAAAAAGAAGAAGCCCATTTCAGGGCTTCATAGACACGCATTACTCAGCTGCCTCCATCTTTTGCGCCTGATCTTCCATCACTAAGGCATTGATGAAATCATCTAACTTACCTTGTAGGATTTGATCTAGCTTTTGAATCGTTAAACCGATTCGATGGTCTGTAACACGGTTTTGCGGGAAGTTATACGTACGAATACGCTCTGAACGATCTCCCGTACCAACAGCTTGTTTACGGTTTTGATCATACTCAGCTTGCGCTTCTTGTCTAAATTTATCATAAACACGTGCGCGTAATACTTTCATCGCTTTTTCTTTATTCTTAATTTGTGATTTCTCATCCTGACAAGATACAACTACACCAGTCGGTAAATGTGTTAAACGTACCGCTGACATCGTTGTATTAACGCTTTGTCCACCAGGGCCACTAGAAGCAAACGTATCAACACGAACATCTTTTTCATGAATATTAATTTCTACTTCTTCTGCCTCTGGTAGTACAGCTACAGTTGCTGTAGATGTATGAATACGTCCACCAGATTCCGTTTCAGGAACACGTTGTACACGGTGAGCACCATTCTCGAATTTCAGCTTCGCGAAAGCACCTTTACCATTAATCATAAAGATAATCTCTTTATATCCACCTAACTCTGTATAGCTCGCTTCGATAATTTCAGTTTTCCAACCTTGTACCTCAGCATAACGGCTATACATACGATATAAATCACCAGCAAATAAAGCTGCCTCGTCACCACCAGCAGCGCCACGAACCTCAACGATAACGTTTTTATCATCATTAGGGTCTTTTGGAACAAGTAAAATTTTCAGACGTTCTGATAATGTTTTCTCTTGTCCTTCTAATTCAGAAACCTCTTCTTTTACCATATCACGCATATCAGCGTCTAACTTATCTTCTAACATTGCTTTTGCATCTCGTAATTGCTCACGAACATCTTTATACTCACGGTACACCTCTACCGTGTCCTGAATATCAGATTGCTCTTTTGAATACTCACGAAGCTTATTTGTATCGCTAATAACCTCTGGGTCACTTAACAATTCATTCAACTTCTCATAACGATTTTCTACAGCTTGCAAACGATCTAACACACCATTCACCTCTACATCCTAGTATCTAATACAAATAGTATATGGTACTTAATCAAAAAAACGCAAATTATATTTAAAAGCGTAAGCGGCTTGTTCAGAATCGCAGGACATTGGAACTCTCGACCTTGAAGCGCTTTTTGCTTCGAGCGAGAGAGTGAAATGGCCGGAGATTCTTGCCGCTGGAGCTAGATAATATTTAAAAGCGCAGGTGGCTTGTTCAGAATCGCAGGACATTGGAACTCTCGACCTTGAAGCGCTTTTGCTTCGAGCGAGAGAGTGAAATGGCCGGAGATTCTTGCCACCAATCTTCATCTATTTTCGAAAAAAACCCGCTCTACATAGCGAGTTTAATTTATCTTTGTTTTGTAGGTACTGCATGACAATGACGACAACGTGGTTCGTACGATTCTGAAGCCCCAACTAAAATAATTGGATCATCAAATGCCGCTGGTTCTCCATCAATTAAACGTTGCGTACGACTTGCAGGAGATCCACATTCAGAACAAACTGCCTGCAATTTAGTTACATGTTCAGCAATCGCCATCAGCTGAGGAACTTGTCCAAATGGTAGACCACGGAAATCTTGGTCTAATCCAGCTACAATGACACGATAGCCACGATTTGCCAATACTTGCACCACTTCCACAATGTCCCCATCAAAAAATTGTACCTCATCGATTGCAATAACATCCATTTCTTCTGTTACATGGTTAAATATATCTTTTGAAGCTGAAACAGGAACTGCTTTAACCTTTAATCCATTATGTGATACAACATCTTCTTCACTATAACGATTATCAATACATGGTTTAAATACAATTGCATGTTGTTTCGCAAATTGTGTACGGCGTATACGGCGGATGAGCTCTTCTGATTTTCCAGAAAACATACTCCCGCAAATCACTTCAATCCAACCATTTTGATTCATTAAGTACATTGAGCTCTCCTTTCATCTACTTTCCTAATCCAAAGTAGGGCAAAGGTTTAATATTTTCGCAAAAAAAACAGACAAGCGAATACATACACTTGCCTGTTTTATGTTCTTTATTACTTAATACCGTATTTCTTATTGAAGCGGTCAACACGTCCGTCTGCAGTAGCAAACTTCTGACGTCCAGTGTAGAATGGGTGAGAATCAGAACTGATCTCAATTTTTAGTAATGGATAAGTGTTACCATCTTCCCACTCAACAGTTTCGCTAGAGCCTTTTGTAGACCCGCTTAAGAATTTGAAGCCAGTGTTCGTGTCCATAAATACAACTTTATTGTAATTTGGATGGATTCCTGCTTTCATTCTTTTCATCTCCTTCCGCCCTGAATCATTTTCGAAACAGAGTTTTTCATCTTCAGCTGCTTACACAACTATATTGATGAAACACATATGATGAAATTATAACAAGGCTAACTCCATTTTGCAACTACCTGTTTTTGTCTTTTTAAAAATTAAAAGCACAAGCGGCTCGTTCAGAATCCAGGTCACTTCAAGCTCTCGACCAAGAAGCGCTTTTTGCTTCGACCGAGAGAGCGAAATGACCGGAGATTCTTGCCGCTGGAGATGGATATACCTAAAAGCACAAGCGGCTCGTTCAGAATGAGAGGGGGATGGAGCTTCTGACGTAGAGGCGCTTTTTGCCTCGTAGGAAGACGCGAAGCCACCGACCATTCTAGCCGCTGGAGATGGAACTAGATACACCTTAAAGCGCAAGCGGCTGGCCCAGAATCGTAGGGCACTTCAAGCTCTCAATCCAAATATGATTTTCATCTCAAAAAACAAATTTTTCCATATATTACTCTCTCTAATATTCCCTTAAAAACATAAAAAACTCGCTTACTACGAAATAAGCGAGTCCCCATCTTTTCCCTTTACTTAGTGGTTACATACCTTTTTGAGTCTGCAACAATGTTTTGTAAAAATTCTTCATTTGTCTTTGTTTGACGAAGTTTACGTAAGAAGCCTTCAACAAAGTCTGGTGTATCACGCATTGTTTTACGAATACCCCACAGCTTGTCTAAATGTTCTTTCGGAATTAATAGGTCTTCTTTACGCGTACCAGAGCGACGAATATCAATCGCTGGGAAGATACGGCGCTCAGCTAATGAGCGATCTAAGTGAAGTTCCATATTTCCAGTTCCTTTAAACTCCTCGTAAATTACATCATCCATACGAGACCCTGTATCAACAAGCGCTGTTGCTAAAATCGTTAGGCTACCGCCCTCTTCGATATTACGCGCAGCCCCAAAGAAACGCTTCGGTCTATGAAAAGCAGCAGGATCAATACCACCCGATAAGGTTCTACCACTTGGCGGAATAACAAGGTTGTAAGCACGCGCTAAACGGGTAATACTATCCATTAAAATAACAACGTCCCTTTTATGTTCTACAAGACGCATTGCACGCTCTAATACAAGCTCAGCTACTTTAATATGATTCTCTGGCACTTCATCAAAAGTAGAACTTACAACATCACCTTTAACAGAACGTTCAATATCTGTTACTTCCTCTGGACGCTCATCAATTAAAAGTACAATTAATTCTGCTTCCGGATGATTTGTTGTGACACTGTGTGCAATTTCTTTTAACAGACTTGTTTTACCAGCCTTTGGAGGCGCAACAATTAAACCACGTTGTCCAAATCCAACTGGTGCGATTAAATCCATGATGCGTGTCGGTAACTTTTTCGTTTCCGTCTCCAATTTCATTTGGCGATCTGGGTATAACGGTGTTAATGCAGGGAAATGTACACGCTCTTTTGCTGAGTCTGGATCATCTCCATTTACAGCTTCAACTTGTAGCAATCCAAAATAGCGCTCATTTTCTTTCGGAGGTCGTACTTTACCAGAAACCTTATCTCCATTACGTAAATCGAAACGACGAATTTGCGAAGCCGAGATATAAATATCTTCTGAGCTTGGAGAATAATTGATAGGACGTAAGAATCCAAATCCTTCTGATTGAATAATTTCTAATACGCCTTCCATGAAAAAGAAACCTTCTTTTTCTGCTCGAGCTTTTAAGATAGAGAAGATTAGCTCTTTTTTCGTTAACTTGCTGTAATACGAAATCTTAAATTCCTTCGCAAGCTCGTATAACTCTTTTAATTTCATGTTTTCTAATGCTGCAATTGACAAATTCATTCAGACACCACACTTTAACTTTATTCTCTTTTCACATGGGTAAAGGGAAAAATACGGAAGGCAAATAAATAATAATGAAAGGCAATAAGTTCAAGTAGGATAATATTCACTATTGTAACCCTTTTATCTAGTTTTAATCAATACGTTGAAACACAAATACAAGAAGCGAAGACAAGAAAATTTGTCTTCGCCTTTTCATATTTCTTTCTTTTTTCTACTCACCTGATTTTAAGGCAGAATAGATAAGGTATTTCTGCTTGTATTTAATCCAGCTTCAGCAGCTAGAATGGTCGGTGGCTTCACTTCTTCCTGCGAGGCAAAAAGCGCCTCTACGTCAGAAGCTCCATCCCCCTCCCATTCTGAACGAGCTGCTTACGCTTTTTATTTAATCCAGTTCCAGCGGCTAGAATCTCCGGGCATTTCACTCTCTCACTCGAAGCAAAAAACGCTTCAAGGTCGAGAGTTCCAATGCCCTGCGATTCTGAACAAGCCGCTTGCACTTTTTATTTAATAACCAAATTCGGTTTTTTATTTAAGCTATGGCGGCCGTCTACGAAGCGTACTGTGCCTGATTTTGCACGCATAACAAGTGATTGTGTTGTTCCGACGCTACCTTTAAATTGAACGCCTCGTAATAGTTCTCCGTCTGTTACACCTGTTGCTGCAAAGATTGCATCGTCACCTTTTACTAAGTCTTCCATACGAAGGATACGATTGATATCTTCAATACCCATTCTTTTACAACGAGCTAGTTCAGCTTCGTTTTGAGGTAAGAGCTTCCCGTGAATTTCTCCACCTAAGCATTTTAATGCGACCGCAGCTAATACACCTTCAGGTGCTCCACCAGAACCGAATAGAATATCTACACCAGTACGGTCAAATGCTGTATTGATTGCTCCAGCTACATCTCCATCGTTAATTAATTTAATACGAGCACCAGCTTTACGAATTTCTTCGATAATTGCTTGATGACGTGGACGGTTTAAAACTGTCGCTACAACATCTTCGATATCTTTATTTTTCGCTTTCGCCACTGCACGTAAGTTGTCGATAATAGGTGCGTCAATATCAACTGCACCAACTGCTTCTGGACCAACCGCTATTTTATCCATGTACATGTCAGGAGCATGTAACAAATTGCCGTGATCTGCAATTGCAATAACAGCAAGCGCATTCCATCCGCCAGCTGCTACGATATTTGTCCCTTCTAAAGGATCAACTGCAACGTCTACGCGTGGTCCATATCCTGTACCCAACTTCTCTCCGATATATAGCATTGGCGCTTCATCCATTTCACCTTCGCCAATTACAACTGTACCTTTCATCGGAATTGTATCAAATACATCACGCATAGCTGATGTTGCTGCACCATCTGCCTCATCTTTTTTTCCGCGCCCCATCCAACGCGCTGATGATAATGCTGCAGCCTCTGTTACACGTACTAACTCCATAGATAAACTTCTTTCCACGATAATCCCTCTCCTTTAAATCTTTATATTTCTGCCGTATTTTGTGAACCTTGTTTTTCTATAAAGTGTACTTCCGTTAGTAGTGATTCTTCGCTCCCCATTAACGGAAGTATCACCACCTTATCCCGATTGGTGAGGGTTAATAATCAGCGTGGGATACCCCATACTGATTAAAGTTTCACTTTATGCATTCTTCATTTCTTCAATTTCTTGCTTTGTCATTTGTTCTCGCCAAATGTTTGCACCAAGCCCTTTAAGCTTGTCTACTATATTTTCGTAACCTCGATCAATATGATCAAGTCCCGTCACTTCTGTAATGCCATCCGCCATTAAACCCGCAATAACAAGGGACGCACCAGCTCGTAAGTCACTCGCTTTCACCTTCGCACCTTGTAATAAAACAGGTCCAGTCACAATTGCTGAACGGCCTTCTACTTTAATTTGCGCGTTCATACGGCGCAATTCGTCAATATGCTTGAAACGTGCGCTGTAAATTGTATCGGTTACAACTCCTGTTCCATGCGCTTTTGTTAAAAGCGTTGTAAACGGCTGTTGTAAATCTGTTGGAAACCCTGGATATACAAGCGTTTTTATATCAACTACTTTTAACCTTCTATTGCCGTTCACTGTAATTTGGTCATCGTTCGTTTCAACTTGAACACCAGCTTCTCTTAGCTTCGCCGTAACGGACTCTAAATGCTGAGGAATAACATTATCAACTGTTACTTCTCCTCCTGACGCTGCTCCTAAAATCATATACGTACCAGCTTCAATACGGTCTGGAATAATAGTGTGGTGACAACCGTGCAGTGAATCCACACCATCAATTCGGATTACATCTGTACCAGCACCTTTAATACGTGCGCCCATACTCGTTAACAATGTAGCTACATCAATAATCTCTGGTTCTTTCGCTGCATTTTCAATAACAGTTCTACCTTTCGCTCGTACAGCCGCTAGCATAATATTAATCGTAGCTCCTACACTAACAACATCTAAATAAATACGTGCCCCACGTAGTTCGTCTGCTCTTAAATAAATGGCACCTTGTTCATTTGTAACATATGCCCCTAACGCTTCAAACCCTTTAATATGCTGATCAATCGGTCGTGGCCCTAAATGACATCCACCTGGAAGCCCAATAACAGCTTTTTTAAAACGGCCAAGCATTGCACCCATTAAATAATAAGAGGCGCGCAATTTTTTCACTTTTCCATTTGGTAAAGGCATCGCAACCATGTTAGAAGGATCGACTACCATCTCTTCTTCCTGCCCATAAGTTACTTTCCCTCCAATTTCCTCTAGTAAGTCTCCTAACATTTTCACGTCCGAAATATTAGGAACACCGCCAATAGTTACTGGAGTATCTGCTAAAATTGTCGCTGGAATTAGTGCAACAGCACTGTTCTTTGCACCACTCACACGAATCGTTCCATTTAAAGCTCTTCCGCCTTCAATTAGCAACTTTTCCATATTGAGCTCCCTTCTTGTGAATGTATTTATCTTCTACTTCTTTATAAGAAGTAGAAGATTCCCCCTTAAGAATCTCAATCACTCTTTCCATCCTGAAACTCAATAAGTAGAAAACCATCACCTGTAGCTCCCCTGCTATACAAATAGATGAAGATTAACTATTCATCGAATCAAATTACTCAATTCAGATACTTACCACATTTATTAATAGGACTATGCACATTATTTTCTATATTCGCAAACCAAAAATTCACTTTATAAAATCTTTAGACTTGTTCGCGCTTTCATTATACAACGAAAGGAAACCGTCTAAAAGACTAGACGGTTTCCAAAACGGAATTTTATTCTTACGCTTTACCGTTAGAACCGAACTCACGCATTTTACCAGCAACAGTTGCTTTGATAGCGTCGCGGCCAGGTCCAATATATTTACGAGGATCGTAAACTTCTTGGTCTTTGTTTAATGCTTCACGAACAGCTTTTGTAAACTCAATTTGGTTCTCAGTGTTTACGTTAATTTTTGAAGTACCTAAAGAAATAGCTTTTACGATATCAGCAGTTGGGATACCAGTACCACCGTGTAATACTAAAGGTACGCCAGTGAAGTCGCGAACTTGTTCCATTTCAGCGAATCCTAAGTTAGGCTCACCTTTGTAAGGACCGTGTACAGAACCTAAAGCTGGAGCTAGGCAATCGATACCTGTTGCTTCAACAAGGTGCTTACACTCTGCTGGATCAGCGTAAATTACGCCTTCAGCGATGATGTCGTCTTCTTGTCCGCCAACTGTTCCAAGCTCAGCTTCAACAGATACGTTACGAGCGTGTGCGTATTCTACCACTTTTTTAGTAGTTTCAACGTTTTCATCGAATGGGTGGTGAGAAGCGTCGATCATTACAGATGTGAAACCTGCATCAATTGCTTCTTTACATTTTTCGAAGCTTGAACCATGGTCAAGGTGAATCGCTACAGGAACAGAAATGTTCATTTCTTCGATTAAAGCTTTAACCATAGCTACAACTGTTTTGAAACCAGTCATATGACGAGCTGCACCCTCAGATACACCTAAGATTACAGGAGATTTTTCTTCTTCCGCAGCAGCTAAGATAGCTTGAGTCCACTCTAAGTTGTTCATGTTGAATTGACCAACTGCGTATTTTCCTTCTAGTGCTGTGTTTAGCATTTCTTTCATAGAAACTAAAGGCATGGTGAATCCTCCTAAAAAACGTTTTTTGTATCCGATAAATTCTTATCGCTGGTAGTATGACCAGAATAAGGTAAAATATGTATATTTACATACCGGACTTCTTTCTACACTCAATAGGATAACAACTTGTACTCAAAAACTCAACTGTATTCACCTGCTCAATAGTCCATGTAAACGCTTTTTTCCATATTTTTTATAAAAAATTCATTTTTTACGCCTCTACAGCAAGCTGATCTCTCACTGCTTGACGAATCTCATCAATATCAAACGGTTTAGCAAAGTGCATTAAAGCTCCTAAATCTTTCGCTTCTTGAATCATATCCAATTCTCCATAAGCAGTCATTAAAATCACTTTAATACTCTCATCAATTTCTTTTACATGTTTTAAAATCTCTATACCATCCATACCTGGGATTTTCATATCTAACACTACTAAATCCGGATTATCTTTTTTCACGATATCTAAAGCTTGAAATCCATTCGCTGCTTGGAACGTCTGATAACCTTCTTTTTGGAACACTTCATGCAATAAAACACGAATGCCATATTGATCATCAACGATTAAAATTTTCCCTTCCATAACTCCCAACCTTTCTGTGTAAGTACAAGATTTAAAGCTTCTTATATCTTATCGGTTTATTTTCGCTACTCTTTGCCAAATCCCTTCCTATTCTTTCTTATTTTACCGTTTCCTATTTTGTTATGCCACCCTACTATTTCCCCTTTCCAAAAAAAATAAGCTATAATGAGAACCAGCTAACACGAAAGAAAGGAGCAACAACATGTTAAAAATTTTCTCGACTCAATTAAGTGGATATTTCTCCCGAATTTCTCAAAAAGAAGAAATGAATATAGAAGATAGCGCTCGTCTACTTGCCCAGGCGTTAGTTGGCGATGGCTTCATTTACTTGCACGGTACAAACGAAATGGAAGGTATTGTTTCAGAAGCATTATTTGGCGCCGAACCAATGAAACAAGCAAAACGTTTAATAGAAAACAGTGAACCGGCGGCAGTGACTTCTGCGGACCGCGTACTTCTTATTAGTCGTTTTTCGACAGATGAAGAAATTATAAAAACCGCGAAAAAACTTCATGAAGAAGGCCAATCTATCGTTGGAATCTCGGCTATTCAAGAAGGTGTTGAATCACTGGAACAATATACAGATGTACATATTGATACAAAGCTGTTAAAAGGTCTTATTCCAGATGATGAAGGTAACCGCTATGGGTTCCCAAGTTTAATTATAGCTTTATTTGCTTATCACGGATTGAAATTTACAATTGATGAAATGTTAAACGAATATTAAAAAAAGCGCCCTATTTCAGGCGCTTTTTTTTTATTACTTGCTCTCTTTATTCGTAATAGAAGCACTTACGAAGTCATGGAACAATGGTTGTGGACGGTTTGGACGAGATACAAGTTCTGGATGGAACTGTGCTGCCACGAACCAAGGGTGATCTTGTAATTCAATAATTTCCACTAGACGACCGTCTGGGCTTGTACCAGAGAATACAAATCCTGCTTTTTCCATATCTGGACGGAATTGATTGTTGAACTCATAACGATGACGATGACGCTCATATACAACCGGCTCATTGTAAGCATTGTAAGCATTTGTTTCTTCAGCAAGCTTACATGGGTATAGACCAAGGCGAAGTGTACCACCTAAATCTTCTACATCTTTTTGTTCTGGTAATAAATCGATAATTGCATAAGGTGTGTCAGGATTAATTTCAGAAGAGTTAGCTCCTTCTAATCCTAATACGTTACGTGCAAATTCGATTGATGCAAGTTGCATACCTAGGCAAATTCCTAAGAATGGAACTTTGTTTTCACGAGCATATTGAATTGCAACGATTTTACCTTCTACACCACGATCGCCGAAGCCACCTGGTACAAGGATACCATCTGTATCGCCAACTAATTCTTTTACGTTCTCTGCTGTTACGTGCTCAGCATTTACCCATTTCACTTCTACATCTGTGTCGAATGAATAACCTGCATGACGAAGCGCTTCTACAACAGAAATGTATGCATCTTGAAGCTCTACGTATTTACCAACAAGAGCGATTTTTGTTTTCTTAGAAAGGTTACGTACTTTATTAACTAGCGCAGTCCAATCTGTCATATCTGCAGCTGGATTGTCTAACTTCAAGTGATCACAAACGATTTGGTCCATGTTTTGTTCTTGAAGAGATAATGGAACTGCATATAAAGTATCTGCATCGCGTGCTTCGATAACTGCTTTTGTATCGATGTCACAGAATAATGCAAGCTTGTCTTTCATGTCCTGAGAAACAGGTAGTTCTGTACGAACAACGATAATATTTGGTTGAATACCTAAGCTGCGAAGCTCTTTAACGCTATGTTGCGTTGGTTTTGTTTTCATTTCACCCGCTGCTTTTAAGTACGGGATTAACGTACAGTGAATGTACATTACATTGTCACGACCGATGTCGCTCTTAATTTGACGAATTGCTTCTAAGAATGGTAGAGACTCGATATCACCAACAGTTCCACCGATTTCTGTAATAACAACGTCGGCATTTGTTTCGCGACCAGAACGATATACACGTTCTTTAATTTCGTTAGTAAT
Source organism: Bacillus sp. DB-2 (assembly GCF_003315125.1). NCBI lineage: Bacteria > Bacillati > Bacillota > Bacilli > Caryophanales > Bacillaceae > Bacillus > Bacillus sp. DB-2. The sequence continues at coordinate 183,344 of NZ_QNRN01000003.1, read as the reverse complement.
GTGAGGAATAACTTGAACTGTTCCTCCTAAATATTCACCACGACGCTCTTTTTGAAGAACTGAAGAGTAAATTTTACCTGTTGTTACGTTGCTGTATTTATTTAAGTTGATGTCAATAAAACGCTCATAGTGACCTAGGTCTAAGTCCGTTTCTGCACCATCATCTGTTACGAATACCTCACCGTGTTGGTAGGGGCTCATAGTCCCTGGGTCTACGTTAATGTATGGATCAAACTTTTGAATAGTTACGTTTAAACCACGATTCTTTAAAAGTCTTCCAAGAGATGCTGCTGTAATACCTTTACCTAAAGACGATACTACACCGCCTGTTACAAAAATATACTTAGTCATGAAAAAGCTCCCTCCTATTTTGCTGTTATATAATCACCGTTGCAAAGCGCAACGTATGTAGATAACACTGTATCCATCTTATTGTTAGACTCTTTTTATTTTCTAAACAAAAAACAAAAAAGAAAATTGCTCCCCTCATCACATAAAGTAATAAGTAGGGAGCAATTTTCTTTTATATTTACACTTTAAAAGTATTATCGTCTTTTTTTAAAGAGCCCAAAAATGATTCTACATGGACGATAATGAAAAGTCAAGAACTACCGCTCTTCCTCTTCTTCTTCTTCAGTTTCATCATACTCAAGTTCTTCTTCTGCGAAGTCTTCATTATCTTCTTCTAAATCATCAAGATCATCATCTTCATCGTCTGCGTCTTCGTCTTCAAGAACTTTGTCCAAATCTACTACATCTTCTTCTACTTCTTCTGCTTCTTCTTCTTCTACATCATCTTCTTCAATGTAGTCGTCAAAACCGTCTTCTTCAACTTTGCGTTTCTTCTTCGGTTTTGGCTGAGGCAGAATTTCTTCATCAATTTGCTCATATGGGTACCAGCTACGTAGCCCCCAACGATTTTCTCCTAAATTAATGAAACGTCCATCGATGTTTAAATCTGTATAAAATTGTGCGAGTTTCGTATTAACTTGCCCTTGAGATAGTCCCAGCACTTGAGCGATTTCTTGAACCAACTCGTTGAATGTCGTTGCTTGTCTTTTATTCCCTAAAACACTATGTACAACTTCAATCATTGAACATTCTTTTAGCTCTTCTGGTGAATATTGCTTAAAACCCACTTATGCGGCACTTCCTTTCTTCAAATATAAGCTTATATATAACGGTCTGCTTAAAAAAATCCATACTATTCATTATAAACAAAAGTCGCACAAATATGCTACAAAAAAAACGGGAAACTTTTATCCCGCTATTTACGGGCAATAAAATTATAATTTGTCCATTCTTTATTTCGGAGACATATGTGCTCCTTGCAGTACATACCTAATTTGCATTTCTGTATATTCTTCGAGAGTATACAGTTTTTGTAGGGCCCAACGTCTAAATCCCCACATTTGTCCTTGTATGAAAATATTATGTGCAAGAAGCTGTATTTCCTTTTTATTTAGTGTAAATGTCCCATTTTCCGTACACTGCTCTAAAATATCCTCAAACATCCCGACCATTTGAAACTCTTTTTCTAATACATATGGAAGTGATTCTTTCGGTAAAAAACGTACCTCTTGATACATAATTAATACTTCTTCTTGCAATTCATCCATCACTTTAAAATAATTCATTATCGCTATCTTTAAGCTTTCTATACTTCCCTTCTCTGTACACACTACTTCTTCTAACCGCTCTTTTACATGTTCATAAATACTATCACAAACTAAATATAATACATCATCTTTTGTGCGAATATACTCATAAAGTGTTCCGATACTAAATCCAGCCGCTTTCGCAATTTCTCTCGTTGTTGTACGCGGGAATCCTTTTTGCTTAAACAGCTGCACCGCACCTTTAATCATTTGTTCACGTCTTAACGCAACTAATTTTTCATCTTTCACTGACGCATGTACATTATGTTTAACCATCCCTTCACCTCTCTCTATTATTTTTGGAAGTAAAAAGCGTAGGAAAATACCTACGCTTTTGTTCCTACTTCGTTAACATACGAGAAATTACAAGCCTTTGAATCTCTTGTGTTCCCTCATATATTTGTGTAATCTTTGCATCGCGCATATAACGCTCTACTGGATAATCTTTCGTATAACCATAACCACCAAATACTTGTACCGCTTCAGTCGTTACCTTCATCGCTGTATCACCTGCAAATACTTTTGACATCGCTGACTCTTTCCCATACGGAAGCCCTTCAGATTCAAGCCAAGCCGCTTGATATGTTAAAAGACGCGCTGCCTCTACATCCGTTGCCATATCCGCAAGTTTAAAGCCAATTCCTTGTTGCGCCGCAATTGGCTTCCCAAACTGATGACGTTCTCTTGCATATTCTACAGAAGCATCTAAAGCAGATTGTGCAATACCGACTGCTTGTGCCGCAATACCATTACGGCCGCCATCTAATGTCTGCATCGCAACTTTAAATCCTTGGCCCTCTTCCCCTAGTAAATTCTCTACAGGAATACGGCAGTCTTCAAATATAATTTCAGTTGTTGGCGAAGAACGAATCCCTAGCTTACTTTCCTTCTTCCCAACCGAAAATCCTAGCGTATCACTCTCCACAATAAATGCACTCGTGCCGCGCTGCTTCGAATCAGGATCTGTTAATGCAAAAACAACATAAATATCAGCAATACCGCCATTTGTAATAAAGATTTTCGAACCATTTAAAATGTAATGGTCCCCATCTCGTTTTGCAGTCGTCCTCATTCCACCAGCATCTGATCCAGAGCTTGGTTCTGTTAAGCCATATGCACCAATTTTCTTCCCTTCAGCCATTGGGCGCAAAAACTTTTGTTTTTGCTCTTCCGTTCCAAATTTAAAAATTGGCCATCCAGCAAGTGAAGTATGTGCAGACAACGTTACACCTGTAGAAGCACATACGCGGGATAATTCTTCAACGGCAATTACATACGCCAAGTAATCGCTTCCAATTCCGCCGTATTCTTCAGGCCACGGAATACCGGTTAAACCAAGCTCTGCCATTTGATCGAATAAAGCGCGATCAAATCGCTCTTCCTCATCACGCTCTGCTGCTGTCGGTGCTACTTCATTCCTTGCAAAATCCCGAACCATTTTTCTTATCATTTCATGTTCTTCTGATAATTTAAAATGCATTCCCGTCTCCCCCTCTGCCTTTTTATAAAGCTCGACTAATTACAAGCTTTTGTATTTCGCTCGTTCCTTCATATATTTGCGTGATCTTCGCATCACGGAAAAATCTTTCGACTGGATAATCTTTCGTATAACCATAACCACCAAATACTTGCACCGCTTCAATCGCAACTTCAACAGCCGTCTTAGAAGCAAATAATTTCGCAATAGAAGCCTCTTTACCGCATGGTAATCCTTGTGCTCTTAGCGATGCTGCTCTGTATACAAGTAATCGCGATGCTTCTACACTTGTTGCCATATCTGCAAGTTTGAATCCGAGTCCTTGCTGCGCCGCAATTGGCTTTCCGAATTGCTCACGCTCTTTCGCATAATCAATCGCACATGCAAGCGCCGCTTCCGCGATTCCTAATGCTTGCGCTCCGATTCCAATTCGCCCAACATCTAAATTCGCCATTGCCACCTTAAATCCTTGTCCTTCTTCACCAAGTAAATTCTCGGCCGGCACTTTCATATCTTCAAACGTAAGTTGCACTGTACGAGAACCAAGAAGACCCATCTTATGCTCATCTTTTCCAATGATTAAGCCTGGTGTATCTTTCTCTACTATAAATGCTGAAATACCACTTTTCCCCGCCTCTGGATTTGTAGACGCGAAGACGATATATGTACTTGCTTCACCACCATTTGTAATAAAGACTTTCGATCCATTAATGATGTAGTGATCGCCCTTTTTTACAGCTCTTGATTTCAAACTACCTGCATCTGATCCTGCATTCGGTTCTGTTAGAGCAAATGCGCCTAAATATTCACCAGTCGCCAGTTTAGAAACATATTTCTGCTTCTGTTCTTCTGTTCCGAAGTATAAAATCGGATTCATTCCAACTGACGTATGTACAGCTAAAATTACACCAACCGTTGCACTTACCTTTGAAATTTCCTCAATTGCTAGAATGTAAGAAATAAAATCCATTTCTGCCCCACCATATTTTGCAGGCGCTGGAATACCCATTAGTCCAAGCTCACCCATCTTTTGCAAAATCTCTTTCGGGAACACCCCTTGTTCCATACTAGGAACAAAGGGAGCTATTTCCTTCTGCGCAAAATCTCGAACCATTTTCCTCATCATTTGTTGCTCTTCAGTAAAGTGAAAATTCATGTACTTCGCCTCCGTTTGCTATATATCTTTTTAACAATCTGGTAAGACCACTACTTCAATAAAGGGAGGCCTTTATTCGTAAACGTAGAAACCACGACCCGTTTTACGTCCTAACCATCCTGCATTCACATACTTACGTAATAATGGACATGGGCGATATTTACTATCTCCTAATCCTTCATGCAACACTTCCATAATGTATAAACACGTATCTAAACCGATAAAGTCAGCTAACGTAAGTGGTCCCATCGGATGGTTCATACCAAGCTTCATTACGTCATCAATCGCTTCCTTCGTCGCTACTCCTTCGTATAACGTATAAATCGCTTCGTTAATCATCGGTAATAAAATACGGTTCGATACAAACCCTGGGAAATCATTTACTTCAACTGGCACTTTCCCGATTTTTTTCGTAATATCCTCAATCGTTTCGTACACTGCATCATCTGTAGCTAAACCACGAATAATTTCAACGAGTTTCATAACTGGAACCGGATTCATAAAGTGCATGCCGATTACTTTCTCAGGACGTTTCGTTACCGCTGCAATTTCCGTAATTGGTAACGATGACGTATTCGTCGCTAAAATTGCGTGTTCTGGAGCGATTTCATCTAAATTCGCAAAAATTTTCTTTTTAATATCCATTTTTTCAACAGCTGCTTCAATAATAAGATCAGCTTCTTTGACACTATTTAAATCGAGCGTCCATGTAAGACGATTTAAAGTCGCATCTTTCTCTTCTTCCTTCATACGGCCTTTTTCTACTTGGCGGGCTAAATTTTTTGAAATAACAGCTAGCCCTCTATCTAATTGCTCTTGCTTTAAATCTTGCACTTTCACATCATAGCCTGCCATTGCACACACTTGTGCGATACCTGAACCCATTTGCCCTGCACCGATTACAACAATCTTTTGTACACTCATTTTTTCTTCCCCCTTAATTGTTAATAAACTATATATCTTCTAATCTTAATTAGTGAATTTCAATCATCACTGCATCACCTTGACCGCCACCGCTACAAATAGAAGCAATTCCAATTCCGCCGCCGCGCTGCTTCAGTGCATGGATAAGTGTAACGATAATACGTGCTCCGCTCGCTCCAATTGGATGCCCCATTGCTACAGCACCGCCATTTACATTCAATTTTTCCGGATCGATCCCTGCGATTTCTGTACTTGCAATTGCTACAGCCGCAAATGCCTCATTGATTTCAAATAGATCTATGTCTTCAATTGTCTTACCTGTCTTTTTCAGCAATTCATTAATTGCATAACCTGGCGTTCTTGGGAAATCCTTCGATTCTACCGCAATCGCCGTATGCGCCAAAATTGTCGCTAATGGTTTTCTTCCTTCTTGCTTCGCTCTGTCCTCGCTCATTAATACAAGTGCAGCACCGCCATCATTTAGTCCCGGAGCATTACCTGCTGTCACCGCTGACGTCTTATCAAATACAGGCTTTAATTCCGCTAATTTTTCAATCGTTGTATCCGCGCGTGGTGCCTCATCCTTAGCCACGACGATAGGATCGCCTTTTCTTTGCTGAATTGTTACTGGTACAATCTCCTCTTCAAAACGCCCTTCTTTATGTGCCGAAACCGCACGTTGATGGCTACGATATGCCCATTCATCTTGTGCTTCGCGAGAGATTCCATCTTCCTTCGCAACTTCTCCGCCATAAACACCCATGTGTATACCTGAAAATGCGCACGTTAAACCGTCTGCAACGTTTAAATCGATAACTTCGTTGTTACCCATTCTGTATCCCCATCTTGCGCCTCGTAAAATGTAAGGGCTGTTACTCATCGATTCCATTCCACCAGCTACAATCAGTGATTGATCACCAGTACGAATAATTTGATCTGCTAACGTAACTGCGCGAAGCCCTGATGCACAAACTTTATTTATTGTTTCTGTCTGTACTTCCCAAGGAATGCCGGCCGCTCTTGCTGCTTGGCGTGATGGAATTTGTCCTTGCCCTCCTTGGATAACCGTTCCAAATATAACTTCTTCAACATCACTAGCGGAAACATTCGCCCTTTCAAGCGCTGCCTTAATTGCGATTCCTCCAAGCTCTGTTGCTTTCACGTCTTTTAAAGTTCCTCCAAATTTTCCAACCGGTGTTCTTGCAGCACTTAAAATAACTGTTTTACTCATGTTTCTTTCCCCCATTTCTTTTTTTAGCACCGAGCGCTCGCTCGGTATCCTTGCGCCTAGAAGAGGTGCAATTATTGCACCTCTTTCTAATTTTGAATGCATTCCTACAAACTACATTGCTTCTTTCTTCTGTCCGATAACTGAGCGTTCTAAAATCTCTGTTACGTCCAAAGTTTGAACTGTTTCTTCAACTTCTTTCGCTTTCGTGCCATCACTAATCATCGTTAAGCAATACGGGCATCCTGTACCGATAATTGACGGCTGTACAGCTAGCGCTTGTTCTGTACGAGCAACGTTAATACGAGAACCTGTCGTTTCTTCCATCCACATTAGGCCGCCACCCGCACCACAGCACATTCCCGTTTCACGGTTACGCGCCATTTCTACAAGGTTTACACCTGGAATTGCTTTTAGAATATCGCGCGGCGCTTCGTATACTTCGTTGTATCTTCCTAAGTAACAGGAATCATGGTACGTAACTGTCTCTTCAATAGAATGGACAGGTTTTAAACGACCTTCCTTCACCCACTGGGCTAGTAATTCTGTATGATGATAGACTTCTGCTTGTAAGCCAAAGTCCGGGTACTCATTTTTAAAAGTGTTATAAGCATGAGGGTCGATCGTAACGATTTTCTTCACTCCTGCTTTTTCAAATTCTTCAATATTTTTTGTCGCCATTTCCTGGAATACAAATTCATTTCCAAGGCGGCGCGGTGTATCACCAGAGTTCTTTTCCTTATTACCAAGAATTGCGAATGAAATGCCTGCTTCGTTCATTAGCTTCGCAAATGATATCGCAATCTTCTGACTGCGATTGTCATACGAACCCATTGATCCAACCCAGAATAAGTATTCAAACTCTTCGCCAGCTTTTGATTTCTCCTTTACAGTTGGAACTGTTACTTCATCGTCACCTTGGCGCCATGTTTCACGCTCTTTACGGTTCAGTCCCCACGGATTACCTTGACGCTCAATGTTTGTCATTGCACGCTGCGCTTCCGCGTCCATTTTTCCTTCTGTTAAAACGAGATAGCGGCGTAAATCAATAATTTTGTCAACATGCTCATTCATAACTGGGCACTGGTCCTCACAGTTACGGCACGTTGTACACGCCCAAATCTCTTCTTCTGTAATAACGTCTCCGATTAAACTTGGGTCGTACGCTAGCGCTGTAGCCGCTGATTCTTGTTGTCCTTTTCCAGCTGCCATCATCGCTAACTGATTTCCTTGTGTATTATTAAAAGCAACAACTGGAACCCACGGTGCTTTTGATGTTACCGCTGCGCCTTTATCAGTTAAATGATCACGAAGTTTTAAAATTAAATCCATCGGTGATAACATTTTCCCTGTTCCTGTTGCCGGACACATATTTGTACAACGACCACATTCGACGCAGGAATATAAGTCGATAAGTTGATTTTGTCTAAAGTCTTCAATTTTACCAACACCGAATGTTTCTTGCGTTTCATCTTCAAAATCAATTTTTTCAAGTTTTCCCGGATTTGAAAGACGACCAAAAAACACGTTAACTGGTCCAGCAATTAAATGCGCATGTTTTGATTGTGGAACATAAACTAAAAACGTTAACAAAATTAGTAAATGCACCCACCAAGAGAAATAGAACACTGAAATAGCTACGGTTTCATTTAATCCCGAGAAAACGTAAGCGATTGCAGAAGCGATCGGTTCACTCCATGAAAGCTCCTCGCCGTGCCATATAATTCCCATTCCATTACCAAGTAGCACAGAAATCATTAAGCCACCAATAAAGATAAGAACAAGGCCTGATTTAAAATTACGTTTCAAACGAACAAGCTTTTCAATATAGCGTCTATGAAAAGCCCAAAAGACTGCAATTAAAATAACGAGTGTGACAATTTCCTGGAAGAATGTAAATGCAGGGTATAGTGGTCCAAGTGGAAGATGCGATCCTGGTGCAAGTCCTTTCCAAACGAAGTCAATTGCTCCAAATTGGACAAGAATAAATCCGTAAAAGAACATAACGTGAATGATGCCGCTCTTTTTATCTTTCAGCAGCTTTTTCTGACCGAAAACATTGACCTTAAGAAGATCCCAACGCTCTTTAAAACGACGGTCAAATTCGATCTTTTTTCCTAATTGTATGTAGGCCATCCTTGTTCGTATAAGATATACAAACAAATACCCCGCATAAGCAATAACAGCAATGGCAGCCAGCCAATTAATGATTAGTAAGCTATTCATTTTATGCTACCCCTCTCTTTGTAAGCTCTCTTTCTTTTTTAGAATCTTCGAAAATATATAATTTTCTGAATTATATCCCCTATTCCCATTATATAATGAGTGAGCATTCAGTCAACAGTTTTTTGTTATACAACAACACATTTTTTAATAAAGCTGTTTATTTCGGTGAAACTATAAAGTGAAACTTTAATCGGCGGAGAGCTATTCATCCCCACTAAGTATTAGCCCTAACCAATCGGGCTTTTACGGGCGGCCCGAATCCCAACCAACTTCTTTGCTTTAGTTGGGCGTCTTACTGCCCGCAAATAGCGGGATACAGTGAAATTTTGATTTGTAAAAAATTGATGGTGAAAAGACCGTGAAGGAGGGAATTTACTTATGTTTTTCTTATCTCTCTTGTTATTAGGCAGCGCTCTCTGGATTACAATCGACCTTTCATATGGGAGAATTGTTCATTTAAAGCGTGTACGTTCTCGTTCTTTCCCTTTACGTCAAAGTGATTTTCGCCTTTATACATATGGAAATGATCTATACGATGCTCTCTTTACTGATATAAAACAAGCTAAACACCATGTGCACGTTTTATTTTTTATTGTAAAAAACGATGATATAAGTCGTACGTTTTTAAAGTTACTTATCGATAAAGCACAAGAAGGAATTGAAGTAAGACTTTTACTCGACCGGTTTGGAAGTCATTATTTATCAAAAGAAGCGATTTACTCCCTACAAAAACATGGTGTCTCTTTTTCATTTTGTCATAAAGTGAAATTTCCTTTTCCTTTCTTTTCTGCAAATCAAAGAAACCATAGAAAAATTACAGTTATTGACGGGAAAATTGGTTATATTGGTGGATTTAACATTGGCGAGGAATATTTAGGGCATAATCAAAGGTTAGGGTTATGGCGAGATTATCATTTACGTCTTACAGGAGAAGGGATACAAGATTTACAAAAACAATTTTTACATGATTGGCTCGACGATACAGACCAAAATTTATTAGATTCATCTCTTTATTTTCCTACGCAACAACCAGGGACCATTCTACATCGTTTCATCCCTACTGATGGTGCCTATTTACAAAATACATTTTTACATTTGATCGAAAGCGCGAAAAAAGAACTCTTTATCGGTACACCATATTTTATTCCTGGAAAAAAAATTATGAATGCATTATTAAAAGCGCGAAAACGTGGGGTTCAAATAACTATTCTCGTTCCACAAAAGGCTGATCACGCCCTCGTTCGAGAAGCAAAATTCCCATATTGCCGAAAGTTAATACAAGCTGGTTGTAATATTTACGCTTTTCAGCAAGGATTTTTCCACGCAAAAATTATTATAGTAGACGATCATACTTGTGATATCGGAACTGCTAATTTCGATATGAGAAGTATATATATTAACCATGAAATCAATTGCCTTTTATACGATAAACATTTCATACAAGAAGTAAAACGTAAATTCGAGGAAGATTTGGGACGCTCCTCATTACTTTCCTTTGAAGATGTCAGCCCCCTCTCCATTATCGATAGAGGAAAAGAATGGATAGGAACGATACTCGCGTTCTTTTTATAGAGAAATTTCAAGAGCCAAGGAGGTGCATCACATATGATAATTCGATTTGGATATGTCTCACATGCTACGGCATTATGGGACTGTTCGCCTGCCAAAACAATGACATTTACAAGCTGGAAAAAGCTAAAAAAACAAGAGCGTGAAGATAAATTATATAATGTTACACTGCAAAATCTAGAACACACAATACGCATCCTTCATTACAATATTGCACACGAAATTCCATTATATCGTTTATCATCTTCTATCGTCCCGCTTGCAACACATCCTGAAGTTGAATTTGATTACATTCAACTATTTGCTCCACTATGGCGTAAAATAGGAGCATTAATTCAAGAACACAATTTACGCGTAAGTTTTCATCCCAACCAATTCACACTATTTACAAGCGACAAACCACATATTACAACCAATGCTATTACAGATATGACCTATCATTATAATGTGTTAAATGCTATGGGAATTGCAGATTCTTCCTACATTAATATCCATGTAGGTGGTGCGTATGGAAATAAGGAGAAGGCAATCGAACGTTTTCATGAAAATATACAAAAACTCCCTTACCATATAAAAGGACAAATGACTCTTGAAAATGACGATAAAACGTATACAACTTCTGAAACTTTGGCCATTTGTCAAAAAGAAAAAATCCCTTTCGTGTTCGATTATCATCATCACATAGCGAATCTTTGTAATGAACCGCTAGAAGAATTGCTTCCTATGATATTTAAAACTTGGTCACATACAAATGTCCTTCCTAAAGTTCATATTTCTTCTCCTAGATCAGAAAAAGAATTTAGGGCCCACGCAGATTATATAGATTTAGAATTTATTAAACCCTTTTTACACATTACAAAAAAAATTGATCATGATTTCGATATTATGATTGAAAGTAAACAAAAGGATTTAGCACTTCTTCAGTTAATAGATGAAATCTCTTCTATAAGAGGGATAAACAGAAAAAATGGCGCAACGTTACAATGGTAAATTGTAACGTTGCGCTATTTTTTTCAAAAAAAAGTAATTTTTATAGTAAAAAACATCCCCGTTTGTATGCTATTATTTAGATTAGCATTTTCCCCTGAGATTCAACCTTATTGAAACGGAGTCATAATATGATTAATCAAAAAAAATATGTACAATTTGTCATGATGTATATAATTATATTTTCTCTTTGGATATTCCTTATCCCTAAGGATTTAAATATAAAAGAAATTGGAATTCTCTTCTTATTTTGTTTTGCTGCACTCTTTTCTTGCTATTGCTTATATAAAGCAATTAAAAAAATGAAGCGCGGTGATAAACTATTTTGGGCTTTACTACTATGTACTTGCATATGTGGACTAATTATGGAAATAACTTTATTTCTTCATTCACTTTCTATTTATGATCAAGTTATATTCTCATATGAATCACTACCTTTTTTCATCATACAATATATTTTGCTTTTTTCTGGCTTTGCTATAAAGTTTATAAAACATTACTCCATTAGGGGTCTTGCTCAATTTTCATTCGATAGCATATTCATTATTATTATGAATATTTATTTTACCTTAACCTTTATTTTAGATATTTCAAGCTTTCGTATGTTAACAAAGGACACGTGGATTTTGATTGGGTATTTTATCGCACAATCATTAGTAATTTACGCCGTTATTAGCCTATATAGAAGAGAACGGTATTCTTCTAGTAGAATCTCATTAATTATTGGCTTTACTATCATACTTGCATACGGATATATACATCTATTCCAATTAAAAACGGGAATGGGAACTTCTTCTGAAGTCTCTTATTTAATACATACTGCTTCGATTTTACTAATCGGTTTATCGTCCATACTGTACATTTTGGATAAACCAATGCAACATGAAACGAAAACGAAATATTATCGATTCGATTATGTACGCTTTATATTACCTTATTTTAGTATAATCATTACTTTTTCCTTTGTTGTTATTCAACCTTGGGATGATAAGTTCATGCTAATCGGTCTAGTATTATCACTAGTATTATTATTCCTACGACAACTTTACATGTGGAAAGATAATCAAGTATTAATCGATACGTATGAACAGTTGACTACACAACTAGAAGATGAAGTTGAAGAAGGCGTATCTGCCCTATCAAAAAGTGAACAACGTTATAAATCTTTATTCGAAGATCATCCTGATGCTGTTTTTTCTTTAAATATGAACGGGATTTTTCAACAATCTAATAAGGCTTGTGAAAGTTTATTTACAGCCTATTATTGTGAAGTAACAAGCTATTCTCTTCAACACTTCATTGATCCACAAGATCATGAATTATTGAAGAAATCTTTACAAATTACAAAAGAAGGTAGACCACAAACTCTAGAAATTCGTACAAAAGAAAAAGAAGGCTATTATTATCACCTTCACATTACATTCATCCCTATTTTTATAAATAAAGAAGTTGTTGGGATGTTTGGTATCGCACGTGATATTACAACTTTATATGAAAAACAAAAGCAAGTAGAGCATATGGCTTTCCATGATGCACTTACAGGACTACCGAATCGACGGAAATTCGAAAAAGATTTAAAAACGATTTTAAATCTAGCTCAAAACAACACTAATGACGTTGCGGTTATGTTCCTCGACCTAGATCGATTTAAAAAAATTAACGATCGACTCGGCCATGATGTCGGGGATTTATTATTAATTGAAGTAGCAAAAAGATTACGTGGATGTTTACGTTCAAAAGATATCGTTGCCCGCCAAGGCGGAGATGAATTTACGATTCTATTACCAGATATGTACTCTGAAAAAAGTGCTTCTTTTATAGCTGAACAAATTTTAACTATCTTAAATAAGCCTTACTTTATTAAAGATGAAGAACTTTCTGTTACACCGAGTATCGGAATTGCAATGTACCCTGACTATGGAACCGATGTAACCGAATTAATGAAAAATGCAGATATGGCTATGTATCGAGCAAAAGCTAATGGGAAAAATAGATTCATTTTCTTCTCAAAAGAAATGAGTATTGCACAAAATGAAATACACTTCCTAGAAGGTGAACTTTCAAAAGCTCTGCAACAAAATGAATTTTTCCTTGAATATCAACCGCAAGTAAATACAAAAACAAAACAAATTATCGGTTTTGAGGCATTAGTTCGCTGGAAACATCCAAAACTCGGAATTGTATCGCCTGCCCAATTCATTCCTCTAGCAGAGGAAACAGGATTTATTATTGAACTTGGCAATTGGATTTTACGTACCGCCTGCTTAGAAGCAAAAAAGTGGCATAACCAAGGATTTTCTCACTTAAAGGTTGGTGTAAACTTATCTGTTGTTCAATTTAATCACGCATATTTAATATCAACAATTTCAAAGGTCTTGGAAGAAACAGAACTAAAGCCGGAAGCGCTAGATATTGAGATTACAGAAAGTATCGCAATTAATCAAAATCATTCTGTAATTGCTAAACTAGAAGAACTTCAAAATCTCGGTATCCAAATTTCAATTGATGACTTTGGAACTGGTTATAGTTCTTTAGCTTATTTAACGAAATATCCAATCAATACATTAAAAATTGCTCGAGAATTTATTTGTGGAATTACAAATAGCCCTTTAGAAGAAGCGATTATCGCTTCCATTATTAAGCTATCGAAAGAATTAAATTTAGAGGTTATTGCGGAAGGTGTAGAAACAGAAGAACAATGGAAGTTTTTACATGAACAAAACTGTGACCATATTCAAGGATTCCTCTTTAGCAAACCTGTTTCTAGTAAAGATGTTTGGATGTTACTCCACAAAAAAACAACCGTCTAAGTAAGACGGTTGTTTTTTAATACTCAAAAGGCATATCTGAAGCTAATTGTACCTCTTGATCATTATGAGAAATTACTTGGCTTTTCTCTAAAGCTGTATCTGCTAATGAAATACCCCATGCCATCGCTAACGTTAATAGACTACCAATAAGTAGTTTTTTCATATTCCATCACCCACATTTTTCTTTTAATATATCATGAAAATTTATCCATATCGTATGCAATTATGCATATCTATTTTTTAGGTCGTTTTTATTTCTTCATTTTTTTTATAAGCGTTTCTTTATACGCATGCATTTCTAATATATCGAAAAAGAAGCAAGCTTTTTCATAAGCATCTTCAATCTCTGCCCCATCATACTCTAGCTTTTCTAAGCATTCACCTTTTTGATAGTATAACTGTCCAATCAATGCCATACTATTAATTCGACATGATATTTCAATGGCTTTATTTATTTGATAAAGTGCTTCTTCATATTGATTATCTAAGTATAATGTTTTTGCATGATTATGTCTTACCTTCACATCAAACTCTTTATTTTCAGGCAATGCCTCTAATTGCTTTAATATACCTTCAAATAACTCCATACCCTTCTTAAAATAACCATTTTCAGCATAAATATTTGCAATTGCATTTTCTATATAAAGTTTTTGATACACGTCTATTCCAGTTAACTGTTGATTTAGTAGCTTTTTTAGCTCCAGAATACAATATTCATAATCAATCTTCTTTAGCACATACGCAGATACATGATATTGCCATTGAAGAAACTGCTGAAACTCAGGATGATATTCTTCCTTTTTCAGTTCATTCCATACTTTATTATATATTTCTTTATATTTCTTTTGCTTACAAAGCATAATGATTTGATCTTTTAACTGCTTTTTCCTCTCAATATCAGAATAAATGAGTACCTCATAAAAATGAATAATGGGAACTTGTAACTTTGCTGCAATACCTTGCAATATATCCATACTTGGGTATACCGCGCCCGACTCAATTCTGCTCACCTCCGATTGATGACATACATTATCGGAGAGTTGTTTCTGTGTGAATCCTCTCATTCCCCTAATTTTCTTTATTTCGCTTCCTAGTTTTTCTGCGTGCATACTTGCTCACCGTCCCATTATAACAATCTAATTTTTTCAAGTTGTCATACCACTACAATAATGTGAATTCGACAATTTTTGATATGAAATAATGCATAATATATATAAAATTCCGCAAATTCTTCATATAATTCATCTCACATACAATAATAGATTAGAAGTTTTATAGATAAATTATAGAAAACTTGCTCGTGCTTTTCGTTACATTCGGTCTTCTTTATCCTTTATCAGCAGAAGCTGTTCACACCCAAGAATTAGACAAAAATGAAGTAAAAGTTGAAATTGCTCAGCCTAGTTTAACGATAAAAAAATTAACACAACCTCAAAATAATACGAAAAAAATATGGTGAAAAAGTATTTAAAAGATGAGATAAACGAGGCTAAAGCTCAACAAGAGTGAGTGACAACTGAAATGAATGTAGATTCCCAACCTACAAATAAAGAAACAAAAGAAAGTCAAACCGAAGTTCGCCTTGCACAAACTTACGAAAATTATAAAGTATATGGCCAAGATCTTATTGTAAAAGTAGATAAAAATGGAGTAATTACAACTGTTAGTGGTAAAGTTGTCCAAAATTTAGACCAACAACTTAATCTTACTATAACAAATTTTTTGTCGAAAAATGAAGTAAAATCTAAATTACGCGATATACTTCAAATTCTGAGCGATGCGACTGCGACGAAACTTTCTGTTGAAATACTTGTTTATAAGAAAAAAGAAGTTTACCACTCGTAGGTAAACTTCTTTTCATATCCATCCCTTTTCTTCCGCAATTGTAATTGCCTCAATTCTATTTTTCGCTTCCAGTTTTGCTAATACTTCCGAAATATAATTACGCACTGTACCAGGCGAAAGATAGAGCATCTTAGCAATTTCATTTGTAGTCTTTCCTTCTTTCGCAAGTACCAGCACTTCTTTTTCACGATCTGATAGCGGATTTTGTTCCTGCCATAAGCCAAACATTAGCTCCTGCGAAATTTCTCGCTTCCCTTTCATGACATTTCGAATTGCTGAAGCTAAGTCCTCGCTTGGGCTATCCTTTAATAAATACCCGTGAACACCAGTTTTCATTGCCCGTTCAAAATAACCAGGACGCGCAAATGTTGTTAAAATCATTACTTTACAAGGTGACTTTTCCTTCTTCAGCGCTTCAGCAACATCTAAACCACTTTGAATCGGCATTTCAATATCCATAATACTTATATCAGGCCTTAGCGATTCGATTAATTTTAACGCTTCTTCACCATTCGCAGCTTGCCCAACTACTTCAATATCATCTTCCAGATCAAGCAGGGCTCCTAATGCACCACGAAGCATTCGTTGATCTTCTGCAATAATAATTCGAATCATGCCCTCACCTCATCTTTTCCTGTTCTAATTACAATTGGAACTTTCACCGTTAACAGTGTCCCTGGATTGATCGTATCCAGTTCAACTACTCCATCAATAAGGGAAATCCGCTCCTTCATACCACGAATACCGTTTCCATCATGATTTTGCTCCTCTAAACCGACGCCATTATCTTCTACTTTCAAAATCAACTCACCTTGTGATTCTAATATAGAAACTGTACATGCCTTTGCCTTACTATGCTTCACGACATTCGTAACTGCCTCACGTAAACACATACCTAAAATATTTTGTTCAATTGGTGATAACGAGCTAGAATTAGCCTCCTGCTTTACTTCTAATTCAATATTGGCAGCTTGCAAAATCGCTTTTATTTGCTCAAGTTCTTCTTCCACTGTAATCATACGCATATCAGAAATTAATTCTCTCAGCTGTTTTAAAGCGGTGCGAGATGTTTGTGTAATTTCCTTCGCTTCCATACTTGCACGATCTGGATTTTTCACAATTAACTTCTCCACGAGCTGACTTTTCAAAGTAATAAGAGATAATGTGTGTCCTAACGTGTCATGAAGATCTCTTGCAATTCGCTGCCGTTCCTCACGTTTTACTAAGTCTTTAATTTGTTCGTTTGCTTCGTTTAGTTGATTTTTTAACATCTTTTTCTGATTAAAATTACGCATTCCAAATGGCGTAAGAAGCATTAAAATAAACATCGGAACGATATTCACTAAACTCGGGATTGTTAGTTGATTAACATTTATAAATATAAAAGCCCCAAGCATTACAACTAATAAACATAACAACACACGAAATGCCTTCTTACTTGGCGCAAATCCCATCGCACTTGCCGTAAAAAAGCCAAAGAATATCATGAAAGGATTATAAAATACGGCAAATAAACAGGTTAGTATCATTTGAATACACGCCCACAACACGAACGTCCTCTGAACAAAATAAAGTTGACGGTATGTGATAATGAAAACTATCAACATACCGATCCCTATTACAAGCTTCCATCCCGATACTTGTGTTAAATTATAAATTGGAAATAATAAATACACTAACCACATATATGGGAAGAAACCCATGTGTTTCGGAAAAAACTCAAACCTCTTCTTCTCTATCATTTATACCGCTTCCTGTCTCTTTCTTATATATATTGATACTACAACAAATATAAAGAAATAACCTCCTAGTACTGCGATATTTTCCCATCCAATTGATTTTCCAGCTACAATATCCCATGCCCCGCTACCAAAATGATATGTTGGTGTCCATTCACCGATAGATCTTAATACTTTTGGGAATACTTCAATTGGCATCCATAATCCGCCAATTACTGCTAGACTCATATTTAAAATATTCGCTAATCCAGCTGCTGCATCCGCCTTCTTAATTGAACCTATTACTGTTCCAAGGGCTAAAAATGGTGTCACGCCTAATAATAACCATAATCCTGCACCAATCCATTGGCCTATCGTTAACTCAACATTATTAATTAATATTCCTGCCATAAAAATAACTAAGATTGAAAAAGCATTCACTACTGTTTGAGCAATAATTTTAGCTGCTAAATATGCGCCCTCTGGAAGCGGTGTAATTTTTAACAAATGTGTCCATCCTTGCCCTTTTTCCTGAGAAAGTCTCACACCGAAACTAAAAAGGGCAGTCCCTACAATACTGAAAGTCGCCATTGAAATTAAATAATGTGCTTTCCATGCATCTCCGTTTTGCGGGACTTGAATAACATTTGTAAAGATGTAATAAAACATAACTGGCATTAATAATGAGAAAAAGATGAATAATTTATTGCGGAACGTACGTAAAACCTCTATTTTACATTGCATCCATAATGCTCTCATGCGATTCCCTCCTTCTGATTTGCAACAAACTGTTCAAATGCTTCATCTAGGCTTCCACGTTCAACTGAAACGTCTGTTACAGGTAGATTCCTCTGATAAATTGCTTGTAAAGTGGCATCTGTATCTTCCGTCGTTAAAGTGAAGCGCCCTTCATTTGACTGTACTTCTGTTACATGCGGTAATTCCTTTAGTAAACTCTTAGGAATTTTCTCTTTCGAATAAAACGAGATTGTTTTTCGAGAAATCGTCGCTTTCATCTCATCTGGTGTGCCATCTGCGATAATCTTTCCGTTCGCAAATAATAAAATTCGATCTGCTAGCGCATCCGCTTCTTCTAAATAATGTGTTGTTAAAATAATCGTTTTCCCTTCACTTGCTAATTTTCTAATCGTTTCCCAAAACGTTTTTCGAGATGTTATGTCCATCCCTACAGTTGGTTCATCTAAAAATAACAATTCTGGATTCCCTGCAAGTGCCAGCGCAAAATTTAACCTTCTTTTTTGACCGCCCGATAATTTCTCACACCTTTGCTTTCTTTCTGGTTCTAAGTTTGACAACTGCAGTAATATTTCTTTCTCTACGGGATTCGTATAATAACTACGGAATAACTCAATTGCCTCTTCTACCGTGATACTATCAATGACACTTACTTCTTGTAGCATCGCACCGAGGCTATTACGAACATCTCTATGCTTCGGACTCTTTCCAAATATAGAGACATTCCCCTCTGTCGGATCTTTTAATCCGAGCATCATTGAAATTGTCGTTGTTTTCCCCGCACCATTTGGACCGAGTAATGCTACTATTTGCCCTTTATTTACATGAAATGAAACGTTATTTACTGCTTTTTTATGTTTAAATGTTTTAGAAACACCATTTACTTCAATAATCTTTTCCATCTCTCCACCCCCGCCGTTTCTTATATTTACATTGTATGATCTGGAAAAGTTAGGAAACAGTATGATGCGTCATGACATCAATATGACAATTGTCATGTATTCTTTATGAGAGGAATCAACCCGCATACCGCACGCGAGTAGCAGTACAAAAATAAACATGATACAATCGGATAAGACATATATTCGAGGAAGGACAGTGGTTTTCATGATTATTCGTAATGAACAAGATTTAGAAGGTTTACGAAAAATCGGCCGCATCGTTGCACTTGCACGCGAAGAAATGAAAAAGCAAGCGAAGCCAGGTATGACAACGAAAGAGCTTGATTTAATTGGTAAAAAAGTATTAGATGAGCACGGTGCTATTTCAGCGCCTGAAAAAGAATATAAATTCCCAGGTGTAACTTGCATTAGTGTAAACGAAGAAGTTGCTCACGGCATTCCAAGCGATCGCGTATTAAAAGAAGGCGATTTAGTAAACGTAGACGTATCAGCAGCACTTGACGGATATTATGCAGATACAGGTATCTCATTTGTTCTTGGCGACGATGAAGAAAAAGAAAAACTTTGCCAAGCAGCAGTAGACTCATTTTGGGAAGCAATGAAAAAAGTAAAAGCTGGCTCAAAACAAAATCAAATTGGTCGTGCTGTTTCTAACTTTGCACATAAAAGTGGATATAACGTTATTCAAAACTTAACTGGTCACGGCATTGGTCTTAGCTTACACGAAGCCCCAAATCACATCTTAAGCTACTATGATCCAATGGATAATGCCCTTCTAAAAGACGGCCTTGTTATCGCTGTAGAACCATTCATCTCTATGAAAGCTGATCATATTATTGAGCGCGGTGATGATGGTTGGACATTCGTTACACCAGATAAAAGCCTTGTTGCACAATGTGAACATACAGTTGTCGTAACACGCGGTGAACCGATTATTTTAACAGAAATATAAAAAAGAACCGCTTCTTAGTAGGAAGCGGTTCTTTTTTATGCTCTTTTGAAAAGAAGTAATACGGTTGAACTCTTTTTCATTTACGTATATAATTTTTAACGAAGGTTATTGATGATTATCTCTCATAAAAGATGATCAAGGGAGTACCTTCTTTTTTTTATTTAATAGCACCGATTAAAGGAATGCGTTCTATTTATCATAAAACGCTTTCTTCGCTTTAATCTACGAATTGTATACTCTTTTAGACAGTACATATTTTCTTCATCCTGACCAAATTCAAGCTACATTTTATTACTACCTCAATACGAAAGAATTTTTTACAATGGATACATTATTTTGGTTAGCATATATCGTAAAACTTACCTTTATAACGATTCTTTGCACATTGCAGAGCATGAATCAAAAAATAGTGTACGCATCTCACTGCATATTTTTTGCATACACCTATTTTATGAAGATCCACTCAAACAGTCATACCCTATAAAGGTCTGATATCATTCCTTATCAGTATTTCACTCGACATTTTTTGTCGAAATTTGTATATCCACTCCCTATATTATTAGGATATACATTTCGTTTTACGTTACAAAGCATCGAATATGGACACTTTCCTAAAGAGTATACGTAGTAAAGGAGGCATCACGTAAAGCACATTGATCCATGACAAACAATCTCTTCACAAAGCATTTTTATGCAATAAAAGGATCCATAGAGGAGGCACAATGAAAAAACTTTTCAATATATGTTTAATTGTATTCGTACTATTTTCGCAGCTTGCTAGTTTTCCATACAATCAAGTAAAAGCAGAAATATTAACAGGGAATTCATTATTTGACACTGTTGAAATGAAAGATGCAACAAATCATATTATTGACGAAGCATTAAATCCTAAAAACTTAATACAAGTAGGATCAACCATTCACCTAGAATATGCTTGGTCAATAAAAGATCATCAAACAGACTCAACGGTGCTCCAAATACCTAACACATTAAAAATTAAAAGTAATCAACAAGGAAATCTGATGGCAGATCAGCAAATTATTGGTCAATATTTTGTTACAGCAAACGATAACAAAATGAAACTAGTATTTAACGATCAAGTAAAAGATTCCAAAGGTGCTAGCGGAAAAATCAATTTTGATACAGTATTCAATCCAGATTTAAAACCTGGTGCAAAATCTGTTCAACTCTCGTTCCCTCTAGGTACAACAGCTAAGTCTATTTCAGTTCCTGTTCAAGTAGATAATCCAACTTCACCTACTACGAATAAGGATACCGTCCAACAACCTACGGAAGAGCAAAAGAATGGCGACACTCAGCAACCTGTGGAAGAGCAAAAAAATGGTGATGCTCAGCAACCTGCGGTAGAGCAAAAGAATGGCGACGCAGAGCAACCTGCGGTAGAGCAAAAGAATGGCGACGCAGAGCAACCTGCGGTAGAGCAAAAAAACGGTGACGCTCAAAAACCTGTAGAAGAGCAAAAGAACGGCGATGCTCAGCAACCTGTGGAAGAGCAAAAAAATGATGATGCTCAAAAACCTGTAGAAGAGCAAAAAAACGGTGACGCTCAAAAACCTGTAGAAGAGCAAAAGAATGGCGATGCAGAGCAACCTGCGGTAGAGCAAAAGAATGGCGATGCAGAGCAACCTGCGGTAGAGCAAAAGAATGGCGATGCAGAGCAACCTACGGTAGAGCAAAAGAATGGCGATGCAGAGCAACCTACGGAGAATCCTGGTGATAACACAACAGGGCAACCTGTTGAGAATTCAGATCCATCACCTAAGCAAATTACAGAAAATATTTTAACAAGTGTCACACTAACAGATAAAGACGGTAAGCCATTTAATAATACGGATAATCGTCCAAGTCCAGATTCTATTACCAAAATCAATTTTACATGGGAAGTTTTAAAATCGCTGAACGTCAAAGAAGGTGATTACTTTACTTTCCAGCTCCCAGAATACTTTATTGTCCACAATACCATTACACAAGATTTAATAGATGGAAAAGGACATACGATTGGATCATTCGTTGTTACGCCTGATGGAAAAGTAACGATGACTTTTAATGAATATGTTGAAGAGCATCCTGATATAGCTGGTCATTTAAACATTCGTACGGAGTTTAATGAAGTAAAAATTACAGGGACTACAGAAAAACAAATCCCATTCCCTATTAAAGAAAAAGAAGTTGTTATTGAACTTGATTTCAAACCTAAAGTAACAAAATCTATAGATAAAAAAGGTGTACCTGATAGACCAATTAATACGAATCAAATTAATTGGAAAGTAGAAATGAACAAGACGAAAGATAAGCTTACAAATGCCGTCTTTCAAGATGACATTCCAAATGGGACTAGTCTCAAAGAAGATTCTATTAAGGTTTACTATTTAGAAGTAGATATTAACGGGAAAACAACTCGTGGTGCAGAAGTTCCTAAGGAAGAATATGAACTTACTTCATCCTCTAATAAATTAAATATTGCTTTTAAAAAGGAAACGAATAAAGCATATGAAATTGAATATGCGACAAAGATTACAGATGAAAGTGTTACTAGTTTCAAAAACAATGCAAAAGTATCTAGTGATAATCAAGATAGTGTATCAACAAATGCAACTGTAACTGTTTCACGTGGTACGCATCTAAAGAAAGATAGTAAGTACAACCCAAAAACACAAACAATCGAATGGACAATCACTTATAACGGTGACCAGAGAGATATTAAAAAAGCTGATGCTCTTTTAAAAGATGTTTTGGATAAATCTCATAAAGTTGATAAAAATTCTATCGTAGTAAAAAACGCTTCTTATGATGATACAGGGAAACTTGTTACAGGTGACAATGCCACAAACTTTACTGTAAAAGAAACCGATGAGGGATTTGATTTACAGTTTACTGAAGATATTAATAGTGCCTATGTGATTACTTATACATCGAAAGCTACGAATGATGTCATAAAAGATGGCGAAATCGAAAATAAGATTATTGCAGATGGTAAATGGAATAAAACAAACAAAGTTACGTTAAAACAACAAAACATCATAAAGAAACATAATAAAAATGCAGGCGATACAGATTACAATGCGAAAACAACAAAATGGACAATTGTTGTAAATGATAACAAATATGTGTTAAACGATGCTGTTATCAAGGATACATTTGACTTTGGTGGTCTAACGTTACAGGAAAATAGTTTCAAGATTACTGACGGATCAAATGAACTTAAATTAGGGATTGATTACACACTTCATGTAACTGATAAGGGATTCGAAGTGAAGCTAGCTGGTATTTACAAGTCTAATATGGATAAAACTTTAACTATCACATACACAACAGACTTTAATTACGAGAATCTATCCAAAGAGAAGGATAATAAATCATTCAAAAATACAGCAAATTTATCATGGATAGATATAAATGGGGACGATAAAAATAGTTCATCCGATGATACATTCAATCCTGACGGCTATACAAAAGGAAACGGATTTAAATACGGTTCTTACAATGCCCAAACGAAAGAAATTAAATGGGACATTGGATTTAACTATAATAATAGAACGATTAAGGATCCTTCTATTGTTGACGTATTAAGAGATAACCAAAAATTAATACCGGAATCTATTGAAGTTCGACATATGAAATTAACTGGTGGTGCACATGGATTTGAATTAGGTGATCCTGTTCCATCTAGCGAATATACGATAGAAACTCCAACAAAAGATAACAACAATACATTAACGGTTCATTTTAAAAACGAAATTAATTCTGCGTATTATATTAGTTTTAAAACTTCACTCGCAGGCGAACAAATTAATAAACGCTACGATAATTATGCCGATTTAAAAGATGGATCGAAAACTGTTACTACTATCCATGGTGCATTCGAGATTACCAACGGTGGTAGCGGTGTTACGAAAACAGCGAAACAAAATGACAAGCATATTGATTGGAGCATTTCTATTAACGCAAGTCAGTCAACTATTGAAAATGCTGTCGTAACAGATGACCCAACTGATAATCAAATTCTCGATGAAAAGTCTTTCCATCTATATCCGACAACGGTAGCCGTAGATGGAACTTTAACAAAAGATACAGCAAATGAATTAAAAGAAGGAACAGACTATAAACTCAAAGTAACAACAGACAACGATACGGGGAAACAACAGTTTAAAGTTGAATTCCTTCATACCATTGATCGGGCTTATATTTTAGAATACCGTACACTCATTAATGCAGACCATAATGAAAAGGTAAGTAATAAAGCGACGATTACTGGTCATCGTTTAACATTAACGAAAACTGAAGATGTTAAAGTAGTTGAAGTTAAAGTATCTTCTGGATCTGGAGGTGGTTCTGCTAGTAAAGGACGCGGAAGCCTTCAAATTATAAAGGTTGATGATAAAGATAAAAAAGTACCATTAGCCGGAGCAGAATTTACTTTATATGATCAAACAGGTACAACCGCTATTCGACCAATTACAACAGGTGATGACGGTGTCGCTAAGTTTAACAACCTACGACGTGATAAATATTTAATTAAAGAAACGAAAGCACCTAAAGGTTATGTAATTAGTAAAGAATTAAAAGAAGGTATACTTGTTGAACTAGGTTCAAAAGAAATTACAACTTATACCCTTACAAATAAGAAGTTTGTCGGGAAAGTAGTACTTACAAAAACTGATGCTCACAGTAGGGAAAAACTTGAACATGCTGTTTTCTCTTTACTGGATCAAAATAAACAGGTCATTCCTGAACATAAAAAATTAACAACAAATGATAAAGGACAAATTACTGTAGATAATTTAAAACCAGGAACTTACTACTTACAAGAAACAACAGCTCCTGAGCATTATACATTAGACAGTAAACCTATTACATTTACAATCAAAGAAGATCAAACGACAGTAGTAAACCGAACTGCAACAAATAGTTTAATTCCAGGATCGGCTATTTTAACAAAAGTCGATAAAGATGGAAAAACCTTAGCAGGTGCAGAATTCAGTGTAAGAGACCGAAATAACACAAAAATTCCTGGATATGAAAAATTAACGACAAATGATCAAGGACAAATCGAAGCAAAAGATCTACGTCCTGGAAAGTACCAATTTGTCGAAGAGAAAGCACCTGAGCATTACACATTAGACAAAACACCTATTTTATTTGAAATTGAAAAAAGCCAAAAGAAAGCAACTACTGTTACAGCGACCAATCACTTAATTAAAGGTGGTGTTACTTTAACAAAAGTTGATGATATCGATGGCTCTGCCCTTGAAGGCGCAGTATTTAAAATTGTTGATGCGAATGACGATAAAAAGGTAATTCGCGAAAATTTAAAAACAGGTTCAGACGGTAAAGTAACTGTTAAAGATTTAGAACCGGGTACGTATAAGTTTATTGAAACAAGTGCCCCTAAGGATTATGTATTAAATACAACTCCTATTGAGTTCACAATCGATAAGAGTCAATCAGCTTTCGTCACTGTTACGGCAAAAAACAGTTTAAAAACGGGCGAAGTTGAATTATTAAAAGTTGATGAATTTGGTGAGAAAAAACCTCTAAAAGGTGCAGTATTTAAAATTGTTGATGCGAATAACAATGAAGTTCGCACCGACTTAACTACAGATGCTAACGGAAAATTGAAAGCTGATAAACTACGTCCTGGCACATATCAGTTTATTGAAACACAAGCGCCTGAGCATTATAATTTGCGCACAAAATCTATTGAGTTCAAAATTGATAGAAGTCAAAAAGAGCCTATACTTGTGACCGCTGAAAATACTTTGAAACCAGGAGATGTCGAACTAACAAAAGTTGATGATATCGATGGTACCGCTCTTGAAGGCGCAGTATTTAAAATTGTTGATGCGAATGACGATAAAAAGGTAATTCGTACAGACTTAAAAACAGGTTCGGACGGTAAAGTTGTCGCTACTGGCTTACGCCCTGGCGATTATAAATTTATCGAAGTAACAGCACCGAAGTATTACGATAAGAATACAAATGCGATTAAATTCACGATTACAGAAAGTCAAACAACTAAGACCTTCGTTACTGCTAAAAATAGCTTAACAAAAGGCGGTATTGAATTAACAAAAGTAAATGCTGCAGATGAAAAGGAAACACTTGAAGGTGCAGTATTTAAAATTGTGAATATGGATACTAATGAAGATGTTCGTGCGGACCTTGTTACGAATAGTAAAGGAATGCTAGTTGTAGATGACTTACGTCCTGGTAACTATAAACTTATCGAAACAAAGGCTCCAACTTATTACGATGTAAATGTAGAACCAATTGAATTTACAATCGAAAAAGGACAACAAAAACTTCTTCCACTTACATTTAAAAATAGTTTAACGAAAGGAAAAGTTAAACTAATTAAAGAAGATGATGTGGACAGCAAAATAGCTCTTGCCGGTGCGGTATTCAAATTACAAGACGCAAACGGTACAGAAATTGCAAAAGATTTAAAAACAGATGATTATGGAGTACTAGTTATTCCTGATTTAGCACCAGGGGATTATCAATTTATTGAAACAGAAGCCCCTGCACATTATAAATTAGATCAAACACCTATTAAGTTCACGATTAAAAAAGGTAGCAAGGAAGATCTTCCTATCCCTGTTACTGTAAAAAATAGTTTACTTACAGGTGGCGTCACTTTAACAAAAGTAGATGACGTTGATGGCACTACACTTGAAGGTGCGGAATTTATAATCGTTGACGCTCATGACACTAAAAAGGTAATTCGCAAAGGCTTAACGACTGATGAGAACGGTATAGTTACCGCTTCTGATTTACGTCCGGGAGATTATCAATTTATTGAAGTAAAAGCTCCAAAAGACTATGACTTAAGCAAAAACCCTATTCCGTTCACTATCGGAAAAAGTCAAAAAGAAAATATTACCGTTACTGCTAAAAACAGCTTAACGAAAGGTGCTGTCACCTTAACAAAAATCGATGACATCGATCGTACGATGCTGAAAGGCGCAATCTTTAAAATCGTTGACATGGACGGTAAGGAAGTTCATACAAACCTTGTTACAGATGACAATGGCGAAATTTCTGTTTCTGATTTACGTCCGGGAGACTATCAATTTATTGAAACAAAGGCTCCTGAGCACTATGTATTAGACGAAACACCGATTCCATTTACAATTGAAAGAAGTCAAACGAAAAAGATTACTGTTACAGGTAAAAACACTTTAACAAAAGGTAGCGTTGAATTAACTAAAATTGACGATATTGATATCGATACAAAACTTGCTAACGCTGTATTTAATTTATTAGATGCAGACGGAGAACTAGTTGAAGAAGGCTTAAAAACAAATGATGAAGGAAAAATTGTTGTTGAAAATCTACGTCCTGGTACGTATCAATTCGTGGAAACAATAGCTCCTGAACATTACGATTTAAATAAAAAACCTATCGAATTTACAATTAAGAAAAGCCAAACTGAAATTCTTCATGTTACAGCTAAAAATGCTCTAACAAAAGGTGCAGTGGAACTTTCTAAAGTAGATAACATCGATGACACTACCCTTGAAGGTGCAGTATTTAACATTGTTGATATGAATGGTACTGTAATTCATAAAGACCTTGTTACAAATAGTAAAGGGAAGATCGAAATTAACGACCTACGTCCTGGTGATTACCAATTCATCGAAACAGAAGCTCCTAAGCATTACGTTTTAGATGAAACGCCTATTGGTTTCACTATTGAAAAAGGACAGACAAAAGCTATTTCTTTAACTGCTAAAAATAGTTTAAAACAAGGTAGTATCGAATTAATTAAAGTTGATGATTTAAACGATCAAACAAAACTTGCCGATGCTGTATTTAATTTACTAGATCAAAATGGCAAAGTACTTAAAACAGATTTAAAAACAAATGGTGAAGGAAAAATTGTTGTTGAAAACTTACGTCCTGGTACGTATCAATTTGTCGAAACAACGGCTCCTAAACATTATGATTTAGACAAAAAGCCTATTGTAGTTACAGTTGAGAAAAGCCAGAAAGATATTGCTACTGTTACTATGAAAAATAGTTTAACAAAAGGCGGCGTTGAACTTACTAAAGTGGATGACATCGATGGCTCTACTCTTGAAGGCGCAGTATTTAACATTGTTGATATGAATGGTACTGTAATTCGCGAGAATCTTACTACAAATTCACAAGGTAAAATTAGCGTTTCTGACCTGCGTCCTGGTGATTATCAATTCATCGAGACAACGGCTCCGAAACACTACGATTTAAATAAAGAACCGATTCCTTTCACTATCGAAAAAGGACAAGCTGAACCTATTTCTGTTACTGCTAAAAATAGTTTAACGAAAGGTGCGGTAGAGCTTTCTAAAGTGGATGATATTGATGGTACTGTCCTTAAAGGTGCTGTATTTAAAATTGTTGATATGAACGGTAATGATGTTCGCACTGATCTTACGACAGATGCATATGGTAAAGTTGCTGTTCCTGATTTACGTCCGGGAGACTACCAGTTTATTGAAACGAAAGCTCCTGAACACTATAAATTAAATGATACACCAATTAAATTTACAGTTAAGAAAAGCCAAACAGAACAGCTGCAAGTTACTGCTACTAACAGCTTAACTGAAGGTGCGGTAGAGTTAATTAAAGTTGATGATATAAATCCAGATACAAAACTTTCTGATGCGGTATTTAACATCATTGATGCGAAAGGTAAAGTTGTTCGCACGAATTTAACTACTGATGAACACGGGAAAGTTTCTGCTTCCAATTTACGACCGGGAGATTATCAATTCGTAGAAACGACAGCTCCTAAAGATTATGATTTAAATAAAACACCGATTCCTTTCACTATCGAGAAAAGCCAATCAACTCAAGTTTCTGTTACTGCTAAAAATGGCTTAACAAAGGGTGGCGTGGAATTAACGAAAGTTGACTCTTTAGATGCGAAAGAAACGCTGGAAGGTGCGGTATTTAAAATTACTGATATGAACGGTAACGACATTCGTACGAATTTAGTTACCAATAAAGATGGAAAAATCATCGCTAAAGACTTACAACCTGGAGACTATCAATTTATTGAAACGAAAGCTCCGAAACATTATGACTTAAATGAAGAACCGATTAAGTTCACAATTGAAAGAAGTCAAACAAAACATGTCTACGTTACAGCTACGAACAGCTTAACGAAAGGTAGTGTGGAGTTAATTAAAGTTGACGATGTTGAAGAAAACACAACACTTGAAGGTGCTGTATTTAAAATTGTTAATAAGGATGGACACGACGTCCGTACTGATTTAACTACTGATAAAAACGGCCGTTTAGTTGTGGATGAATTACCACCAGGAGACTATGAGTTTATCGAAACAAAAGCTCCTAATCACTATGACTTAAACGAAACACCTATTAAGTTCACAGTTAAAAAAGGACAAGAACAAATCGCTTCCGTTACTGCTACGAATAGCTTAACAAAAGGCGCTGTGGAACTTTCCAAAGTGGATGACGTTGACGGTTCTGTCCTTAAAGGTGCAGTATTTAAAATCGTTGATATGAACGGAAAAGACGTCCGTTCTGATTTAACTACTGATAAAAATGGAAAAATCTCTGTTTCTGATTTACGTCCGGGAGACTATCAGTTCGTTGAAACGAAAGCTCCTCTGCATTACGACTTAAATCAAAATCCTATCAAGTTTACTGTTGAAAAGAGTCAAGCTGCTAACGCTTCTGTTACTGCTACTAATAGCTTAACTAAAGGTTCAGTCGAACTAATTAAGCTTGACGACGTTGACAGCTCTACTCTTGAAGGTGCTATCTTTAAAATCGTTGATCAAAACGGCAATGATGTTCGTTCTGATTTAACTACTAATAAAGATGGAAAAATTTCTGTTTCTGATTTACGTCCTGGGGACTATCAATTCGTTGAAACAAAGGCTCCTACTCATTACGACTTAAATCAAAACCCTATCAAGTTTACTGTTGAAAAGAGTCAAACGGCTAAAGCTTCTGTTACTGCT